>CAUQHH010000001.1:0-40983 GCA_963517705.1 uncultured Campylobacter sp.
TCGACTTTTTGGTATTCGCAAAGCCCCGCGGCCTCGATGAGCTCGGGTCCGATCGTAACCGAGCCCACGTAGTTGAGGTTTGCGTCCGTCACGCGCGCGCGGTGGATTTTGCTTGATAAAATTTCGATTTTCATCGGCAGTCCTTTGTGTTTTTTGAGAAAATTATACTATAAATTTAGCCGCAAAAAGCAACTTTATATAGCCGCGGCGATTCGTTTTTGCTTGCTTGCCGCGATAAAATTCGGAGTAAAATTTGTGATCAAATTTGATTTTAGAGGCATTTACGCGAGTGACAAAAACTGCGATAAATTTGACGCCGCTCGGCAGTAAAATAGAAATTTAGGCGCAAACAAAGGCAAATTTTACTCAAATTTACCCTTGTTTCACCGCCGTTTCGTCCGTAAATTTAGGCGCGTCCGTCCAAAAGTTCGCGCACGACCTCTTTGTCGCTAAACGGATATTTTACGCCCTTGATCTCTTGATAGGTTTCGTCGCCCTTGCCTAAAATCACCAAAATTTCATCCTGCGAGAGGCTTTCAAGCGCGTATTTTATCGCCTCTTTGCGGTTTGCGATACATTTTACGCGCTCGTTCATCTCTAGGCCGCCGCATATCTCGGCGATGATACTTTCTGGCTCTTCACTGCGGGGGTTGTCGCTGGTGACGACGAGTCTATGCACGTATTTTTGCGCTATCGCGCCCATTTTTGGGCGTTTGGTGCGGTCTCTATCGCCGCCTGCGCCAAAAACCGCGACGATCTTGCGATGGCGCAATGCATTTAGCACCTTTTCGATACCGTCCGGAGTGTGTGCGAAATCCACAATCACGAGCGGTTCGCGACTCACGACCTCCATGCGCCCCTCTACGCCGTCAAATTCCGCCGCGGCGCGCGCGATCTCATCTAGCGGCCTATCCGTCAGCGTCGCGACGCAAGAGACGGCTGCGACAAGGTTATAGAGGTTAAATTCGCCGTGCAAATTTGAGCTTAGCGCCATTTGCCCGCGCGGAGTCTTTAGCATCCCGCGCATGCCGCCTTCTAGCGAATACTCGACGGGCGCGAAGTCCGCGTCCGCGTGGAGCGCGCTAAGTGAATATGTTAGTGCGTTTGCGGGGTTAAATTTGATCCCGCCGCGGTCGTCTATGTTTATGAGCTTTGGCGCGTCATCTGCGAAAAACTCGCTCTTTACGCGCGCATACTCTTCAAGCGTACCGTGGTAGTCGAGGTGGTCTTGGGTCAAATTCGTAAAAATTTTCATCGCAAAATCCAAGCTCTCGATGCGTTTTTGCGCAATGGCATGCGAGCTAGCCTCCATCACGAAGTACTCGCAACCGCGCTCGCTAGCGGCTTTGAGGTAGCTAAGCGTGCGTAAAATTTCGCTCGTCGTTAGCGTCTTGTCGTCGATGCGCTCGCCGTTTATAAAGGCGCCGCGAGTACCGCACAGGCCGCATCCGTAGCCTAAATTTAACAGCGTAGCGCAGATAATCGCTGCGGTCGTGGTCTTGCCGTTCGTGCCCGTGATGCCGATGATTTTGATGTTCTCGTCGATACCTAGCAGCCGCTTGCACTCGGCTAAGTTTATGATTTTTGCACCCTTTGCCTCGGCAGCTGCTTCAAATTTGGCGTTCGTCGCCGTTTTAACGAAATAGCAACCCGCCTCGCATTCGTTTGAGTTGTCGGTGACGAAGCCTTCTTTAACGTAAATTTTCACTTTCGGCCTTTTCGTTGATTTCGCGAGCCAGCGCGCTTAGTCGCTCGTCGCCGGCAAACATCACGGCTGCGGTCTCGATGTAGTTTAGCCCCATTTCGATGAAGCCATTTTTGATAAGATTTTGCAAAAACTCGAGGAAATCGTCGCGGTTGTCGATCATCACGCGCGTGGAAAACATGATGTCCTCAAAGGTGCTTTTAAATCCGCCGCGCCTAACAGCGTCCATAAAATCGGCGTAGCTGATCGCGTTTTGCTCCTCAAGACTCTCGTCGTCGTTAAATTTCGCCTCAAGCGCGCCCAAAATTTCCTCGAGTTCATCGGGACTCATGCCGAGCTTGTCTTTTAGCTTAAATATCTCAAAAAGCGTCATCGCCTCATCGCGGCGAGTCTTAGCAAGTGAGCAAAGCATGATGAGAAAAAGCAGCTTTTTGTCTGGTTTTTTGTCGTAGGCGAGCGAAAAATAGCTCGCTGCGGCGTCAAAATCGCCCTTGTTAAACGCTTTTATCCCCGCCTTTTTGTAATCAATCAAATTTAACTTCCTCGCCGATAGGGATGTTTACGACCTCTAGCTCAGGGTGGATATCCATGCGGAGCTGACGCTCGATGCCGTATTTTAGGGTGGTCGAGCTAGCTGCGCAGCCGTGGCAGTGGCCGGTGAGGCGGACGTAAACTTTGCCGTTTTTGATACCTAATAGCTCCATGCCTCCGCCGTCGTTTTCAAGCATAGGCAAAACCTTTTGCAGGCTGGCTTTTACGGGCTTTAAAAGCTCTTCATCGGTAAATGGGATCATTTTTAACCTTTTAAATTTTTGAGATATTATAGCAGATAAAATTTTAAATACGCTATGAGTTTGGCGTTTTGGCCGCTATTTTTGACTTGGATAAATTTGGAATTTTAAGCGATTCTATATGTTGATAAGTCAAATATAAAAAATACTAGCAGCTCTTTAAGGATGAAAACGTGCGGTAGTGTAGCAAGGGCGTAATCCGTAATTCAAAACTCGAAATACCTGTGCTTAATATTCCAAATGTTGTTTGCAGAGATGCATAAATTTGATATGGCAAGCGTCTATCGTATAAGCAAATCTTTTGAAAGCAAATTTGCACTTCAAACTACGACAGAAACCAGGGTAAAACTAGCTACAAATTTTGTTACTTTCTAACTAAATACAAAATTGCAAACAATGCAATAGATGAACAAATAAATTTAATTGATGTGAATACTAAAGGGAGTTTGAGGTAACTAAAATATGTCAATTTAAAAAGAAAAGAGAGCCGAAGCTCTCTAAAAATTATTCTTTGATTAGCTCGATATAAGCCATCTCAGCAGCATCGCCTCGGCGAACGCGAGTCTTAACGATGCGCGTATATCCGCCGTTTTTGCCTACGAATTTTGGAGCAAGCTCAGTTACTAGTTTATTCGTAGTTTCTTTATCTTGCAAGCTGGCAAAAACTGCTCTATGAGCGTTGCTGTCGCCTTTTCTAGCTCTAGTGATTAGCTTTTCGATATAGCTTCTCAACTCTTTTGCCTTAGGCAAGGTCGTCTCTATCTTTTCGCTTTTGATGATAGCGATAGCTAAATTTTTAAGTAGAGCCGAACGGTGAGCCGACGTCCTACCTAGTTTTCTGTATCCGTGACCGTGTCTCATTTATCTTCCTTTTACTCTTTTGCACTCATTTGTGATTTTAGGTCGGCGATTTTTTTCTTGAGTTGCTCTTTGCCGCCGCCTAGGTCGCCGCCGACCGGATATCCGATCTCTTGCATAACGGCTTTGATCTCGTCGAGAGATTTTTTGCCTAAATTTTTAAGCTCTTTTAGCTCGTTTTCATCCATCAAAGCAAGCTCGCCGATAAATCTAATCTCGGCTTTATCAAGGCAGTTAAAGCTTCTAGCGCTCAAATTTAGCTCTTCTACGCTTTGAAGTAGTTTCGCATGCTCGCTGCCTGAAGTTTGAGCGTTTAAGCCTGCAGAAACGTCGATATTTAAAACGCCTTTAAACACCGACATCTGCTGATACATCGCCTCGATCGCGTGTTTAAACGCCTCGATCGCGCCCACTTGTCCATCCGTCGTAACCGTGAAAATAATCTTCTCGTAGTCAGGGTTATCCTCGACTAGAACGTTTACTAGCTCATAAACGGCTTTTTTAACAGGCGTAAAGAAAGCGTCGAGGGCTATATAACCCTCTTCGGTATTGTCTCTTATCTCTTCGCTTGGGACGTATCCGATACCTTTTTGGATGATTACGGAAAATTTAAGCTCCGCGTCCTCGTTTATGGTCGCAAGATAGGCGTCCAGATTTACGATATCTACGACATCGCTTTTTAGATCACCGGCTTTTATCTCTTTTGGACCTTTAAACGAATACTCAACCACCTCGCGCTCAGACTCGTTTTTTAGCTTAAAGCGGATGTTTTTTAAATTTATAATAAACTGCGCTACGTCCTCGAGCATGCCTCTCATCGAATCAAATTCGTGAGATACGCCCTCTATCTTGACGCCCGTAGCCGCAAATCCAACCGTGCTGCTATATAAAAGTCGTCTTAGCGGATGAGCCAAAGTAACAGCATAGCCCGTCTCAAACGGATACGCGGTTATTCTGGCGACATTCTCGCTTATACTCTCTACTGAAATTTCGGTAGGCATATAAGCTGATGTGGTAATTTTTCTCATCGTTATACCCCTTATTATTTCGAATAAAGCTCTACTATGAATCTTTCCTCGACAGGAATGACGACTTCTTCCCTTTCCGGAGTTCTTGTGAAAATTCCGAATTTTTTATCTTTTTCGACGTCAACCCAAGCTACGATGCCAGTTTGTGCCGTAAGGTCGATCGCGCGAACTATTTGCGGATTGTTTTTAGATTTTTCGATAACCTCTACTTTAGCACCCGCTTGAACTCTGTAAGAAGGAATATCCACTCTCTTACCGTTTACTAAAATATGTCCGTGAGTAACTAGCTGGCGAGCAAAGCGGCGAGTAGTCGCAAAGCCCATTCTGTAAACTACGTTATCTAATCTTTGCTCTAAAAGCTGCACCAAAAGCGCACCGGTATTTCCCTCGCGGCGAGCAGCCTCTTGGAATAAGCGGCGGAATTGCTTCTCGCTAATGCCGTACATAAATTTAGCTTTTTGTTTTTCGCGAAGCTGCAAGCCGTATTCGCTTATCTTGCTTCTTCTTTGTCCGTGTTGTCCCGGAGCGTAAGGTCTTTTGTCAAGCGCGCTTTTTCCTGCTAAGCGACGCTCGCCCTTTAGCGCCAAACTAACGCCGAGTCTTCTTTCTAATTTTTCAACGGGTCCTCTATATCTAGCCATAATAATTCTCCTAAATTTCTAATTATACGCGGCGGCGTTTCGGCGGTCTGCAACCATTATGCGGAAGCGGAGTTATATCTTTTAAAAACGTTACTTTTATGCCCTCTACCGCGCCTACGCTCTTGACTGCGGTCTCTCTGCCGCTGCCAGGACCTTGTACTTTGATGCCTACTTCTTTTATACCGTGCTCTTTTGCTTTGGTTAGAGCGTCTTCTACTGCTTGTTGCGCTGCGTAAGGAGTTGATTTTTTACTTCCTTTAAAGCCTAGTCCGCCAGCACTGCTCCAAGCGATAGCATTTCCCATCTCATCGGTAACCGTTACCATAGTGTTGTTAAAAGTCGCGCTTATATAAACGATACCTTTAGCGATACTTTTTCTTACAATTTTCTTTTTAACTACTTTTCTTTTTGCCATCGCTTATCCTTATTTAGTCGCAGCGCCGACTGTTTTGCGCTTGCCTTTTCTAGTTCTAGCGTTTGTTTTAGTCTTTTGACCGCGCACCGGAAGACCTTTTCTGTGTCTTAGACCGCGGTAGCTTCCTAAGTCCATAAGAGCCTTGATATCCATAGCGACGCTTTTTCTAAGGTCGCCTTCCACCACGTGGTTCTCTTGGATCTCTTTGCGGATAGCCGCAGCTTCGTCTTCGGTTAGATCGTTTACTCTTTTATCGTAAGAAATTTTGGTAGCATCCAAAATTTGACGAGATTTGTGAAGACCGATACCGTAAATATAGGTCAAACCGTATTCGATTCTCTTTTTCTTTGGTAAATCCACACCTGCGATACGTGCCATGCTTTATCCTTGTCTTTGTTTATGTTTTGGATTTTCGCAGATTATGCGAACTACGCCTTGGCGCTTGACAATTTTGCACTTGTCACACATCTTCTTTACAGAAGGACGAACTTTCATTCTAGTCTCCTAAAAATTTATTCCACTTTTAGGCTGCATCAGGTTTAACGAAATTTTAAACCAACTATTTTCAAAACAAGTGGTGGGCTTTGAAAACAATTCTTCATACAGCAATTTGTCGCAAAGGGCTGAGTATAGCCAAATTTAGCTTTTAATTTACTTATGTCGGTAAATTATCCTACCCTTATCCAGACTGTAAGGCGTTAGCTCCACCTTTACGCGGTCTCCAGGCATTATTTTTATATAATGCATCCTCATCTTGCCCGCAATATGACACAAAATCACGTGTTTGTTGTCGAGCTCGACCTTAAACGTCGCGTTTGGCAGCGCCTCGATGACGTTGCCGTCGATCTCTATGACGTCGTCTTTTGCCACTTAACTCCTTTTTGTTAAATTTACTTTCGCCGTTTGGCAGAAATTTGGATTTAAAATTTTAACTCACCACAAATTAAAATTTTAAAATTTACAAGTCGCACAAACAACTTGTAAATTTTAAAATTTTACGCTAGGCTTAAGATCTCCGCACGTCCGTTCACGACTGCCATGCAGTGCTCGTAGTGGCTGGTTCTTAGTCCGTCTTTGCTGGTTACTTTCCATTTGTCAGGACCGATCACCGGAGTGCCGTCTTTTTGGCAAATCATCGGCTCCACGCAAAATACCATTCCGTTTTTGATTTTCGGTCCAGATTTTGGGCTACCGCCCTCTAAATAATTTAAAATTTGCGGATCTTCGTGCGGGCGTCTACCGATGCCGTGACCGCAAAATCCAGTTAAAGGAACGAATCCGCGAGCTCTTATAAATTTCTCGATTTCAAAACTAAGCTCTTTAAAGTGCATTCCAGCTTTTACGGTATCTATCGCAAAATATAGCGCATCTTTAGCGCAAGCGATTAGTTTTTCGTCCTCGCGCGAAATTTGACCCACGCCCCAAGTTCTAGCCGAGTCGCCGAAATATCCGTTTAAATTTGAGCCGATATCGACGCTTACGATGTCGCCTTCTTGCAGCTTGTATTCGTTTGGGATGCCATGGATTACTACTTCGTTTACGCTGATGCAAGCTGCGTTTGGAAAGCCGTAAAGCCCCTTAAATGCCGGCTTTGCACCTGCAGCCCTTATCATATCGTCGCAAATTTTGTCTATTTCGAGCAGTGAAATGCCGGGCTTGATCACGCTTTCTACGTAGTCGAGGGTTTGAGCGACGATTTTATTCGCCGCTCGCATCTTCTCTATGTCGTTTGGCTGCATAATGGTTATAGCCATTACAAGCCTACCGCGCTTAGAGTTTGATATTTATTCATATAAATTTGAGCTTCTATCCTTCGCATCGTATCAAGCGCGACAGAAACCACGATCAGTACCGACGTGCCACCGAAATAAAACGGAACGCCCATAATTTTAACGAGTACCCAAGGAAGCGTCGAGATAAGACCGAGGTAAATCGCGCCGCTAAATGTTAGTCTTGATGCCACTTCGTTTAGATAGCCCGCAGTACCCTCGCCCGGTCTAATGCCCGGGATAAATCCGCCCTGTCTTTTTAAATTTTCGCTGATATCTTTTGCATTAAACGCTATCGAAGCGTAAAAATATGCAAAAAATACGACCAGCAAGAACGTCAAAAAGTTGAAAAAATAGCTATTTGGATTTAAAAAATCGTGAATAGCTTGGATGTAAGGATTTGTGCTGGCCTGCAAAATGGTGCTCGGAAACATCAAAATCGCACTGGCGAAAATCGGAGGAATAACGCCGCTTAAATTTACCTTGATAGGTATATAGTTCATGATACGTTTATTTTGATTTTCCATCACGACTTTACGCGAATAGCTCACCGGTACGCGTCTCTCGCCCATCTCGACGTAGATAACTATGCCTACCGTGACCAAGATAACAAGCAAAATTACGATAACTACAAGGAAGTTCATCTCGCCCGTATTTACCAAATTTACCGTTCCGCCGATGGCTGAAGGTATGCCGCTAACGATACCAGCGAAGATAATAAGGCTGATGCCGTTGCCGATACCGCGCTGAGTGATCTGCTCGCCTATCCACATCAAAAGCATGGTTCCCGTTAGCATCGAAGCTGCCGCAATCGCGATAAATAAATTCATATCTATCATTATTGCGTCCTCTCCGCCTCTACCGTGAAGGCTCTGAAGCCCCATACTAACGCCCACTGCTTGAACAAGCGTGATACCGATAGTGGCATAACGGATAATCTGCATATATTTTTGCATGCCGTCGCGGTCTTTTTTCATCTTGCCCAAATTTGGGAAAGTAGCCGCTAAAAGCTCCATAATAATCGATGCCGTGATGTATGGCATAATGCCTAGAGAGATGATGCTGAGGCGCTCTGCGGCCTTACCGCTGAACATATTAAATAGTCCAAGCGCATTTGAGGAATTCGAATCGAAAAACTCTTTAATAACATTGACGTTTACGCCAGGAACCGGCACGTATGCCAGTATCCTGTAAGCAAATAAAAATGCCAACGTGATTAAAATCTTGTTGGTCAATGTCTTATTCATTACGCACGTCCGCTAACGGTTACGTTCTCGTCTTTGATTTTCGAAGCCAAATCTTTCGCACTCACTCCGATCAATTTGATTTTCTTGACGCTGCTTGAAATTTTATGCACGGTAGCGATAGTAGCGATAGTGATCTCGCTTAGCTCTTTTACCGCAACGATTTTTTCTACGTTGATTACGTAAGGTTTCTCAAATTTAGAAGTGAAGCCTACTTTTGGAAGGCGTCTTTGAAGCGGTTGCTGACCGCCCTCGAAGCCTCTTTTTTCATTGTAGCCTTTTCTAGCTCTTTGACCTTTGTGTCCTTTACCCGCGGTTTTACCTTGACCGCTACCTTGACCGCGACCTAGTCTTTTGATTTGTCTAGTCGAGCCCTCGGCAGGTTTTAAATTTTCTAGTCCCATATCTTCTCCTTAGCCTTTAAGCATACTTAGCGCTTTTAAAGTAGCGCGAACGACGTTTGCCGAGTTGTTTGAGCCAAGCGATTTTGTTAGGATGTCCTTGATGCCCGCAAGCTCTAGAATAGGACGAGCACTACCGCCCGCGATCACGCCCGTACCTTCGCTAGCAGGGCGAAGCAAAACGCGACTAGCGTTAAATTTAACCTCTACGTCGTGAGGTATAGTCGAGCCTTTTCTTTTTACCTCGATGATATTTTTAAACGCGTCGTCGACGGCTTTTCTCATAGCGTCCGGTACCTCTTTTGCTTTACCGAAGCCAAAGCCCACTAGGCCGTTTCTGTTTCCCACTACGACAAGAGCCGTAAATCTAAATCTACGACCGCCTTTTACGACCTTTGTAACGCGGCCGATATCAACCATTACTTCTTCGAATTCTTCTCTGTTATATTTTTCCATAGCGATTTTCCTTATAGTTTGATACCGTTTTCACGTAATGCGTCTGCAAAAGCCGCTATAACGCCGTGATACAAATAGCCGTTTCTGTCGAATAATGCCGCTTCTATTTTTTTAGCTTTTAGAGTTTTTGCAAATTCTTTAGCCAAAGTTACGGCGCCTTCTTTGTTTGCTTTTACGCCTAGTTTTCTACCGTCTGCCGCCGCTAGAGTTACGGCTGCTACGTCATCGATAGCTTGGACGTAAAGAGTTCTGTTTGATTTGAAGATAGAAATTCTAGGCAATACCGCAGTGCCGGAAATTTTGGCTCTGATTCTTCTTTTTCTCTTGATTCTAAGAGCGAGTTTTCTTTTTAATACATTTGCTGTCATTATCTATCCCTTACTTCTTAGATGTCTTACCGGCTTTGCGGATGATGCGCTCTTCTACGTATTTAACGCCTTTTCCCTTATATGGTTCAGGCGGTCTGTACGCTCTGACTTGCGCCGCGATCTGGCCAACAACTTGCTTATCGTCGCCTTTGATAGTTATGATGTTTTTCTCTACGCTGATTTCAACGCCCTTTGGCACTTCGTGATTTATCGGGTGAGAAAATCCTAAAGTAAGCTCAAGTACTTGGCCTTTAGCTGCGGCTTTGTAACCGACGCCGTTGATCTCAAGCTGGCGAACAAAACCTTTTGTGATGCCGATGACGATATTGTTTGCAAGCGCTCTATAAGTGCCCCAGTAGGCTCTATCTTGTCTCTCGTCGCTCTTTGGAGAAAATACTATGTGAGCATCCTCGACTTTAACATCTACGTGCCCTTTTGTGTCAAGCTCTTTTAGATGAGCGCCTTTTTTAAATTTAAGGACGTTGCCTTCTACGCTGACCTCTACTCCGCTTGGAATAGCTATCGGCTGTTTTCCTATACGTGACATTTTTTTCCTTTTTACTTGTCTAGGGTATGTCTACTTTTACGAATGGATACCGCAATACCATAAAAATAGAAATGAATCGAAGCGATAAAAACCGCTTCAAACACTTTAATTTTCTCGTCAAATTTGACTAGCCTTTTTTGGATTTATTTCCTAAAATTTGGCGTCAAATTTGACATCGTCGTTTTTAAATTTAGCTTTGGCAAATTTGGATAAATTTGCAAGCCGAGCTAAATTTGGGAAGCTTTTTAAATTTGAGCTTCCGTTTTTAAATTTTATAAATTTGACGGCAGAAGTTTTTCGTAAATTTTATAAATAACGAAAAACATACCGAGTCAAATTTCATTTCAAAGCAATCCGAAACGTTATGTGTCGTAAATACGACAAGCCTACCGAATTAGATTACATTTTCAAGGATGCAACAACGATGCTCCCGCCGGAAATCCGGGAAGCCTATCGTTTAAGCTTCACTTCAATGATGCGAAAACGATGCCCCACATCGTTTTCGTTCATTACCACACAGAGCAGAGGATTTCCCCGCCTACGCCAGCTTTGTGAGCGTCTTCGTTGCTTAAAACGCCCTTGCTGGTGCTAACGATGATCGTTCCGTAGCCGTTTTTAAATCTCTTGATCTCGTCTTTTCCCTTATAAACGCGGCGGCCTGGGCTTGATACGCGCTTAAGCTCGTTAATCACGCTTCTGCCGTGCTCGTCGTATTTTAGAACTACGTTTATAAATTTCTTTTTATCTTCTTCTACGACGTTGTAGCTCTCGATATAGCCTTTAGCCGCAAGGATAGATAAAGTAGCCTCGACGACGTTTGAATGAAGAAGCTTTGTAGTTTCAAGTCTTCTCATTGCGGCGTTTCTAATGCGAGTTAGTCCGTCTGAAATTAAGTCGTTTAACATTTCTCTTCCTTACCAGCTTGCTTTTTTTAGACCCGGGATTAGTCCCTCGTTGGCCATTTTTCTTAGGCATACGCGGCAAATTCCAAAATCTTTATAAACCGAATGCGGGCGTCCGCAAATTTGGCATCTCGTATAGCCGCGAACCGCAAATTTAGGCTTCCTGGCAGCCTTTGCTATCATTGATTTTTTCGCCATATTACTTTCCTTTCGCAAACGGCAAACCAAATAGCTCAAGCAATTTGAATGCCTCTTTGTCGCTGTTTGTCGTCGTGACTATAACTATATTCATACCGTGAGTGCGTAAAATCTTATCATACTCGACCTCTGGGAACATTAGCTGCTCGTTAAGGCCGAAGTTATAGTTTCCGCATCCATCAAAACCGTCTTTTGGAAGGCCTCTAAAGTCCTTAACTCTCGGTAGCGCGATAGAGATTAGTTTGTCTAAAAACGCAAACATATTCTCTTTTCTAAGCGTTACTTTTACGCCGACAGGGAAACCCTCGCGCACTTTAAAGCCAGCAACCGATTTTTTAGCATCGGTAACTACGGCTTTTTGTCCGGCGATTAGCGAAATAGTATCGGCGATGTTTTGAAGTTGCTTTTGATCTTTAGCAGATTCGCCAGCGCCTACGCTTATCACGATCTTTTCGATCGCAGGGATTAGCATAGGATTTTTGATGTCGAATTCTTTAGCCAAAGCAGGCTTTACGACCTCGTTATATTTAGCTTTTAATCTATTCATTTTCAGCCCTCAACTTTTGCAACATTTGAGATATCAATAGGCATCTCTTTATTGATAAAGCCGCCGTTTGGGGTCTTTTCGCTAGGTTTTATAGCTTTTTTAGCTACCTTGCAGCCCTCGACGATGACTTGTCCTTTTTTGGCTAGGACGGATAAAATTTTACCTGTTTTACCTTTGTCGTCGCCTGCGATGATCTTAACGGTATCGCCTTTTTTTACTTTAAATTTAACGTTAGCCATTATAACACCTCCGGAGCAAGCGAAACGATTTTCATAAAGTTAGCGTATCTAACCTCACGGCCGACCGGTCCAAAGATACGAGTACCGATAGGCTCGCGTTTGTTATCTAGGATGACGGCTGCGTTTTCGTCAAAGCGGATTAGCGAGCCGTTATCTCTTTGAACCTCTTTTTTAGTTCTTACGACAACTGCTTTTACCACTTGACCTTTTTTGATCTTACCGTTTGGAAGCGCCTTTTTGACCGAGCAGATGATAACGTCGCCAAGCGTCGCGTATCTTCTCTTGCTGCCGCCCAAAACCTTAATACACATTAGCTCTTTCGCGCCGCTATTGTCGGCGACCGTAAGCCTCGTAAAAGATTGTATCATTACTCAACCCCCGTCGCTAAAATAGTCTTTAAGCGGAAAGATTTTCTCGCGCTTAGCGGTCTGCATTCGATAGCTACGACCGTATCGCCCGCTTTTGTCTCGTTCTTTTCGTCGTGAATCATATATTTTTTAAAGCGTTTTACGAATTTGTGGTATCTTGGGTGCATAACGCGTCTCTCAACCAAAATCGTAGCCGTCTTATCGCCGGCCTTTTGTAAAACGACACCTTGAATTTCTCTTTTTAATGCCATTTCTCACCCCTTACTTTGAAGCGCTAATTGCAGTGTTGATTTGCGCTATTTCCTTGCGGACGGCGCTAATCTCGTTAGGGTTGCTTAGCTGCATAGTTTTTAGCTTTTGTCTTAAAGTAAATAAAAGCACCTTTTTCTCTTTCAATAACGCGTTAAGTTCTGCAACGCTTTTGTCTTTAATATCAGTATATTTCATTTTCACTCTCTCGCGTTACGATTTTAGTCTTAAACGGAAGCTTGTGGATAGCTAGAGTTAGAGCTTCACGCGCTAATTCCTCATCTACGCCCGCCATTTCGACTATTATACGACCTGGTTTTATGTTCATAACCCACTCTTCGACTCCGGCTTTACCTTTACCCATACGAGTTTGTAGAGGTTTTTTGGTTAGCGGCTTATCTGGGAAAACTCTGATCCAAGTTTTAGCCTGGCGTTTTACGTGGCGAGTTAGAGCCACACGAGCCGCTTCGATCTGGCGCGAATTTACGCGGCCCGCTTCTACGGCTTTTATTCCGATCTCGCCCATAGCAAGATCAGCACCGCGAGTAGCTTTACCGCGGTTTCTGCCTTTCATCTGTTTGCGAAATTTAGTTCGTTTTGGCATCAACATGATTATTTACCTCTTCTTGCTCTGCGCGGTTTTTTATCAGCTTTTTCTTCTTCGTTTTTTTCAGGTTGAACGCCTTTTTGAAGAACCTCGCCTTTAAATATCCACACTTTTATGCCTATGTTTCCATAAGTCGTATGCGCTTCAGCAACGCCGTAATCGATCTTAGCTCTTAAAGTATGAAGCGGAACGCGACCCTCTAAGTACCACTCTGTTCTAGCGATTTCTGCACCGCCAAGACGTCCTGCAACTGAAATTTTGATACCTTTAGCGCCTGATTTTTGAGCGCCTTGGATAACTTTTTTCATTGCGCGTCTAAATGCAACGCGTTTTTCAAGCTGCATAGCTACGTTTTCCGCAGCCAGCTGAGCCGAAGCTTGAGCTTTTCTTTCTTCTTTGATATTTACGTTTACTTCTTTGTTGATCAGCTTTTGGATATCCTCTTTAAGCTTCTCTACGTCAGAGCCCTTTTTGCCGATGATAATACCAGGGCGAGCTGCTACGACGGTTACACGGATTTTCTTAGCCGTTCTCTCGATCAAAATTTGAGAAACGCCCGCGTAGTAAAGTTTCTTTTTCAAGAAAGCGCGAATTTTGTAGTCTTCGCCGATATTTTCAGCCAAAGTTCCTTTAGCGGGAAACCATCTTGACTCCCAGTTGCGGTTTATTCCTAGTCTTAGACCTATCGGATTTACTTTCTGACCCATATTACGCTTCCTTCTTTTCAGGTTTAGATACTTCTACTAAGATATGAGAAGTCGGTTTGCGGATTCTGCTTGCGCTTCCTCTCGCTCGCGGTCTAAATCTTTTTAATACTGGGCCTGCGTCTACGCGGCAGCTTGTCACGATAACCTCTTCAGGCTCGAATCCGCCGTTAGCTACCGCCGAGCTGATAGCCGTAGCGATAAATTTGGCGCCGCGGTTTGGCATAAAGCTAAGGCTAGCTAGTGCAAATTCGGCGTTCATGCCTTGTACTTCTCTTGCGATTAGTCTGGCTTTAGTCGGAGATAGTCTTACGAATTTAATAATTGATTTGCTCATCTTATCCCCTTACTTACCGATTTTCTTTTGCACTGAGCCTTTGTGGCCCTTAAATGTGCGCGTAGGAGCAAATTCGCCTAGTTTATATCCGATGTGGTTTTCCGTAACGTATACTGGAATGAAGCTCTTGCCGTTATGAACGTTAAACGTTAGGCCTATCATTTCAGGCACTATCGTGCTGCGTCTAGACCATGTTTTTATCGGCTTGTTGTCGTTAGCTTTTTTAGCGGCAACGACTTTTTTCATTACATGCTCATCGACAAAAGGTCCTTTTTTGAGTGATCTTGCCATCTCTATTTACCTTTCCTTCTTGAAATTATAAGCTTATCGCTAGCCTTTTTGCGGCGAGTCTTAGCACCTTTAGTCGGTTTACCCCATGGAGTAACAGGATGACGGCCAGAGTTTTTCTTGCCTTCACCACCGCCGTGCGGGTGATCTACTGGGTTCATCGCAGAACCGCGAGTTTGAGGACGGATACCTCTGTGGCGGTTACGTCCGGCTTTACCGATAGTTACGTTCGCCCAGTCTTCGTTACCTACTACGCCGATACTAGCCATGCACTCTGCAAGCACTTGTCTCATCTCGCCGCTTGGCAAGCGAAGCATTACGTATTTTTCCTCTTTACCCATTAGCTGAGCATAACCGCCGGCTGAACGAGCCATCTGAGCGCCCTTGCCCGGTTTTAGCTCCACGTTGTGTACGATAGTACCAACAGGGATGTTTCTTAATTTCATTGCGTTGCCAGGTTTTATATCTAGACCTGCCTCGGCTGCTGCTACTACATCACCAACATTTAGTCCGTTTGGTCTAATGATGTAGCGTTTTTCGCCGTCTTTATAAGCGATAAGCGCGATGCGGCAGTTTCTGTTCGGATCGTACTCGATAGCTTCGACTTTACCTTCGATACCGAATTTGCGGCGTTTAAAGTCGATGATTCTATAAAGCTTCTTCGCTCCGCCTTCTTTATGTCTAGAAGTTATTCTACCATTGCTATTTCTACCGCCGCTTACAGGGATCTTTACAAGCAAGCTTCTCACGCTAGGTTTAGCGGTGATATCCTCGCTCGATAAGCCCGTCATAAATCTGCGGCTAGGTGTATAAGGTTTATAGGTTTTTATCGCCATCTTACGCCTCCGTGTTTTCTAGGCTTGAGCCTTCAGGCAACTGAACGTAAAATTTCTTTATCTCGTTGCGTTGACCTTCTCTTCCTTTGAAACGCTTAACTTTTCCGTCGATTCTAAGCGAATTTACGCGAAGCGGCGTTACCCCAAAATATTCTTTCAAAATTTCTTTCAGCCTATTTTTAGTCATCTTAGGCGAAGTTTGTATAACGACCACGCCTTGCTCTTGAAGACCGAGAGTTTTTTCCGTATATAAAATCGTTTTGATATCAGTTATATCTGCCATTTCAGCCCTCTTTTATTATAGTTTCAAGTGCGGCCTTCTCGATAACGACGGCACCGTAAGTGGCCACTAAGTAAGCGTTTATCTCGCTCGCATCGATTAGATAGCAGTTTGATAGATTTCTAAACGCGAGTAACGTATTGTCGTCAAGCAGATCTTTTACAACCAAAGCGTCTCTCAAATTTAACGCGCTGATTATTTTAGCCGCGTCTTTAGTCTTGCCGCTTGCGATCTCTATGCTATCTACCGCGAAAATTTTACCCACGTTAGCTTTTTCGTTTAGCGCGAACTCAAGCGCCAATCTTTTTTGCTTTTTATTGACCTTTTGGAAGTAGTTTCGCTCGTTGCTCGGACCAAACGCCACCGCGCCACCTACCCAGACGTTAGTTCTGGTTGAGCCCGCTCTAGCGCCGCCGCGACCTTTTTGTCTCCACGGTTTTTTACCGCCGCCGCTTACGAAAGCTCTGGTTTTGGTGTGAGCCGAATTTGAACGCATACCGGACAAATAAGACTTAACGTAAAGATATAGGTTGTGCGGGTTGATCTGGGCGTAATTGGCCGGTAGATCAAGCTCGCTAGCTTTTTGTAATTTTTCGTTTAATACGCAAACTTTACTCATTTTACTATCCTTATTCTGCCCATTGCGCCGTTATAGCCAGCGACGCTGCCTTTTAAAACCAAAATTCCGTTTTCGGCGTCAAAGCTTACGATCTCGTTTTTAACGGTAACTTTTTCGTTTCCGGTGTGTCCGGCCATCTTCATACCAGGCTGAACGCGTCCCGGCCACTCGCGGTTACCGATAGAGCCGTGTCTTTTGTGGAAGCGAGAACCATGGCTTTTTGGGCCACCCGCAAACCCGTGTCTTTTCACGACGCCTTGATAGCCTTTGCCTTTTGAGCTGAAGCTAACTTTTAAAATTTTAGCCGAACTAAGCGGACTAAAATCAAGATCGCCCGCCTCTTTATTGGCGACTTGTAGGGTTGCGAATTTATTAAATTCCGCCGTTAGGCTATATTTTTTTTGCTGACCCTCTATGGCTTTATTTTTTGCTTTACCTTTAGCATAAGCTACTATAGCGCAGCCGCATTCACTCACTTCGCAAACTTTAGCGTTTACGACCTTTAGAAGCGTAACGGGGATGCTTGGGTTGTTTACCGTTCTGCTCATGCCTATTTTTTCTACGATATATTCCATCTTTCACCTCGCCTTTATTTGCCCATCGCGCGGACTTCGACGTTAACCTCAGGGGCTAAGTCGAGCTTTGTTAGCGAGTCGACGGTATCGGGCGTAGCCGCTACGATATCTAGCATTCTAGCGTGAATTCTCATTTCAAACTGCTCGCGTGAGTCTTTGTTGATGTGTGGTGATTTTAAGACCGTGTAGCGTTTGATCTTCGTAGGCATCGGCACCGGACCTCTGACGTCGGCGCCCGTTCGTTTGACAGCTTCTACTATGGCTGCAACTGTGCGGTCGAGAACTCTATGGTCATAAGCTTTAAGCTTAAGCCTGATTCTTTCCATTTTCTTTCCTTTGAATAGAACTTGTCGCAAACATACGACACTTCTTAACTTGTGTAAGAGACTCGGATTTTATCCAAATGGCTTTTTAAAGTCAATATTTTGAGCAAATTTGATGAAATTTAATAAAATTATTTCCTTTTTATAAGGAAATTTTTGCAAATTTGGCTGGAAACTTAAGGCAAAATTTTTCAATTTGATTTGGGATAAATTTGAACGGGTTTATTTGGGCGCAAATTTGATTCAAATAAAATTTGCTCGCATTTTTACCATTCAAATTTAACGCATTTTCTTTTAAATTTGAGTAATTTTTGATAGTTTTTTTGACGACAAATTTTAATTATCTTCCTCTTTATAAGGAAACTTCGCTATAATTTTCCAAATTTTAAAGGCTAAAAATGCAGACTCTAAACGCGCTATATCAAAGCCCGCCGAAAAATATTAAATTTATAAATAGAAAATTTGAGATCACGGCGCAGAAAACGCTTATAAAAGGCAGCATAGGAAGCGGCAAAACATCGCTGATCGCAGGCTTTTTGTCGGCGTTTGAGAGTAAAGAGTTTTTGTACGTAAATTTAGGCGACCTTCGCATAGACGCGGATGAGATATTGTCAAATTTGCCCGAGTTTTTACGCCAAAATCCGCAGATAAAAATTCTAGCGGTCGATGATTTCGAGCAGAGATTTCAGGATAAATTTGAGCCGATTTTAGAGCTAAATTTGCAAAATTTTGTCGTCGCCTCTCGGTTTAAAGACGTCAATTTAAACGGCTTTAGCGAGCTAAATTTGGATTTTTTAGACTACGAGGAGTTTATCGCATTTTTTTCAAAAAAGTTCGATCCCGAGACGCTTTTTAGCCACTTTTTGCTTCACGGTAGGAGCCCGGCATCGGCCTTTTGCGATGCCGAAAACGTCGCGACAAATCTGCAAACCGCGCTAAAATCGTCTCTATCCGCCACGCAACTAGCCGTGCTAAAAGAGTGCGCGAAGGCTCAAGCGCAAAACGTGAGCGTTTTTGAGATTTTTAGCACGTTAAAATCCGCCCGAAAAATCTCGAAAGATAGCGTCTACGGCGCGCTTAGCGAGCTAGAAAACATGAGCGCTGTTAGCCTGGTAGAGAAATTTAACGAGCCAAACGCCGCAAAGAGGCTTTATTTTAACGACTTTGCGTTTAAAAGCGCGCTAAGCCTAAAAAAGGACTTCGCTAAAAATTTTAACAACACGGTTTTTTGCGAGCTGGCCAAATTTAACGAGCAGATTTTTTATACGAAAGAGCTTGATTTTTTCCTGCCAAAAAGGAAACTTGCTATCATTTGCTCACCGTTTAGCGATGCGGATTTGGTCTTTTTAAAATTTAAAAAACTACACGCAAATTTAAAAATTTTAGGTATAAATAGGCTACAAGCAATCAGCGTGGCAAACTCGGGCGAGACGAGCATAGAGGGCATAAAATGCGAGGTCGCGCCGTTTTCGCGCTGGGCGCTGGGCATATAAAAGGAGCGATTATGAGAGCGGCTATAGCGCTATTTTTAGCCTGCGTTTTGGCGCTAGGCTACGAGATCAGACACGAAAACGAGGGCAAAATTTATAAATTTGCAGGCGAGGCAGACGGGAGTAAATTCGAGCTCTACATCAGCGAGCTTGAGACTGAGTTTGAAAATTTTAGCGATAAGGGCGTCGTTTTGCCGCCTAAATTTCAAGGGCACGCATTTTTTGAGGGCGCCAGATACGACTTTACCAAAGGCGGCATCGAAAAATCGGACGCCGCTATAACGGCCGTAAGCGCGGTCACCGAGTGGCTAAATCTAAGCGTAAAAGCGGATAACGGCGAACTGACGGGCAAGCTAGCGATCAGAGGCAAGGCGCGAAAAGCCGTGCTAAAGCAGGTCGCAAGCTATGATTTTGCCGCGCTCGGGCTGCAAGAGATCGGGCGAGACGGGGCGCGATTTGAGGCCGTCGCGAGCGACTTTTACGCGCCTAAATTTGCGCAAAATAACAAAAAATCTCTCGCCGCAAAACTTGCAAATTTTAAAACAACATGGCTCAAAGACCCCTCAAAAAACGCCGCAAACGCGCTAAATAACCTCGAGTATCAAAACGGCAAAATAAGAAGCGTCTGCGAACTCGGCGCGAGCGGAAAAATATGCAAAACCGTCTGGCTAAAAAACCTAAAAAAGATAAATTTGAGCGACGTTTTTAAGGATTTAAACGACGTAAATTTGACCGCGATTTTCGCAAAAGAAAAGATAACTCCGAGCGAAAATTTTACGCTCTCGCCAAGCGGCATTACATTTTTTGACGGCACGGCCGGCGGCAAAAACAGCGAGATCTCGCTACCGCTTGAGCCCATCAAAGAGCATTTAAAGCAAAATTTCGGGCTGTTTTAGCCAATTTTTTGAAAAATGGAAGGCAAAATTTGATACGAATCAAACCGAAATTTGACGGCTTAGATTCTAAAAAACTTACACAAAAGCATAAAGATGAAAAACAAATCTGACGCCCAAATCTGCGGCATCGATGAAGCCGGTCGCGGCGCGCTGGCTGGGCCCTTAGCAGTAGCTGCATGCGTGCTAAAGCGCGAGATGGCGGGGCTAAACGACTCAAAAAAACTGACTGAAAAGCGGCGCGAGGAGCTGTTTAACCAGATCGTCAAAAGTTCGGAATTTCTCATCGTATATTTTTCAAACGAACAAATCGACGAGCTAGGCCTTAGCGAGTGCCTCAGACGCGCACTGCGGCTGTTTATGGCGCATTTTACGAACTGCGAGCTGCTCTACGACGGCAACGTAAACTACGGCACCGGCATAAAAACGATGGTCGGAGCCGACGGCAAGGTCGCGCAGGTGAGCGCCGCAAGCATCCTAGCCAAGGTAAGCCGCGACGCACTGATGAGGGCGTGGGACGGCGTGTATACGGGCTACGGATATGCCGCGCACAAAGGATACGGCACGAAAGCACATCTAGACGCGATCGCGAGGCTTGGCGACTCGCCGCTGCAAAGGCGCAGCTTTCGCGTGAAAAGCTTTGAACGCGGGCTATTTGACGAACCAATTTGACTTTGCGTAGACTTGTTTTCGTAAAATAGATTGAACATTTGCGCGACGGTAAATTATACGAATTTTACGCATAAACGTCAAAAACTAAAACTGGAATGTCTTTAAATTTAGCCGTTTTATCGGCGACCTTATGAGTGACCGAATTATGCGATACAGCCTAATTGCCAAATTTGATTTTACAAGAAAACAAGAGTAAATTTGATATTTACGCATACTTCTGATCCCCAGGACAGCTCTCGTTCGACGTAGCGTAAAACTGCAAATTTGGCTTATTTCGCAGGAGATGTTTTAGAGATCTACAAAACTCCTCGTAAACGTCATAAACAGACTCGTCCGTGTAAATATCGTGCCAATGCATGGATTTCCGAGCTTCGTAGCCTGATTGTCGCGATTTTTTGAGGGCGTATTTGCGCTTGGCGTTAGGATTAAAAAGTCTAAATTTACGCGCTTCTAGCCCCTCGCTGTGCCCTATTTTTCTATGATTTATTGCATAAATTTTAGATATTTTACGGCGCCTGCGAGCAAATTTCCTAAGCCGCCGTGTGAGACATTTTTATATCAAATGCGTCCGTTACGCCATTTTTCTCGACGTTTATGTCGTAAATATAAATTTGCCAAATACCTTTGTCGTTCGCAAATTTGATACGCTTGTGGATATCAAAAATCGCGCGAAAATACCCGATTTTCTTATAAATTTTGCGGTGAGATTTTATGTATTTGTAGACAAAATTTGCAGCCTTCTCACCCAAACGCAAGCAAAAATCTTCACAAATTCCGCGCATGGAGCGTCCGTTTTGATTAAAAACCGCGTCGCCCGATTTCTCTTTGTTTAGCACGCGGCTCATTTTTTGGAGTTAGCCGTAAATTTTCTTTAAATTCGCAAGATTTGCGCTCAAATTTAAAAGTAGCATATCGGCTGTTACGAGCCTTGCCATCGCGGTGGCTACGACGCTACCGCGCACTCCGATACACGGATCATGCCGTCCGCGCAGCTCGCAGATGACGTCCTCGCCGCGCACGTTTTGCGTCGGCTGAGATAAAAATATCGACGGAGTCGGCTTAAAATGCGTCTTTATCACAATCTCCTGCCCGCTCGTCATGCCGCCTAGTGTTCCGCCCGCGTGATTTGAGACAAAGCCGAATTCGTCGTTCAAATTTAAGTCGCAGCAAGCCGCGCCGTCCGCCTCGCTTTTAAATTCGTCAAATTTGCCGCTGTTTAAATTTGACCGCTCATCCACGCCGTCAAGAGCAGGGTTATTTACACTCAAATTTGCGCCCGCATGCGCCGCGCCCATCGAGTCGTTATTTTGGCTGCCACGCATCTTGCTAGCACTCACGCCCTCACCGATCTCTACGGCTTTGACGCCGTTTATTCCCATCATCGCAGCCGCGATTGCCGCATCAAATTTATAGTATAACCCCTCGCCAAGTCCCGCCGGTGCGCCGCGGATAACAGTGACGACGCTAGCTCCGACGCTGTCGTGCCCCTGCTTGGCTTTTAGGATTTCCTCTTTCATCGCCTCTTCGTTACCCAGCGAAAATATCTCCGATCGCGCCGCGAGATCAAAGTCTAACCGCTCGCCGCACGAAATTTCGCCCACGCTCGCCACGCCGCTTTGCACGCTGACGCCAAACTCGCCCAGTAAAATTTGAGCTATCGCTCCGCCCGCCACGCGCACGGCCGTCTCTCTAGCCGAGCTGCGTCCGCCGCCTCTGTGGTCGCGGATGCCGTATTTGCGGTAGTAGGCGTAGTCGGCGTGACCTGGACGAAAGAGCTCGCGTAAATTTTCGTAATCGCCCGATTTTTGATTTTCGTTTAGGATGATAAAGCCGATCGGAGTGCCCGTGCTGACGCCTTCAAACATGCCGCTTAAAATCTCGACGCGGTCGCCTTCGCTCCTGGCCGTGGCAAATTTCGAGCCGCCGGGTTTTCGTTTGTCAAGCTCGCTTTGGATAAAATTTAAATCAATACGCACGCCTGCAGGAAAGCCGTCGAGCACGCCGCCGATCGCCGCTGCGTGACTCTCTCCAAACGTCGTTAGCGTTAGTTTGCGTCCAAAGGTGTTCACTTGCCCTCTCCTAAAATCTCAAGCGCGGTTTTAGCGGCTTTTTGCTCGGCTTCTTTTTTGCTTTTGCCAGCAGCTCGCGAGATTTCGCGCTCGTTTAGCATCAGCGCGATCTCAAATTCTTTCTTATGATCGGGGCCTTTTGAGCCCACCAGCACGTATTTTGGTATCTGGGCAAAGCGCGCTTGAGTGAGCTCTTGCAGCGCGGTTTTGTAGTCTTTTACCATGCGGTCGAAATTTATATCGGGGTAGCATCTCTCAAAGGCCTTTAGGCTAGCCGCGCGCACGGCGTCAAAGCCGCTTTCTAGGTAGATCGCGCCCATCAGCGCCTCGAAAGCGTCTGATAAGATCGAAGCTTTTAGCCGTCCGCCGTTGTGCTCCTCAGCCGGCGAGATGTTGATAAGCTGGCCCAAATTTAGATATTTGGCGAGTTCGGCAAAGCTTTTTTCATTTACGAGCGCGGCGCGTAGTTTGCTTAGATCGCCTTCGCTTAGGCGCGAAAATTTGTGAAAAAGATAATCCCCGATCACCAGATCCATAACCGCATCACCCAAAAACTCGAGCCTTTCGTTGTTTGCGCCGCCTTTTACGCTTTTGTGTGTGAGCGCGGTTTTTAGCAGTTTTTCGTCTTTAAATTTATATCCTAATTTCTCTTCCAAATTTCGCATTATTCGCCTTTTAAGCTATTTTTTATCTTTACGGCTTGTTCGCGCGCCATCTCGTCGCAAAACTCGTTTTGCGGGTGTCCGGCGTGGCCTTTGACCCAGATCGCCTCGACCTCGTGCGGCTCGCTAGCGGCCAGATACTCCTGCCACAGCGGGACGTTTTTTACGTTTTTAAAGCTTTTCTTCACCCAGCCCTCTAGCCACGCATTTACGGCGTTTGCGACGTACGAGCTATCGGTGTAGAGCTTTACGTGGCACGGCTGTTTGAGAGCTTTTAGCCCCTCGATCGCTGCGCGCAGTTCCATTTGATTGTTTGTCGTGTGCGCTTCGCCGCCGCTTGCCGTTTTTTTGTGCTCGCCGTACTCTAGGATGTATGCCCAGCCGCCGGGGCCGGGATTGTCCAGGCACGAGCCGTCGCTAAAAAGGCATACTGTTTTCATCGGATTTTTCCGTAATGTGAGGCAAAATTTGCACGCTACCTAGCTCGCTACACATCGGACAGCGGTAAAAATGCATCGGAAAGGCGTTTTTACAGCTCTTGCAAACGTAGTTAAAGCTAAGCGCGGCCTTGTCGTAGTTTGCCGCTTTTAGTTTCTTTAAAACCTCTAGCTCAAAACCGAGCGCCGCGCCGTCCTCGTCGCTCATGCCTTTGATAAAAAACAGGCTCTTATACTCGGGATCGGTTAAATTTACGGGCGTATTTTGATAATAAACCAAATCCAAAACGTCCCCTAGCGGCGGAAAATCGCTAAAATCCTTAAGCCCCGAACCGTTTAAATTTAACCTCTCCATCGCCATACGCCGCACGAGCACAAATTCGTCCTTTAGAGCTAAAATTTCGCTGATTTTGGCCGCTTCGTCCCTGCTTTTATCCGCTAAAATTTGCAGCGCCTTTATGTAGGCCGTCTGTGCTCTCACGCCCTCGCCGAGTTCTTGCAGCGCGTCCAAAGCCTGCAGTGCGCCCTCGTAGTCTTTTAGTTTTTCGAAAATTATCGTTAGGGATTTTAGCGCGATTTGATTTCGCGGGGAGATTTTTAGCGCCTCTAAAAAGACGCTTTTTGCGCGCTCGAGAAAGCCCGCCTTAAAATAAGTCTGGCCAAGATCGGTAAAAATTTGCTCCTTTGCCGCGCGGTTTTTAGCCCGCTCTAAAGCTACGGCATAGACGTTGATAGCCTTTTCAAAATACCCGCTTTTTGAAAACGTCCCCGCCAAAAAGCACATCGTAGCCGTATCCGCGCCCGAGTTTATCAAAAGCTGCTTGTTTTCGTCGCTCAGGCCTTGAGATTTGCCGAATTTTTTTAAAAATCCCGCGATCTCCGCCTTTTCGTCTTTGCTCTTAAAAACGCCCCATGCGTAGCTAAAAACGGCGATCACGAGCACCGCGGCGACTAGCACCACGAGACCGAAAATCGGGTCTCTAAATTCGATAAAAAATATATCCAAAATGCCGCTTTCTAAAGTCAAATTTAACGCCGATTATAGCAAAACGATTGTATAATCTCGCTTATGATCGATCCAAAATCAATAGAAAGACTAAAAGCGCAAACCGATATCGTCGATATCGTCGGGCACTATCTGCCGCTGAAAAAAAGCGGAGCGAACTTCGTGTGCGTCTGCCCGTTTCACGACGATAAAAACCCGAGCATGAGCGTGAGCCCGTCGCGCGGGATATTTCACTGCTTTTCGTGCAAAGCCGGCGGCGACGCGATCAAATTCGTGATGGACTACGAAAAGCTAAGCTACCCCGAAGCTGTCGAAAAGATCGCGGGACTGCAAAATTTCACGCTAAACTACGTGCGCAGCGGCGAACCGGCGAAGGAAAACAAGCACATCCTAGAAAACGCAAACGCCTTTTACCGCTCGCTGCTTTATAAAACCCCCGCGGCCGTCGAGTATCTCTACTCGCGCGGTATAACCGACGAGCTGATAGATAAATTTGAACTAGGTTTCGCGCCTGAGAGCGCGCAAACGATAAGACTACTGCAAAACGAGCAAATAGAGCCAAAAGAAGCCCTAGAAGTCGGTATCGTAAAGCAAAACGAAAACGGCATCTACGCTAGTTTCATAAACCGCATCACCTTTCCTATCTACACGCACGCGGGACGGCTAGTGGGTTTTGGCGGACGTACGATCAGCGGCAACCCCGCTAAATACGTAAATTCGCCCCAGTCCGCAGTTTTTGACAAATCAACGCTTTTTTACGGCTACCATCTGGCAAAGCGCGAAATTTTCAGCAAAAATCAGATCATCATCACCGAAGGCTACATGGACGTCATTATGCTGCATAAGGCGGGCTTTAACAACGTCGTAGCCGTGCTTGGAACCGCGCTCACGACCAAGCACTTGCCGCTTTTAAAACGCGGCGAGATTAGCGTCATCTTGTGTTTTGACGGCGACGACGCGGGCATAAACGCCGCGACAAAGTCCGCTCTGCTGCTCGCGCAAAACGAAATCGACGGCAGCGTCGTCATCATAGAAGGCGGCGCAGATCCAGCCGATATGGTGGTAGCGGGCAAAATAGAGTATCTGCGGCAAATTTTTGAAAGCGGCACGGAGATCGGCGAATTTTACATCAGGCATCTAGCTAGCGGCTTTGACCTCTCGCGCCCCGTGCAAAAGCAAAAGGCGCTAGAGGCGATCCAGGCCTTTACGACGAGTCTAAAGCCCATCGTCGCAAACTCCTACGTCCCGCTCGTGGCTAAAATTTTAAATATAGCCGAGGGGTCGTTTTGGCTAACTAGAGGTGCAAATACGCAAGCCGCTCAGGAGCGCATGCAAGCCTACGAAATGCAAAATTTGGGCAAAAATCAGCGCGGTCGTAAAGATATACTTGAAATTCGGTTTTTAAAAACAATGATCGAAAATCCAAATTTTAAAAAAATTGTTTTAGAAAATTTAAAAACTGAGTATTTCGTCCGTCACAGAGATATTTACGAAGCGGTTGCACAGGGGGCTAATGCAGACGATCCTGCTGTTCGCGAGCTGATGTTTGAAAACTACGACGCCTTTAAAGACGAGGATGAAATTTTAAAAAATATAGTTATTTTAAAAGTGAGATTTTACGAGAATTTGCACAAAGAATATTCGGCAAAACAAATTCCTTTAGAGGAAAAAAAACAAATACTATCAAAAATAAAAAAAATTATCGAGGAACTTAAAAAATGAAAGCATTAGTTTTATTTAGCGGCGGGCTGGACAGCATGATCGCCATCAAGCTGCTGACAACCCAAGGCATCGACGTCACGGCGGTGCACATCGATATCGGCTTTAGCGGCGACGAGAAAAAGGCAGAAATTTTACGTCGCCGCGCGAACGAAGCCGGAGCCGAGCTTAAAATAATCGATATCAGAAACGAATACCTGCGCGATGTGCTTTTTACGCCAAAGCACGGTTACGGCAAGCACTTTAACCCATGCATCGACTGCCACGGATATATGTTTAAAACCGCGCTTGCGATGATGCGCTCGGAGGGTGCGGACTTTATCGCGACCGGTGAAGTGATCGGCCAGCGTCCGATGAGTCAGAGACGCGACGCGATGGCGCAGGTCAAAAACGCTGCCGGCGACGAGGAGGATCTCATCCTGCGTCCGATGTCTGCGCAGCTGATGAAGCCCACAAAACCGGAGCGCGAGGGCTGGGTCGATCGCAGCAAACTGCTCGCCATCAGCGGACGCGACCGCAAAAGGCAGCTCGCGCTTGCGAAAGAGTTTGGCTTTAGTGAGTACGAGACGCCCGGTGGCGGGTGCCTACTCACGATCGAGAGCTTTGCGAATAAAATCAAAGATTTCATCAAATTTGACCCGGATATGACGAGCGCGGATATGCAGCTACTGCGCCTCGGACGCCATCTGCGCCTACCAAACGGCACCAAAATGGTCATCGGCCGCGATGAAAACGACAACGCCAAACTGCTAGCTCTAAATAATCCGAAATTTACTCAGATCAAATTTGACAGCGATATCGTGGGCGCGGTGAGTTTCATTGACGCTAAATTTAACGAGGCCGACCTCGAGTTTGCCGTGCGGCTGGCGCTTGCCTACACCAGAGCAGATAAGGATACGGCGGTGCTGGCTAGGATCGGCGAGCGCGAGATTTGCGTGAAGCCTTTTGAGAGTAAAGAGCCCGCGCAGGAGTTTTTTGTTAGTTAAATTTAGGAGCTTTAAATTTGCCTGATTTTCGGAAAATGGCAAATTTAAGCGGCTCGAAGCGCTTAAGTTTTTGTCGTCTTTCATTAAATTTACCGCAAATTTTAGAGTCCGCGCACGGATAAATTTCAAATTTACAATACAAGCACTTTATTTTAATCAGGCAAAATTTAATTTATCTTGCGATATACCAAAATCAAAATGATACTGGCTTTTATTTTATTTTGATATATTTTAAGTATAATTCTCAATTTAATATAATAATGAGAGTTTTTGCGATGGATTATCAAGGATTATTTTTATTGGCGCAGTTTTTAAACGAGAGAAAAAAGGCAAGTCGTAAAGAGATAGCGGAGTTTTTATCGCGCGAAACGGGTGCGAGTCAAAGCAAAACCGACGCGCTTTTAAGCGCTATAGCAAATAGCCCTAAAATTCAAGCTTTGTCGCAAGAAAAAAGGATCGTTTTAAAGACTTCGCGCGGGATTTACGAGATAAGTAAAACCGGCGAAAAACTACTAAAAAGCAAAGACGCTCGGCAAAATTTTGAAGCTTGGATCGGCGACGTTTACGGCGAAACCGCGACGCAAAAACCGCAAAATTTACCAGCGCCCAAAACTAAAAAATACCTAAAAACCATCACCGCTCTCGTCGTCCACGAGATAAAGGACAAAATGATCGGCGAAGCAATCAAAAAGCCGATAGAAGCGATAAAATCGCTCGCTCTAAAGCTCATGAAAAAGCATAAATATCTAGGCAAATTTTATGCTTTTAGACACGTTTTTTTGGCACTTTTGGCTGCCAAGATCGCGTTTGACGTCGTCAAATTCTTTAAAAATCGCAAGCTAGAAAAACTGCTTGCAGGCAATCAACCGGTAGGCTACTATATAAATTAGCTGAAAACAATAAACGATTTATTGTAAATTTATTTTTTGAAAAATTTAACATTATGTTTTTGTCGTCTGCGCGCAACAGACCAAACAATGCTATGATTGCAAAAAATTTATTACTTCAAAACTCCAACGGAGTAAAATTTAACAATAGCGCGGGTGTTCCTCGCCGCCTTGCCCCACGAGTCTCAAACTCCAACGGAGTAAATTTTAACAGGCTGAATCAAATAACCGTTATTCGTACAGTTGCTAGTTTCAAACTCCAACGGAGTAAATTTTAACGGTGTTTGTTATTTCGCACAAATGCCCTAAGTCGGCGTTTCAAACTCCAACGGAGTAAATTTTAACACCGAAATTTGCGGTATTATGTAGCATCCGCACAAGACTTTCATTCTAAAATCCGCTAAAATTCAGCCTATTATAGCATATCATAAAGGATTTATATGGCCGAATCTCACGTAATATCCGCTCTAGTATCTAAACATTCCGAGCTTCAAGGAAATATCAAATATCATCAAGAAATCGTTTTAAAGCTAAAATCCGAGCTTGAAACCATAGATAAGGCTATTGCGATATTCGACCCTAGTTATAAAACTACGTTCATTCGAGCTAAGAGAATTAGTAATTCTTCGTATTTTCCTCACGGTGAGCTAAATCGTAGGATTATAGAATGTGTAAAAATAAAGCCTAGCACTGTAAATGAAATAGCCGAGTATGTTTTTAAAGATGAGCAAGTAGATGACGCTCTTATAGCCAAGTATAAGCAAAACATATCCTCTTTAATTTCAAAGCTCATAAAAAGAGGAACTGTCTCGTTATTTACCGACAACGGAGTTAAATTTTATAAGATAGCTTCCTAAGCTCCAAGCCTTTCGGCTACTCTGTGATTGCCTTGCCAGTAACCGCAGAATTCATTTGAGATTGAATTATTAGCCAAACATCTTGATAAAATATCGTCCATTATAGACTTATTATCTAGTCTTCTAGTGTCTTCTCTATATGCTATCTCGTTAGCATAGTTTGAAAGATAAAGCGTTCCTAGCTTATGGCATTGACCGTATTGCAAGCGTCTAAATCTAGCGTTAAAACTTTCCGATTGATTGTTATTCTCTCTGTTTAGTCCCGAATACTCTATTTGGTGGTTTACTCTTTTTAAATCGTAATGAGCTAGCAAATCGTCGTAAGCCGAGTTTTCATCGGTATAAATTTCGCTGTTTGGCGCAATATGCGATTTAGCGATAGCGTTTATATCTATATTATTTTCGCTTTTTAGAATAAAGGTCTTAGTTTTACTAGCTCCGCTTCCAAGCAAATTTCTCTCTCTAAGCGATATTATAACTCGTTTATTAGGCTTAAAAGCCTTACGCCTATCTATTCTATCGTTTATATTATTAGCGGGTTTTATATAGTTTCCGACGTATACTCCGTCCATTTCGACTACTCCGCTAAATTTATTTCCGCTATCGCTAGTCATAAGACTTTCTCTGATTTTATGAGATAAGACCCAAGCCGTTTTATATTGAACATCTAGGTCTCTACTAAGCTGTAAGGCTGAAATACCTTTCGTAGCGTTTGAGAATATGACGATGGCAAGAAGTATGACCTTAAAATCAAGCTTATGAGAGTGAAATATCGTTCCGCTTGTAAGGCTAAAAGTATGAAAGCAATCCTTGCAGCGATATTGTAGTCTACTTTCTATAAAATAGTGAGACGATGCGCTTCCGCAAGTCGGACAAACGGGATTACCTTTATTGTCGCTCCAACGAATCGACTTAAAATACTCGTAACACTCGTTCTCGCTCATAGAAGCTATCTTTCTAACGGAGATTGTTCTGGCTTTAGACGAGAGAAGGAAGTGTTGGGACATTTTTAAGCCTTTTATGTATTTTTATTTTTGATATATGTATTATACATAGATATTGCTTAAAATACTATAAGTTATTTACCTAAATTTACTTGCTTTTAAATTAAGAAAAATTGTATAATACGCTTATATATAATTAAGGCACATAATGAATTACGATGAATTTTTATTAAAGCTTAAAGAAGCAGGAATAGATAGAGACGAATTTGCCGAGCTTACTAAGACGAACAAGCTAACTATGAACGGCTGGGCTACGACTAGGCAAGGTAGAAAAACACCAGAGTGGGTGGATAGTTGGATTAATTTATATCTTTCAAATAGAGACAAGGATATAATTATAAGAGAGTTGAGGAGATAAAATGCTAGGAACCAAAATAGTACTAAACGAAGAAAAAAAGAATTTTTTGCTTTGCAAAATGAGCGTAGCGACCCGAAGGGGCATTTCTAAGGGAAGCGAAGTGACCGAGTAAAAAACTACTTAGCCCTGCTGCTTCCCTAATTTTTTACTTCGTTGCACTCGCAACTACTAGCAGAAGTGCGGGAGCGAGTAGCTGACTTATAGCACGCTCTTAAATTTATTAAGTTAAATTTAAATAAAATAACACACTAAACAAGGGGCGACAGCAAATGACACTAGCACAAATGCTTGAAGGAATTCATAAGCAAATAGAAGATCTTGAAATGAAAGACATATCTCAAAAAGAGATGGCTCAAAGACTAGGAATTTCACTGAGTGCTTATGCTTCTTGGTTAGGTGATACTAAAAAACCAAAAGCTATGAGCGCACTTCTTGATATGTTAGCTATGCTTGATGATGAGGGTATGGTTATGGTTGTGAGAGAGTGGGAGAGTAGCAAAAAAGAAAAATCAAAAGAGGATAAAAAATGGCAGTAATAACGAAGAAAGATATTGCAATTGAAGCATTAAGGAAATAAAATGATAAAAAATGAAAAAAAATTTTGGGATATATTAACTAGTCTTTTTGTAGGTGCAGAAGTAAAAGGAAAATCTGGCTTCATAAATCTTATGATTGCAAAACAAAACTATTTTGGAAAAGTAAAAGAAGAGCTACTTATACAAATAGAAGAAATTTGTAAGGATAATAAAGATTTTAAAGACGAGCTTTACGACAAGCTTTATAGTTTTTTTCATAGATATTTTAGTATTTCGGGAAGTATTTACTACAATTACACACCACTTTTTTATAATATCTATACAAAAGCCTATGGTGATAATACAAATGATACCAGAATCTTCTCGGGTGATTATGAACAAGTAATATCAAACAAGCAAGACACTTCGCTTTTCTATAAAACTCAGATGCTTTACTATGTCAAATCGGATAAAATTTTTAAAGACCTTGAAATTGAAATAGAGGATAAAAAATACATTTTTGATGTTTCAAATATGCAAGGTAAAAAAGCTAATGAAAAGAAAAGCCTTGTTTATGAATTAAAGTCGATTGAAAATAATTTATTAGCTTTCAATGTCAATTATTCCGAAAACGGAAAAGTTACAAAAATCGATAATATTACAAAAGAAGCTAAAAAATCAAAAATGGAGCTAAACGAAGCAGATTTAAAAAAAGCTTTTCAGATATTTGAAAAACAATCAAACATAGATTATTTTATCAATAAAGATGCAAAAAAGTTTTTATTCGAGCAGCTTGATATGTGGATATATCAATATATGTTTAGCCAAGAAGTTGATTTTAATATGCAAAGATTTAATCAAATTCAAGACTTTAAAAAAGTAGCTTCCAAGATTATAAACTTCATATCCCAGTTTGAAAATGAGCTTGTAAAAATCTGGAACAAGCCTAGGTTTGTGCTAAATTCAAACATCGTAGTAACAATCGATAAATTAAAAGCTAAAGGCTTTAATATAGACAAACTAAAAAATCATAAAAAATTTAAAGAGCAGCAAAGGGAATGGGAAGAATTGGGAATAATTCAAGATAATAGCTTAATAGAAAATGAATTTATGCCTATCGATACAAAATACTTTAGCGAATTTAAAGATGAGATTGAAAGCCTTTTTGAGCCTGATGAATTTGATGGACTGTTAATAAAAAGTGAAAATTATCAAGCTTTAAATACTATACTCCCTAGATTTAAAGACAGGATTGATTTGATCTATATAGACCCACCTTTTAATACAGGCGATGATTTTGCTTATATCGATAAATTTCAAAATAGCACGTGGCTTAGCCTGATGGAGAATAGACTTGAACTCGCCAAAGAGTTTTTAAGCAAAAGGGGGAGTTTTTATTTGCACCTTGATGAAAACGCTGACTTCTTAGGAAGAATGTTGCTTGGTAAATTATTCAGTGATTATGAAATTAAAAAAATAACGATGGATACAAATGCTACGAAAGATGAAGAAGCCGATTTGTTTGGATATAAAAGCTTTGGTAAAAATTTTGCACTAAAAAGTCAAACTATATACTTTATGAAGACTGAAAATTCTATTTTTAATAAACTTTGGAAACCAAATAGGAATATAAGCAACTTAAACTTAGGACAAATGGACCTAATTGCTATTCCTAAAAAACAAATACTTATTTCTAAGAAAATTGAAGATTTTGATTACTACATTGAAAAGTATAATGAAAATAAATTAGAATTATTAAGAATAGATATACAGGATGAAAAAATTTATCCTGTAAGTGATATATGGAATGACTTATACTCATTTACGCAATCTGAAATGAGAGTAAGCGAAAATATATCATTCCAAAGTTCTCAAAAGCCAGAAAACTTGATAAGAAGGGTTATTCAATCTAGCTCCAAAACGAATAGCTTAGTTATGGATTTTTTTGCTGGAAGCGGAACAACTTGTGCTGTGTCTCACAAGCTAAAAAGAAAATATATAGGAATAGAAACTGGAGAGCATTTTTATGATTTTTATTATACAGACAATGGTGAAAAAAGATTAGGTTTGCTTGGAAGAATGAAAAATGTAATAAATGGTGATATAATATTTAAAGCAATAGAGAAAAATAGACGCTCAACTTTATCAAAAAATATTAACTACAAAGGTGGAGGTATATTTAAATACTATGAATTAGAGCAATATGAGCAAATTTTAAGAAGCACAATCTACAAAGACACACCAGATGATTATCTCAATAGCAAGGAGAGTAGTGAAATTAAGGATTGCTTTTTGTTTGATGAAAAATTATCAAATGTAATTATTGCTGAAAATGATGGCTTTAAAGTAAATTTAGGAAATCTATACCCAAATATCGATTTGAAAGAGACCATTCATAATATCACAGGAAAAAGACCTAAAAAGATAACAGATACAAAAGTAATATTTGAAGATAGAGAATATGAGCTTATCGAAATATTAAAACCATTGCTTGTTTGGTAAGGAATTTTTATGGCAAAGCAAAAAAAATTAATAGATGAACATAGCTATAAAATAGTATTGCAGCAATTAGCGGAAAATGAATTTTTAAATATCGATATAAACGAATTTGATTTTAGTAGCTTTTCAAATGAAAAAACTTTATTTGAGTATCAAGTAGAAGCTTTACAAAATGCTTTTAGAGTTTTATTAAAATTTTATAAAGATTACGATGCGGACAAAGAAAAATTCTATAACAAAGAGTATAAAAAATACCCCCATGTGAACCTTGATTATTTAAAACCAAATGATCTATTGCAAGAATATTTTCCAATAATAGGTAAAAGAATAGAATTCCGTCATTTTGTAAACCGTATGAGTTTTTGGATGACAATGGGAAGTGGTAAAACTATTGTTATTATAAAACTTATAGAGCTTTTAGATAGGGCTATGCAAATAGAGCTGATACCCAAGAAAAATATTTTGTTTTTTACGGCTAATGAAGGGCTGCTGGATAGATTTAAAAAAGAAGTTGATGAGTATAATTTGCTTAAAGAAAAAAACATTGATGCGATTAGTTTAAAAGATTACGAAGAGAGACAAAAAAATAGTTCTTTATTTGACTCTCAAATTATAAAGCTCTTTTGTTATAGGGCTGATTTGATGAATGATGAGAGAAAAGAGGCTACGCTTGATTTTAAGGACTACTTTGATGACGGAAACAATTATATAATTCTTGATGAAGCCCACAAAGGAGATAAGCAAGATTCCAAAAGACAAAACATATTCTCAATACTTTCTAAAAATGGATTTTTGTTTAATTTTAGTGCAACTTTTACTGATGAATCCGATATTGCAACTACGATTTATAATCTCAATCAAGCAGTTTGGGTTAAAAAGGGATATGGGAAAAAGCTATTTTTATTAGATAACGACTTAAAAGCTTTTAAAGAAAAGTCAGACTTAAATGAAAATGAAAAACAACAGGCAACATTAAAGTCATTATTGCTTTTAGCCCTTGCAAAAAAATATAAATTGTCTGATGCTTACCATGACCCTATGATGGTAGTTTTTACAAATTCAGTCAATACTGTTGAATCAGATGCGGAACTATTTTTTAGAACCCTACAGTCTATAGCAAAGGATGATCTTCAAAAAATATTTAATGAAGCTAAGATGGGTCTCAAAAAAGAGTTTAAAGATACTAAAGATCTTGTAACAGACAAAGATGGAGAGGGAGTATCTGAACTTGCGGATCAAGTAGGTCAAATATCTTTTGATGAGCTGAAAGAGTTAATTTTTTATGCGAAAAATGGAAATATAGAAGCTATTATTAATCCTAAAGACAAAACAGAGATTGCTTTTAAATTAGACAGTGTAGATAAGCCATTTTGCTTAATCAAAATAGGAGATATTAGTTCATGGCTTAAGGAAAAACTAAAAAATATAAAAATTGACGAGACTTTTAAAGAAGAGAGCTATTTTAAATCACTGTATAGCAGCAGTATAAATATTCTCTTAGGAAGTCGTGCTTTTTATGAGGGTTGGGATACGACAAGACCTAATATTATGCTTTTCTTAAATATAGGCATGGATAAAGAAGCTAAGAAATTTGTAACTCAATCTATCGGCAGAGGAATGAGAGTTGAATCAGTCGACGGAAGTCGTCAAAGAATAGATTTTATCAATATTGATAAAAAAGCTCAAATAAGTAAAAATGTAAAAACTTTAGAAACTTTATTTGTTATTTCTACGAATAAGGAAGCCATCAGCTCTATTGTATCATGGCAAGAAGAACAAAATAAAGGTATTGATTGGCTTGAAGTTGAACTGAAAAAAAATGAAACACCGAATAGAATACTTTTTATTCCTGTTTATAAGCAGCATAAGATAAGCGCGGATAGAATAAATAGCAAAAAAGCTTTTAAATTAAGCGATAAAAACAAAAAAGACTTAAAAATTTATATGCGCAATCTTGCCCCTCAAATATTTGCTTTAAGACATAATTTTTATAATAAAAAAGAATATGACTTATTGGTTCAAATGGCAAGCAAAGATGATGCTTTTTTCATTGACAAAAATACCCATTATAAATCTTTAGATACTTTAATTGAAAAGCTTAAAAATAGACTATATATAAAACAAAGCACAGTAGATACATTTAAAGCTTTAAATGATGAGATTGTGCATTTTAAAAAGATAAAAGTAAGAGAAGATAAGAAAGAAGAGTTTGTAAAAACTATTTTTCAAGCAATTGAAATGCAAAATTTAACAGACGAAGAAGTATCACAAAAGGCAAAAGAAGATGGCATTTCTTTAAAGAAAGCAATTGAATTGTATCAAGCAACGGACATATCTTTTTGTGACGCCAAATTTCAAAAAATGTTAAATCATTACTATAATCCTGTCATAAGCGGTAAAGATCTTGATTGGATAAGAAATATAATTTCAGAAGAGAGCGAGGTTGTATTTTTAGAAAAACTTACAGAAATTTGCAAAGATATTGATGAAAAATATGACTGGTGGATGTTTAGTAAATTGAACCAATACTATGACAAGGATATCTATATTCCATACATAGAGGACGGTGAACAAAAACCATTTCATCCTGATTTTATTTTTTGGCTACAAAAAGGCAACAAGCAAACAATTATATTCATTGATCCTAAAGGGGATAGGTTTGGGGATTATCAACATAAAATTGACGGTTATAATGAAGTTTTTTTAAATAAAACTTTTGATGTCGAAAACATAAAAATTGATGTAAAGTTAGCTCTGGTAAGAATAACTAATACAACAGTTGGAAAAGAGTATGAGCATTATTGGTTTTCCAAGGATGACTTATTAAGTGTTTTTTAATAAAATAAACCCCACAATACAATAAAAACTACTTATAAATATGGTAGAAATTATAATGAACTAGTCGACAAACTTCTAATTCTACTTCTACCCTTGTCGAAATCAAAGCATATTAAGTTTTTTAAAAAGTGCCGTTTGGGGTATTCAGAAGTCTTGTACGAATACTACATAATATCGAAAAATCCACTATACATACAAATTAACTTAAACCAAACCCAAAATGTTAATGATATTTGTAGAAAAATAAGGTACGACTTTCTAGGGTTAAATAGTGGAATTTTATCCCAAATGATCCTAAAAACCTTAGTATAAAAAACCATTTCTGGTATCATTCTTGGATTTTATTAAAAGATCATTAAATGTCTAGGTGCATTTGCCACATAATATCGGAAATTTGCACTCTTGATAGAAGCGCTATTAGTTTCAAACTCCAACGGAGTAAATTTTAACGCCGTTTCTTTTATGGTAGCCGCTCACGCTCTTGCCGGTTTCAAACTCCAACGGAGTAAATTTTAACTATCCCCGAGGCAAAAAAGGTTATGGCAAATTTTAAGTTTCAAACTCCAACGGAGTAAATTTTAACAACGAAATAATCAAGAGAGATAATATTTTCAAAATGTTTCAAACTCCAACGGAGTAAATTTTAACTTTACCCATGCAAAAAACTAGGGCGAAGTATCGTGTTTCAAACTCCAACGGAGTAAATTTTAACTTTACCAACCAAAGTTGTTACTCTATATTTATCCATAGTTTCAAACTCCAACGGAGTAAATTTTAACCCGGTATCGCAAAATACCAGCTCGTACAAACACTAGCGTTTCAAACTCCAACGGAGTAAATTTTAACGAAGGGTTTGCAGGGTCTAGATTTGGACAAACCGCGTAGTTTCAAACTCCAACGGAGTAAATTTTAACGGCGCAATCTTGTCAAAAAACGTAAGCGCCAAAGCATCTGCAGTTTCAAACTCCAACGGAGTAAATTTTAACAAAAGCCGTGCGGCTATTTAGGTTATTTAGGCGGCGTTTCAAACTCCAACGGAGTAAATTTTAACCTACATCTATGCAACAGCGTGAATTGCTTTTGCACTCGTTTCAAACTCCAACGGAGTAAATTTTAACTCTTTATTTAGCTCCTTGCCGCTTTGTAAATCAGCGTTTCAAACTCCAACGGAGTAAATTTTAACGTAAATAAGGGAATTGAGCCTACGAGAAGAAATGTGTTTCAAACTCCAACGGAGTAAATTTTAACTACAGATTTGCGTAGAAAAGGCGGCTTGCTCGAAGTTTCAAACTCCAACGGAGTAAATTTTAACCTCATATCGTCCGCATATAAAGACACCGTAAAAAGTTTCAAACTCCAACGGAGTAAATTTTAACCTAAATGATTTCTCAAATAAAGATAACTTTTGATGTTTCAAACTCCAACGGAGTAAATTTTAACGCAAATACGGAAAAATTTGACGAGAGAATTTGAGAGTTTCAAACTCCAACGGAGTAAATTTTAACACTAGGGGCAGATTATGGCGATAGATAGAGTTGAGCGTTTCAAACTCCAACGGAGTAAATTTTAACTCAATAGCCTTGATATTTGCGGACGCCTGCTCGAGGTTTCAAACTCCAACGGAGTAAATTTTAACGATGGGGGTATATTTTATACCGGCAACGTCTGAAGTTTCAAACTCCAACGGAGTAAATTTTAACCCTAACTTGAGCTACAAAAGGCTTAAATTTAGCATGTTTCAAACTCCAACGGAGTAAATTTTAACGGGCGTTCAAGTAGAATATCATTGGCGGTTTTTTGAGTTTCAAACTCCAACGGAGTAAATTTTAACCTAAAATTAATCCTTATTCTCTTTAGTTTTTTTTGCCGTTTCAAACTCCAACGGAGTAAATTTTAACTTTGAGAATAAATAAGCCACTTCATCAACAGTATGTTTCAAACTCCAACGGAGTAAATTTTAACCTCGGGGCGTTTCGTAGGGTGTATCATACAAGATTTGTTTCAAACTCCAACGGAGTAAATTTTAACTTAATTTTGCGTTATGCTGCATAAACGACGTAATAGGTTTCAAACTCCAACGGAGTAAATTTTAACAGCACCAAAATATACATTTTTAGGGCTATTAAAACTCAGAGTTTATATTTTTACGCCTTAAATTTGGATAAAAATCAAAATATTATTGATACGAAGTGCCCTAAATTTCATCATTTCTAAAATCTTAGAAAAAGCTTTATCGACATGATTTGGATTTAAAAAGGCACTTAGAAATCAAATATCCCGCCGCGAAAAGAGCAAACTAGCACCCCCCAACTCGATACCGTAGCCAAAGACGCATAGGTCAAATTTGAACGCAAATGCGTAGCGATTTTTGTGCTGCATTTTGATGAAGCCAAGGCCCTAAAATCAAATCATCAAAATACAACCAAGATACTTTGATCCTGCCGACAAAATATCAAATTTATCCCCACCTAAACCCCTCATAAGGCGCGTCCTCGCAGATACATTTTTTGATCTGATTAGCTTCGCGGCGGATCACCTGCCGCCACGTGAGATCGCGACCGCCCAGCGAGATCGTTTCGCCAAGCCTCGCGATCATTTTTAGCTCGATCTTTTGCACGGCGTCGTTGCTAAATTTTATCCGCCCGGCGTCCGTTTGGAAGTCCTTTGCCGTGATCTCTTTTTTATTTAGCATGCTAAAAATCAGCGTATCGCCCAAAATCGGCTTAAAAATCTCCGCAAGATCGAGGTGTAGGCTCAGCGCACGGTAGTTTGGCTCGTGCAAAAAGCCGATGCGCGGATCAAGCTCGGTTTTGTAAATTTCGCTTAGGCAGACGTTATAAATGCGCGTATTTACGTAGCTTATGAAGCTGTTGATTTTGTCGGCGGGCGGGCGCTTGGAGCGGACGGTAAATTTAAAGCTTTTTTGATCCGCGATTATTTCGTTCCACTTTTCGTAGTAGAGCTTTTGAAACGCCCCTTCCACCGCCATTATCGCAGGTACGTCCGCAGCGGCATTTAGCGCCTCTATATGGGGCGAGACGTCAAATTTCACGCCATGTCTTTTGCAGTTTGCCGCGTCGTTTAGGATGTGTGCGCGAGTGATCTCGCGGGCGATGTAGGCGCGCTTAAGCGGATCGTCAAAGGCGCGAACCTGTTTTAGCAGCACGAAGCCGCTTTTATTGACCGAGTTTGAGGTATTTGGATAAAAGTTGCCGCGAAAGCTCTGATAAGGGCTAAAAACGTGCAAAAGGACGTTATTATCCGCCAGAAACGCCATAGTGTAGGTATCGATCTGCACTTTTGCCAGCACGTAAATTTCATCAATCGCATTTATCGGCAAAATTTTACTAGCGGCGAGCGCGCCCGCATCGTCAAATTTATCAAAATAGATATTGTTATCTTGCCTGCGAAGCTTGCCTGCGCTCAAAATAAAATGCGTCCTGTCGCTTTTTTGCATCTTTTTTCCTTAAATTTAGCTGGAATTTCAAGCGCCGCCGCCAAATTCGGCAAATTTACGCGAGCAAATTTAACTAAACAGCGCGTTATTTTTGTCCTGTCCGATTACGATACGCTTGGAGTATTTCAGCGAATTAAACGTGTAAATCACGATAGAATCGAGCTGCGTAATGCACTCTTTTTGCAAAATCGCGCTTAGTTTTTTAAAATCGCTCTCGCGAATCTCGCCTTCAAAAACGGAAAACTGCACGCGCGGCAAAAACTTCTCGACCGCCTTTCTGATGCGGTTTGCGTTGTTTTTCTCTTTTTGCTCGGCGCCGGCGATGTCGTAAAATAAAATCACGTACATTTTTCTAGCATTTTTCTAAATTTTAACTCGCACAATATCCGCTATAAGCGCAGTTTGCGCAAAATTTACCCTGCGTAAATTTCGGCGGTCGCTCTAGATTTACGAGTGACGTTATCTCGCTTAAAATTTGCTCTATTAGAGCGAAATTTTCGCTGCTGTCATCCACCAAAATCACCTTTTTACCGCTGATTAGTTTGCCTTTTACCTCTTTTAAATTTAAGCCAGTTTTTAAAAGATAGACGTAAAAAAGTAGCTGCATCTTGCCTGCAAGCTCGTTTTTTAGGCTCTTTTTATACTCCGTGACGAGATAATGTCCGCGCTGCTTGGAAAGTTTATCGAATTTCAAATTTGAAAATGCAAACTCCTGCAAATCGCTCTCTTTGATCTCCGCCAGCGCCTTGCCCATCAGCACGTTTTCATCCTCCTGATCGGCGTGGATATGGTGAGCGTAAAGCCACGCCTCGCGCCTGCAGGTAACGTAATAATTCACAAGCGTGCCGGTGATTTGATCTTTGCAAAACATTAGTCGAATACCTCTTCAGCAATCGTAAGCTTAGGCAGGAAGCCGTCAAATTTATTATAGAAATTGCCTGGCGGTAAGATACGTATGCCAAAATAATCTTTTAAAGTGGTTTTATAATCTTTTTTAAGTTCTTCTAGTAAATTTTCACCGACGGATATCGTGTATAATCCTAAATCTTTTTCCAAATCTTTAATTTCGGCAAGAATTTTAAATTTATCATCATTTGATTGCAACAATTTATCCCGATTATCTAAAAACTCGCTGAAATGCCCACTATATTGCTCTACAAAAAGCGAGACCTTCCAGTCCTGCTTAGGCATAAAATTTTCATTAAACTTTTTAAATAATGTTTGAAATTCCAGGTTTTTAGCATATTGCAATAAATTTACGCTAGTCGTTTCATTTTTAGTACCTTCAAAATAGCTCTCTAAGACATTATAAATTTCGCTCTCTTTTATATTTTGCGAT
>CAUQHH010000002.1:0-38579 GCA_963517705.1 uncultured Campylobacter sp.
CATTTTTGTATTCGCTCTCGCCCATCAGAGCGCCGCTATCTGCGTGGTAGTGCTTAGCCGTGCCCTCGCGGACGCCGTTTTTTAGGGGGTATTCGTTTGAGGGCTTGTCTCTGCCGTCAAAATAGTCTCTATATCGCACCGCCGTGCCGCCCTGCACGTCTATCTCGCGTATGAGCGTGGGCAGCAAAGGTTTTAGCCTCGGATAGACCATGCCCATCGCATTTACGTTATATAGGTCCTCGACGCTGTATCGAAGCATCTTTAGCGTGCCGTCGTAGAGCTTGCCTTTTACGTAGTAAAGCCCGTTTTTTAGGCTCGCTTCGGGCTTCATTACGATTTTTGGCTCTAGAGCTTGCGCACCGATGGCTAGAAGCGGAAGTAAAAATAGAAATTTTAGGATTCTCATGGTTTTTCCTGCTTTGTTTTTATTTGGGTAATTTTAAAATTTGAAACTAAATTTAAGATGAAGGCGAGCTAAAATCCGTTATTTATTTTTGTTTCTTAATAATTAATTCGCAAGTTGGTTTTTGATAATATTTCACGTAATAAAAATTTTAGCATATGCTTGATAGCGAGGTTTAAAAAATGGGTTTAGATATAGATAAAATTTTGGAAGCACCAAGAGAAGAAATTGAGCAAAATGATCTTAAAAGACTTAAAGAGCTTGGGATTATTAGCGAAAATATATGCCTTTCCGATACGCCGCAGCAGCCTATAAAACACTATTGGATTGAGAAATGTAAATACGAAGAGCAGGTTTTTTTCATTTTTTATTATTTTTTCTTCGATTCGGATCTAAAACCAGAAAATAATATAAATTTAGAAAAGTATCTACAAAGCGATGAACCAAATATAATCCTGCAAAACTGCCGCATAGGAAATCAAAAAGATATAAAAAATTTAAACAAAATCAAGCAAGCCATTATAGTTACCGACTCTAAATTCCCTAACATCAGCTCCTGCGAATTTGAAAACGAAGTATTTTTACGCGACATCAGCAATAACAGCACGTTTAGCGGATGCGAATTTGCAAAAAAAGTTTACGTAGATGGATATGCGTATTTTCAAGCATGCACATTTAACGGCGATTTCATATCCAAAAACGCCAGACAAGATATATCCTTTGCAAGTAGTATCTTTAATAAATCTTTTGAATTAGATACAAAAAATGAGTTGAAAGAGGTAAAATTTAAAGCCGCCTATTTTAAACAAAAATTTACTATGGATATAGGGAAATTTAGCGTTCTAGATTTCTCATGCGCCAAATTTGATTGCGAGCTTAATTTGCACGCAAAGCAGCTTGACGGGATAAATATAGATTTTACCAATGCCACATTTAACCAAAAGCTAAGTTTTAATAAGAGTATAATTAACTGCGAAATGCTTTTCAAAGAAGCTTGTTTTGAAAGTGACTTAATTTTTACAGAAGCCAAATTTAATGATGTAGTAAATTTAGATAAAGCAAAATTTAAAGGAAAGGCACAATTTCGCGGAACTAAATTTAACAGAGCAATACTAACGGAAACAACTTTTGAAAATAAAGCCGACTTCTCAAATGCGGTATTCAACGAAAAATCATATTTTACAAATGCCGTTTTTAAAGCGGATACAGACTTTAGCTCTGCTACTTTCGCCGATGAGGCACGGTTTTTAAATGCAGATTTTAAAGGCACGGTAATTTTTGAAAATGCAGAATTTAAAGACATTGTTGATTTTGGCGAGACGAATTTTGAAAAAAATGCTTATTTTTATAACGCAGATTTTAAAAATTTAACTAATTTTGCATCAAGTGTTTTTGACGGGACTTTAAATTTTACAAATGTAAAAACCAATTTTACATATTTGACCTATGAAGAGCTTAAAAATATTATCAAAGACAAAAGCACAAATGATATGTATCCAAAAAATCATAAAATTAACCATATTGACAAATGCATAAATATAACAAATGATTTCAGAGATGGTTTTAGACTTATAAAGCACACCTTGAACGACAAAGGCAATGCACTAGATGCAAGCTTATATCGCTGTCTAGAACTATACTGTAAAGAACTAGAATTAGAATTTACTCTTAAAAAGACAAAGGATAAAAAAAGTAAAAATAATAAAGAAGTAGAATCTGCCGATAAAGTAGAAGCCAAGCCTAAAAGCGAAAATCGTATCGAGATTTTTTTGGACTTGATAACGCTAAAATTATATAGAAGCACTAGCGACCATCATACGAATTTACTACGAATTATAAATTTTATGGCTTTAACTATCGCGGTATATGGGCTATGTTTTTATATTTTTGATATTTTTTTATTGGAAACGATTGTTGCCAATCCTAAAGCGCTAGTATTTTCTATAATACTATGTTATATAGTCGGATTAATAGTATATATGAATCTTGGCATTAAACAAAGTGCGGTAGTAGTGATAGCAACCCTTATATGCGTCTTTTACGGTATAAGCCAATATTATCCTATTTTTACTATCTATTTTATATTTTTGTATCTGACACTATACTTTGTGTTTTTTTATTTACACGAGTTTATACTTGCAAAAATTTTGACTTACTTGATTTGCATATTTATATTTTTAAGCAAACCATTTTTAATAGCGCCGTTTATAGGCGTATTTACGTCAGAACAAGCGGCTCAAAGCAAATTTAAAGAATATACCATAAGATATAATGAAAATGGTCTGGACGATATGCTCCTAGATGCAAATCTCACTAACACCAAAAAAGACAATAAACTAGATTTTATAGTCGAAAATAGAAAAACGATTTTAGAAGAGTTGGATTGCGATAAAACATTATTAATTAAATCCAAAAATAAATGCGCACAAAATACCGATGAAACCGCATATAGCAACCCTAATAGTAAAAAACAAGAAACAATCAAAAAGCCGTATGCAAAGGCTCTAGCCGCTCTAAAATACGACGAAATAATGCAATCAACGCAAAAAAGCGCAAACTTGCTGTATGGCTTCATCATGCTATTAGTCGTTTATTCGCTCACGAAAACCGCACGCAAAAACTCGGTCGTGCCTAGCTAGCGGTTTATGCCGCCATTTGTGGCAATGAAGCGAACAAGCCTTTTTAAATTTTGCTCGCTTCTTAAATAGATGTTTGCGAAATTTGGCGGCGCCTTTATTTTAGATTTTGCCATTTGCGATAATAGACAGGTAAATTAGCTAAATTTTTATAGATAAATTTAGCCGTCTTTTAGCGCCTCCACGACGATCATCCACTCTTGCACGAGCCTTTCAAAGCTGAAATTTGCATTTGCAGGGCTTGTGGACGGTAGTTTGATGGGCTCCCTGCCCGTTTCGTTTAAAATTTGAGTTTTTAGATATTTTTCGCAAATTTCATGTCCCTTGCCGCCATTTGCGAATACCTGCACGACGCGCGCTCCGCTAAAGATCGGCTCTAAATTTGTAGGCACTACGGCAGTCATTTTAGCATCGCTCGAGCCCTTTATCTCGCACGAGATCGCAGCGTCGTAGATAGCGATGCGGTGAGCGAGCAGAAAATTTATCTTCTCATCCATGCTTTTGGGTAACGGAGCGTTTAAAATCCCGGCCAGCACGCGCCAAAAGCGATTTTGCGGATTTGCGTAGTAAAAGCCAAATTTACGAGAAACGACGGAAGGGAAGGATCCGAGGATTAAAATTTTAGAGTTTTTATCAAAAATCGGTTTAAAAGGATGGGTTTGGCTCATTTTATGCCTTTGAAATTAATTCATATTCCCCATCATCTAAACCGTTCATATTATTTACATATTTTATAAGAACTAATCTTTTTTATCAGAATTATTTGAAATCTTATCATTAATCATCTTTTTTGCATTCATTGCAATATCGGTGATTTTCTTATTGGAGTCACTTAAAATCTCTTGTATCTTTGCCGAATCGTCCTTTTTAAATATTTTTAAATTTTCGCTAAAATCCTCATCGTTAATATCAAAATAAGCCACTGACTCAAAAGACAACTTTGAAGCTATTAAAACTTGAGGAAAAGCATTTTTATAGGCATTATAACTTTTAACCTCGGCATTATAGTTCTCGCGTCTATTTAAAAGCTCGCCTTCGATTTTTTCCAATTGCGACATTAACATTTGGTATGTTTCATTGGCTTTTAGCTCTGGAAAAGCCTGCGCTAAAGCAGCCACCTTTGCGACTCCGTTTCCAGAAATACCAAGTTGCACCATTTGCTCGCCGCTTGCGTAATCTTTAGCTATGTCTATAATTTGATTTGAAAGGTCTAGGCGTTTTTTAAGCGTAGCTTGGATGTTTGCAAAGCTTTCTCTTATATTTTGCATCATTGACTGCAATTTATTATATATTTTAATAATATAAGCCGCCAAAGCAACCACAACAACGATTATAGTGATAAACATTTTACTCCTTTTTTAATTGCATTAGAATGCGCGATTATTGCTTATTGAGACTTAAATTTACTTAAAAATTACCTATCTAAAAATTTAAGTAAGCGTTTATCTGGAAACCAAATATAACCTTACAAACAACACCGCGCAAATTTAACCGCCAAAGCAAGCGGTTAAATTTAAAGAATGTCTCTCTCGCCCGTCAAATTTGGACGAGAGAAATTGGCGCCCTACTCGGCACTTTGGGAAGCTTCCGCGCTAGTCTCAACCTCATCGCTAAAGTCAGCCAAGCTTAAGCGTTTTAGCTGGCGGTAGCGTCTTTGCGCGTCGGCCTTATTTTTAGCCAGCAGCTCGTCCGCGTGCTGCGGGTTAGTTTTTTTAAGCGAGTTATAGCGAACCTCGTTTAGCAAAAACTCCTCGTAAAGCGACCAATCAGGCTCTTTTGAGGTCATTTTGAGCGGGTTCTTGCCATCTTTGATTAGGCGCGGATCGTAGACGTAGGTCGGCCAGTAGCCGCATTTGGTCGCTAGCTCGCCTTGATCGCCGGAGTAGGCCATACCGCCTTTTATACCGTGCGCGATGCACGGCGAATACGCAATCACGAGGCTCGGACCGTCGTAGGCTTCGGCTGCGGCGATGGCTTTTATCGTATTTGCTTGGCTCGCGTTTGAGTTGATCTGCGCTACGAAGATATTTCCGTAGGTCATCGCGATGTAGCCTAGATCTTTTTTCTGCATCGGCTTGCCGCTAGCGGTAAACTGCGCTATCGAGCCCGCGCGGCTTGATTTTGAGCTCTGGCCGCCGGTGTTTGAGTAGACCTCGGTGTCAAGTACGAGCACGTTTACGTTCTCGCCGCTAGCTAGTACGTGATCAAGACCGCCAAAGCCGATATCGTACGCCCAGCCGTCGCCGCCGATGATCCACTGAGATTTTTTAACTAAATATCTTTTTAGCTCTAAAATTTCTTTTACGCCCTCTACGCTTAAATTTTGCTCCAAAAGAGGGGTCAAAATTTTAGCGATTTGCGTCGTTTTCTCGCCGTCATTTTTGTGAGCGATCCAGTCGGAGTATAGCGCAGCTAGAGCGTTTGGTGCGGCGTCTTTAGTGCGTAGCATCACGTCTTCGATACGGTGGCGCAGGGTCTCTACCGCGACATTCATACCCATGCCAAACTCCGCGTTATCCTCAAACAGCGAATTCGCCCACGCTACGCCCTTGCCCTCTTTGTTCGTCGTATAAGGCGTCGAAGGCGCGCTGCCGCCGTAGATCGAGCTACAACCGGTCGCGTTTGCCACGATCATGCGGTCGCCGAACAGTCTCGTAACAAGCCCGATATAAGGCGTCTCGCCGCAACCCGGGCATGCGCCGTGAAACTCAAATAGCGGCTGAGCAAAACCAACGCCCTTGACGCTATCTTTGATCATCAGGTCGTCTTTGTAGGTTACTTTTTTAAATAAATAATCCGCGTTTTCCTGCTCGTTTTTCTCCATTTCCTCGGCTAGAGGCACCATGACGAGCGATTTTTCCTTGCTCGGACAGTTTTGTGCGCACAGCTCGCAGCCCGTGCAGTCTAGAGGGCTAACCTGGATTTTATATTTTAGTCCTTTTACCTCTTTGCCTTTGGCGTCTAGGACGTGATCTTGCACGGTTTGCGGCGCGGCGGCAAGCTCGTTTTCGTCAATTAGAAACGGTCTGATGACCGCATGTGGGCAGACGAAGGCGCACTGGTTACACTGGATACAATTTTCCTCGATCCACTTTGGCACCATCACGCCGATACCGCGTTTTTCGTACGCCGTCGTGCCTGATTTAAAGTGTCCGTCCTCGTATCCGACAAACGCCGAAACAGGCAAGCTATCGCCTCTGGCGGCGTTGATAGGCTTAACGATTTTTTCTATAAATTCGTCGCCGACGTATTTTTCCACCGCGCTCGCGTCATCCGTCAAATTTAGCCAGATAGGATCAACCTCGACCTTAACTAGCCCGTCCGCGCCCATGTCGATAGCCTTGTAGTTCATCTCCACGATCGCTTCGCCCTTTTTGGCGTAGGCTTTGTGCGCGTACTCTTTCATGTATTTTTGCGCGTCGGCAAACGGTATGATGTCTGCGAGTTTGAAAAATGCCGACTGCATGATTGTGTTCGTGCGGTTTTTTAGTCCGATCTCGCGAGCTAGCTTAGTAGCGTTAATGATGTAGAAATTTACCTTTTTAGCGGCCAAAATTTTCTTTACTTTATTTGGCAGTTTAGCAACCGTCTGCTCGGCGTCCCAGATCGAGTTTAGCAGGAACGTCCCGCCCTCGCGGATGCCGTCTATGACGTCGTAAATTTCAAGATACGCCGCAACCGAGCAGGCTACGAAGTGCGGATTTGAGACGAGATAGGTCGAGCGAATTGGGTTTTTACCGAAACGTAGGTGCGAGCGCGTGTAGCCGCCCGATTTTTTACTATCGTAGGCAAAATACGCCTGCGCGTAAAGATCGGTTTTATCGCCGATGATTTTGATGGAGTTTTTATTTGCTCCTACGGTACCGTCCGCGCCAAGACCGTAAAATAGGCACTCTTTCACGCTTGCGTCGCTTAGCGAAATTTTCTCGCCGACTTTTAGCGAGGTGAAGGTCACGTCATCTTCGATACCGACGGTAAAGCCGTTTTTAGGCTCGCTTAAATTTAGATTTTCAAAGACGGCTAGCATTTGCGCAGGATCGACGTCTTTTGAGCTTAGACCGTAGCGGCCGCCCACGATCACGGGCTGATTTTTGCGTCCGTAAAATGCCGCCTTGACGTCCAGATATAGCGGCTCGCCCAGGCTTCCGGGCTCTTTCGTGCGGTCTAGTACGGCGATCTTTTCTACTGTCTCAGGCATCACGTCAAAGAGGTATTTTAGGCTAAACGGACGGTATAGATGCACTTTTAGCACGCCTACTTTTTCGCCCTTTGCGCGTAGGTGATCGACGACTTCTTCTAGAGTTTGCGTGACAGAGCCCATCGCGACCACGACGCGTGTAGCATGCGGATCGCCGTAATAATTAAACGGTTTATAGTCGCGTCCAGTGATTTGTGAAATTTCTTTTAGATAGTCCGCTACGATATCAGGCACCGCGTCGTAGTAGCGGTTAGCTAGCTCGCGTGTCTGAAAGTAAATATCGTCGTTTTGCGCCGTACCGCGAGTTTTAGGACTCTCGGGACTTAGCGCCTCGTCTCTAAAATTTTGCAGAGCCTCGCGGTCAAGAAGCCTATCAAAGTGCGCATAGTCAAGCACCTCGACCTTTTGTATCTCGTGGCTCGTGCGAAATCCGTCGAAAAAGTGCAAAAACGGTACGCGACCCTTGATAGCCGCTAGATGCGCGACGCCTGCGATATCCATGACCTCCTGCACGGAGCCGCTTGCCAGCATAGCAAAGCCCGTTTGGCGACAGGCATAAACGTCCTGATGATCGCCAAAGATAGAAAGCGCCTGAGCTGCGATAGAGCGCGCGCTCACGTGGATGACGCCGGGTAGTAGTTGACCTGCGATCTTGTACATATTCGGGATTTTTAGCAAAAGGCCTTGCGAAGCCGTGTATGTCGTAGTTAGGGCGCCTACTTGCAGTGAGCCGTGCACGGTACCCGCAGCTCCGCCTTCGCTTTGCATTTCGACGACTTTAACCGGCATGCCGAATAAATTTTTCTTACCCTGAGCCGCCCACATATCGGTGTAATCAGCCATCGGCGAGCTAGGGGTGATCGGGTAGATGCCCGCAACCTCGGTAAATGCGTACGATGCGTGCGCCGCAGCCTCGTTTCCGTCCATAGTTTTCATTATTTTAGCCATTTTTCCGCCTTAAATTTTCTTATGTTTTTTAAAAATCTTTTATTATAGAGCTAAATTCCAAAATCTATCATTAATCCGCCGCTTTACATTTTCAAAAAAGATTAAATTTAATAATCCAAAGCCTCAAATTTGAGCTACGATCAAAAAATATTAGACGGCCGATTTTTATAAATTTGCTAAAATTTAGCCGCTAAATTTATAGCAAGGAGACGTATGCGTAAAATTTTATCCGCGCTAGCCGCGTTTTTCGCCTTATGCCTTTGCGCCGCGGCGATTGAAAATTGCACGAATGAAAATCGCGCAGGCGAAGTAAAATCCGCGATAAACTACCGCGAGGAGATGCGCAGCTTCGTCATCGCTATCTCGCAATACGGCAAAAAATTTGATAAAAATTTCATCGTCATCCCGCAAAACGGGCTTGAGCTCATTACCGAGGACGGCTCGGCTAGCGGCGAGCTACAGCAGGGCTACCTACGCGAGATCTCGGCCGTGGGCGCTGAGTCGCTGTTTTACGGCTACCCGGGTAACGACGAGCCCACCCCTGCCGGTGCAAGCGAATACATGCTTAAGCTCTGCTGCCTCTACGCGCAAAACGGCGTGCGGGTGCTAGTTACGGACTATTGTTCCGCTGTGAGTAAGATCAATACCTCGTACCGGCGCAATCAAGAAAACGGTTTTCTTTCTTTTGCTGCGGATAAACGAGCTCTGACCGCCATTCCAAAGTATCCAAACGCCCAGTATAACGCAAACTCCAAAGATATAAACACGGTTGTAGACGCCGAAAATTTTTTGTATCTGATTAACAGCGAAAAATTTTCTACAAAACGGCAGCTCATCGATGCGCTCAAAAATACGGATTACGATATCATAATAATGGATTTGTTTCACTTCGAACAAGCCTACGCTGCGTTCGAAATACGTGAGCTCAAAACAAAACACAACGGCGGAAAGCGGCTCGTGATCTGCTGGCAAGACAGAGGTTTGTCGGTATTATTAAAATAACGTCTGGAAAACGGGCAAGCCCAGCTGGCTAGCAGATGAAAATCCGCGCTGGAAAGGAAATTATGTCATCAAATACTGGAATGTGGATTGGCAAAAAATAATTACGGAAAACGACGAGTCATATCAAAAAAAGATCTTGGATGCGGGTTTTGACGGCGTTTATCTTGATATAATCGATGCGTTTGAGCACTTTAAAAAAGGGCGCGCACAGATAAGTCAAATTTGCCTTTTGCTTACGAGTTTGCGGCAAATTTGGCTTAATTTTGACCCTGCGAGCGGCTAAATTTTAACCGTAGCGAAATACCAAAAACAGTAGTTTAGCAAGCTAAATATAGGCTTTGGTTGCTAAATTTAACTGGCACGGTAGCAGGCTAAGCTCATCTGCCGGCTATAAATTTAACCGCTTCAAATGCATTTTGAAAGATCAAATTTGAATGCTCACGCAAATCTGCCTCCTTGCCGTAGCCGCAAACTAGCCCGACGCCCGCGATACCAGCACGCTTCGCCGACTCCAGATCCATCGTCGTATCGCCGATCATGAAGGCGCTCGCCTTATCTTGCGAGCTCGTTTTGCCTAGCCGCTCAAGAGCCGTGTTTATGGGCTCAGGGTCTGGTTTTGGATTTACTACGTCGTCTCTGCCAATCACGGCCTTGATAAATCTCATGACGCCCAAGTGCTCAAGCAAAATGACTGAAAATTTCGACGTTTTCGTCGTCACGACGCCAACGTCCGCAACCTCGCTAGCAAGCGCTAACGCACCCGCCGCGCCCTCAAGCAACGATGTTTGCTCCAAAAAAATCTGCTCGTATCGCGCCTTATATGCGGCGATATAATCAGGCACGAGCTGCGTCGGCGCGCCAAGTCCGGCAAACATGACGTCAAGCGGATGGCCGACTAGAGCTTTGACGGCCTCAGGTTTTGGCGTGGGTTCGCCGTGAGCGAGAAACGCCGCGCCAAATCCGTCAAGGATCGCAGGCGTCGAGTCGATGAGCGTACCGTCGAGGTCGAAAAGTATGGTTTTTTTCATTTTACTTCTTTCGTTTTTTATTTTAATGTTGCAAATTTGACGGCATTTTCAAGCCGAATTTACGTTTTAATAAACTTTGATTTTACTTTTTGTATTTTAAAATTTGCCTTAAGCTAGCTTTTGTAAATTTTGATTTTAAAATTGACGGTTTTTGAATTTGGACTAAATTTTATGCGACTACACTCTAAGACGCCGAAATTAAGGATTTGTTAAAATGTTTATGCTGTCAAATTTGACTTTAAAATATGAATTAGATTTTAAATTTAACGAAAGCGGTGAAATTTAATTTTTGCAATGCAGCAGATAAGGACTACGTCAAAATTTGTACATTTTTAAAGGGCTTGTGCGGTATTTATTTTGGACCAAATTTAATCTATTTACCCCACAGAACCAAATAGGACATAAGCATAAGATCAATCTACAACATGCCGCACAACAAAGAGCAAAAATATAGAAGAAAGAATTACACAGCTTGGCAAATCAAATTTGATTGTCTTGTTTTTTATCCTGATAGCGGATGCTAAGCTGCGGCGATGGTATAGAGATGCCTTGGGCGTCGAATGCAAGCTTAACGCTCTCTAGCATAGCAAACTGCACGTCGGAAAAATCATCGCTCGCACACCAAAATCTAGCGGTCAAATTTACGCTATTTTCGCCCAGGCTTCCGACGCCGACAAACGGCTTTGGCTCTTTTAAGATCTTTTTATTTTCGGCAGCCAGACTTAAAATAATCTCTTTTGCAAGCTTTAGATCGTCTTTATAATCTATGCAAAACACGAGCTCGACGCGTCTAGTGCCCTCTTTTGAGAAGTTGATTATATTGCTACTTATGATGCGTCCGTTTGGGATAATGATGGTTTTGTGATCGGCTGTACGTAAAACGGTGCTAAACATATTGATCTCTTTGACTGCGCCTTGCACGCCTGCGACCTCTATGTGATCTTTGAGTTTAAACGGCCTAAAAAATATTATCAAAAACCCTGCACCGATATTTGAAAAGGTATCTTTAAACGCCATACCGATAGCAAGACCGATGACACCTAGCGCAGCAACAAACATAGATGTCTCTACACCCAAATTTGCGATCGCAGCTATAATTACAAAAGCCATGAGAAGCGTTTTGATGATATTTAAAAGGAAATTTGAAAGAGTTTCGTCAAGTCTAGAAGAAATGACTAATTTTGATATAAGATTTGAGATTTTAGCTACTAACCATTTGCCAATAAGCAAGATGACGATAGAGCCTAAGATTTTTAAGGAATAGGACGAGATTAACGACCAAATAAGTTCGAATTTAATCTCGTCCATGCTACTAAGCTAGACTAATTATTTGTTAAATCTAGCTTCAACGCGTCTGTTCTCAGCGCGTCCTTCTTTTGTTTTATTTGAAGCAACAGGCTTAAGCTCGCCGTATCCGATAGAAGTGATCTTGTCTGCGCTTACGCCAAGTTCTTCAAGAGCTTTAGCAACTGCATTTGCTCTTTTTTCAGATAGTTTTTGGTTGTAAGCCTCAGCGCCAACGCTATCTGTGTGACCACTTAGAACTACGCGGTAGCCTGGGTTTTCACCCATAAAGTTAGCTACTTTTTTGATCTCCTCAAGATATTTTGGAGTTATTTTGTAGCTATCAAATGCGAAGTTTACGCCAATATCTCTAAGAACGATAACCTTCTCGCATCCAGTCTCGTCAACCACTACGCCAGCTGGTGTATTTGGGCATTGATCGACATCGTTTAAAACGCCGTCGTTATCATCGTCAAGGCTTACAGGAGCTGGAGTTGCCTCAACTTTTGGAGCTTCTGCAACTACAGGAGCGTTTTTAGGAGCAAAACCTACTGCAAAACCTAGAGTATAGAATAGGTTATGGTCGCCATGGTTAAATTTAATAGCATCTACGGCTTCAGCGCGCAATGCGAAGTTGTCGGTGATTTGGTATCTTAGGCCAAGACCGTATTGACCAAAACCGCCGTCATCGTTTTTAACGAATCTTTTTGAAACATCTTCATATCCAGCGCCAAGCAAACCGTAAAGAGATAGTTTTTCAGTTAGACCGAAATCTTTAATAGCGTTAACGAAATATCTAGTAGCTTTACCGTCTACGCCATATTCTCTTATTTTATTAGTATGGCTAACACCAAGCTCAACATGATCTAAGAAGAAATTCTCAAGGTTTCTTCCTATTCTTAAACCAATAGCAGACTGTTCGTTAACTCCTAGGTTTCCCTCAGGGTGAACTCCGCCGATAGTTGGAGTTAATTCATATTTGTAAGCTGAATCAGCAGCAAAAAGAGCTGTAGCAGCAACTAAAGCAATAGCAATCTTTCTCATAGAAAATCCTTTCATGGTGAAATGTATTTTTTAATAATATCACAAAAATTATAAATTTCGTTTTAACATTTGATATTTATAAAAAATATAATTAAATAATCATAAATATCAATGCACCTCAGATTCGCACCGCTCTCAAAACTATTAGCGTTTAGAGAACTGCGGGCTTCTTCTAGCTTTTCTTCTACCAAATTTCTTACGCTCGACAACGCGTGAATCGCGAGTTAGTAGGCCTTTTGGTTTTAAAGTTGCTCTAAAGTCGGTATCAAATAGAGCCAATGCTCTTGATATGCCGTGTCTTAGCGCCTCAGCCTGAGCAGAGTATCCGCCGCCTAGAGTAGTTGCGGTTACGTCTACAGAACCCTCTTGTTTTGTTAAAAGCAGAGGTTGAACCACTTTTAGCTTGATAGCCTCGTGTCCGCCGAGCCAAGTGTTTAGATCAAGTCCGTTTACTAAAATTTTACCGCTGCCCGATTTTAGCCAGACTTTTGCTACGGCAGTTTTTCTTTTACCGGTTGCATAAACTTTCGCCATGATTATTTTCCTTCTTTTTTAGCTATTTGAGCCGTATGCGGATGCTCGCTGCCGGCGTAAACTTTTAGTTTTTTTATCATCTCTCTGCCGAGTTTTGTTTTTGGAAGCATTCCGCGAACGGCTAGCTTGAACAGTTTTTCAGGTTTGTCAGCCAAAAGCTCGCCGAATTTCTCGCTTTTCGTGCTACCGAAATATCCTGAATGGCGGTGATAAAGCTTTTGCTCGGCTTTATTATTGCCTGTAAATTCGGCCTTAGAAGCGTTGATTATGATAACGTAATCGCCGCAATCGACATTCGGAGTGAAATTTGGTTTATGCTTACCGCGAAGCAACGTAGCTACCTCGGTTAGCAATCTACCAAAACGCTTGCCTGCAGCGTCAAGCACGATCCACTCGCGCTCCACTTCGTTTGGTTTTGTTATTTTCGTCATTTTCTTACCCTTTAGATAATTTTAAGTCGTGATTGTATTCAAATGCACCTTACATATAGCTTAATTTAAGCTATATTTAAATATCAATGCTTCGAATTTCATCCCGCAAAGCGTAAAATATCGCCGCCTTTACGCTCAAATTCGGGTAAATTTGAGCCAATATTTTTTTGTATTCCGCCACTTGCGAGATATTTTCATCTATGTTTTTATCGCTCGTTTTATAGTCGATCACGTAGATTTCAGCTTCGCCCACGCAGAGCAAGTCAAGCTGTTTTAACGCACCCTCATATCGCAAAGCCTGCTCTTTAAACATCCTCTTTCCCTGCGTCATTTGCTTAAATTTAGGCTCGTTTATCAAATTTAGCCCGCGAGCGTAAATTTCATTCAGCTCGCCCTCGTCTAAAAATTTATGAAAAGCGTTTCGCATCGAAATTTGCGCCGTTTTTAGCGAGCTCTCGTCAAATTTTTCCGCCATCTCGAGCAGATAGTGCAGCGCCAAACCAAAATAAATCGCCTTTTGATTTTTACCCTCGGTTTTGGGCGTTTCGTCTATGATTTGCTTTGAAATTTGAGCTAGCTCTATAGGCTCAAATTTGCCCGCTGACGTCAAATTTCGCGCTTTACTAGGCGTAGGCTCGCCGAAGCTAAAATCAATCAAATCAAGATACTCTATAACCTCGCCGCTACTCTCATACGCCCCAAAAAAGCTCGGATTTCTGCCGTTGGCGCCCGTTTTTTTGACAATGATTAGCCCGCCAATCGCCCGCGTTAGCGCGACGTAGAGCTTGTTCATATCCTCTTCGCGCTCGAGCCACGCCGCTTTTTCTTTTAGCCGTGCAAATTCCTTGTCGATGCACTGTTTTTTGACGTTGTGGCGCACCTGCCAGAAGCCCGCATCGGCGTCGTATTCCGCGATGAAATTTGGGCCGCCCTGCCGTCCGGCGCCCATTTTATCGCACACGATCACGTTTTCAAACTCCAGCCCTTTTGACTTGTGCACGGTCATGATTTTTACGCCCTCGCCGCTTTTTGCGCTCGCTTTGGCTTCAAATCTATCAAGATTATAGATAAACTCGGTCAAATTTGAATACGGCTGTGCTAGCTCAAGTAGTCGCAAAACGTCCGCGTCGCTCATATCTACGCCGAGCCTACTGGCCAGATAGTGCAGGCTCTCAAGCGCCGATTTTTGCGGATTTACGCTTAGTTTTACGGCATTTACGTCAAGGATCGCCTCGGTATTTAGCTTGTAAATTCGCTCGCCGAATAGGCAAAATTTAGCGTATTCCACTACTGCGCGCGCGTTTTTACTCGCTAGTAGCGGCATCACACCCTCGCTCACGCTTTTTACGCCCACCTCGCTCAGCAAATTTGAGATTTTATTTATATCGTCGTTTTTCCAGCAAAGCACGGTGATATCATCTTCTCGGACCCCTTTTTCAAGCAGAAATTTAACCTGCTGCGCCGCCTCTACCGCCACGTCATCGCCGCTGCTTACCCGCACGAAGCCAAGATCGTCCTCCTGTGCCTCAAAATACGGCATCTCGCCTACCAAATTTACCCGCTCGCCCTCTTTTTCGGGCGTTCTTTGCGGTTTAAAATTTTCGATCTTGCCCGCAAATACGGCGTTCGTAAATCTAACCAGCGCCTTTTTACTACGGTAATTTACCTCCAAATTTTGAGCTTTGACCTGAGGAAAATCGCGCATCAGCTTGCCGAAAAGCTCCTTTTTGCCGCCGCGGAAACGATAAATACTCTGCTTTACGTCGCCGACGTAAAAAAAGCTGCCAAGCCCGTTTTGTCCGTATCCGGCGACGATTTCTTCGATGAGCGGACGCATGATCTCGTACTGCGCGACGTTGGTATCTTGAAACTCGTCGATGAGCAGGTGATTTATGCGCCCGTCGAGCCTAAAATAAAGCATCTGTGCGTCCGTTTCGCCGCCCCTTAAAAGCTCGTAAACTAGGCGCGTCACGTCGCTAAAGGCGAGCGAATTTAGCCTTTTATTTAGCGAGATTTTGCACTCTTTATAGATTTTTAAAAATCTAGCCAGCTCCGCGATTTTATACTCTTCCAGCGCGTCAAAATAGCGCTTTAGCCGCGCTTTTAACTCAAAAAACATCTCGTCGAGCTCGGGCGTATAAATTTTAGAAAACGTGCGATAATCAAGGCTCGCGCGCGACATAAAAGAGCGAGCTAAAATTTCGCTCGGGCTACCCTGCTTTACGGCGCTTTGCGCGTCTTTGCCGCCGCCTCTAGCTAGGACGTATTCGCGCATATTTTTTAGCGCTTCCGCAACGCCGCTTTCGTTTGGAAATGCCGCATTTTCGCTGCTTTTTAGCTCGCCGAAATTTTCGTAAAACATCTCCAAGCTCTCAAAAAAGCTACTCTGACTGCGCTCGGCCGTCGCTATCAAATTCGCAAGCGCTTTTAATAGCCGCATATCCTTGCTCACGCTCGCGACGAACTCGCTCCGCTGCAGCTCGTTTAAATTTTCGCTCACTTCAAAATCTGCGCTTAGCCCCAAATTTAAGCAAAAGCTGCGCAAGATGCCCACGAAAAACGAGTCAAACGTGCCGATTTTTAGATCGCTTTCTAAAAAATGAGTCGCCCGAGCGTCGCGCATGGCTAAAATTTCATCCCTGCCCGCGCCCAAAATTTGCTCCAACTCGGCTAGCTCTGCGCCCTTTTCCTCGAGCTGCAAAAAGGTCTGCACGATGCGCTCTTTCATCTCGTTTGCGGCCTTTTTTGTAAAGGTCAGCGCCGTGATCTCGCGCGCGTCGGCGCCTGATAGCAAAATCGCGATAAAACGCACGCTAAGCGCAAAGGTCTTGCCGCTGCCCGCACTCGCCTCGAGGGCCAAAAACGGCTTCATAGCTCGCCTTTCACTAAAATTTTATAGTCTTCGTATTCGCTCATCGCGCCCTTCGCCTCCCCGAAATTTATCGGCGTGTCGTTTATGGATTTTAGCTGCTCGATTGCCTCTGCAAGCGCATCCGTGCTAGCTTCGCCCGCCACCAAGTTCATATTATCTTTAAGATCGTAAAAATACCCCTCGCAAGGCCTACCCATGAGCGCCTCGTAAAAAGGTAGTTGCAAGGATTTGGCGTCAAATTTTCCGCTTTTATAGTCTATCACCGCTAGCTCGCCGCCGCACACGTCTATGCGGTCGATTTTGCCCGTTATGCGCACGCCCGCAAAGACGCTATCAAGCTCTTTTTCAAGCCCATGCACGCGCCATCCCGCCTCATATCTCGCGTCCTCTACGGCCTTAAATTTTTCCATCTTTATCATCGTTATCTCGCGCTCTAGCGGCGGAGTATTTAGCTCTCTTAGCACCGTTTCAAATTTAGCTAGGTCAAATCGCTCGAATTTAGAATAATACTCAAAAAGCGCCCTGTGTAGCGAGTTGCCAAAGTCCGCCGCAGACGCCGTTTGCGGCATCACGGGCGGCTGAACGCCCAAGATATATCTGTAATAATACCGCCGCGGGCACTGCAAATATGTGTTTAGCCTGCTAAAAGAGAGTGGGATAGCGAAAAAATCGTGCTTGACGATGATGTCTTGCTCGAAAATTTTAGGCTTTGCGGGCGTTTTTCGCGTGAAATTTATCAAATTTACGGTTTGACGGTTTTGGCTCGGCGTTTCGTTTTGCGTGGCGTTTTCGTCAAATTTAATAGCTAAATTCGCGCCCGAATCTAGCTCGCTCTGCGCGTCAAATTCAAACAAACTCCGCTCTTTGGCGGTTTTTGTTTGTTTAGGTTTAGCCGCATTCCTTTCGTCAAGATGCAGGTTCATCTCGGCCTCAAATTTTTGCTCGCCCGTAAAATCAGCCTCCGCGTCAAATTCGCCGTTAAACAGCGCCGCATAGCTCTCGTCGCCGTATCTCGCGTCCTCCACGGCGTTAAATTCGCCCAGAAATCTCGACGCGATTTTCTCCTCGTTTGCCGCGTGGCATATCGCCGCTTTTTTCGCACCGCCGATTAGGCTCTCGTAGTAAAATCTCTGCAAATTTTCGCGGTCGACGTAGCCGATGAGGCCCGCTTTTTGGCGCACGCGCGAGCTTAAAAACATCTCGTTTACGCTGCGCTTTGGCACCAAATCGTCGTTAAAATCAAGCACTATGACGCCATCAAATTTTAACCCGCGACTCTCCAAAACGCCCATGACGCCGATCTTGCCACCGCCTACGTGATCAAGCCTAAGCCTAGCTAGCTTTATCAAAAATATCTCGCAAATTTGACGCAGCGTAAAGCTAAAATACCGCGCCAAACTCTGCGCGTAAAATAACTCCTCTCGCGCTTTTTGCGCAGCGGCGTGGTCGCTCTCAAGCGCCAAAATCTCCTCCATCAGCGCCCTAAAATCCTCAAACGAGCAAGGCGCTTCAAAGCCGTTTTTAAATTTCGCAAACAGCTCGCCGCTAACGCCAAATTCATGCAGATTAAACTCAAATTCGTTGAAATTTTTATAGTTATCTTTGCTCAAATTTACGCGGATTTTGTCGTTTATCGCGGTTGCTATGCACTTTAAAATTTGAAAAAACCGCGTGCGGGTAAAGCTCTCGCCCATCGCGAAGTTAAACATCTTGCCGCGGTCGTGCAGGCGCAAGATCTCGGCAAAACTCTCGTCAGGCAAGATAACGGCGATGTTTTCGGGCTTGATACCCTCAGCGACGAACTCGCTAGCCTTTGCCATCGCATAGGCCGCTTGCAGGCTTCTAGCGCTAAAGCTTCTTTTTAAAACGAGCGGATTTTTGCGCACGGAGCCAGTTTTTCTTAGCTCGCGCGTGCTCAAATTTAGCTCAAATTCGCAGTAAAGGCTAAACTCGCTCGCCTCAATGCCAGAAATTTCAGCCAGTTTTGAGATCAGTTTTTTGTTAAATTTGCTGGTTTGAAAGATGATTTTTAGCGTCGTTAGTTTTGCGATCTCGCCAAACAGCTCCCACTCAAATTCGCTTAAAAAGCCGTCCACTTCGAGATTTATCTCGCGAAATTCCCTCACAAATCCGCCGTTTAACTCGTAAATCTCAGGCAGCACGATACCGTCGTATAGATTTTCGGCCGCGAGCAGCTCCTTATAGCGCGCGAGCACCGCCTCGAGGATACCCAAATGCTCCTCGTAATCGGCGTAAATGTCGCTAAATTTTAGATCCGCCACGCTCTTTTTGCTGATGGCTAGCTCCTTAAAAAAGCTAAAAAGATAGTCGTTGTTTTTCAAAAACGCGAAAAACTCCGACGGGATACGCAACCGCTCGGAGGCCTCTCTCACGCTCGCGCAGGCTCGCTGCATCAGCACCAGCGCGTACGCCTCGTCCGCCTCAAAGCGCCCCGGCACCAGCACGGTTTTTTGCTCAAACTGCGCTATCGTCATGGCCTTTGGCACGAGTTCGTTTTGAAAATTCGCGTTAAATTCGCGGATCTTTCGCGAGTTGGTAAAGATGTAAAGTTTGTCTAAATTTTGCATAGAGGCTCTTTGTTTTTTGGCGAAATGATAGCCCAGAGCGGCTGAAAATCAAAGAAAACTAGCGCGCTTCGAAGCTAAATTTATAAAAGCCGGTGTCGTTTGCGTCGGAGATTTTTAGCAAAATTTGCCATTTGCCTTTTTTGGGCAAAGTTACGGGCTGCGTTTTTAAAATTTGCCCGTCAAATTTGGCGTTTAAATTTTGATTTTGCTCGTTCGTCGCGGGTCTGGTTAGTAAAATATCGTACGTGAAATTTGACGCTACCGAGCCGTTTTTTGGCGCTACGGCGATCTTAAAATATCCGTTTAATCCGTCAAATTCCGGCTCAAATTTAAGAGCGTACTTGGCGTCAAATCTGCGCTGGCTAGCCTCGATCTCGTTTATATTTTCATCGACGTTTTGGTAGCGCTCAAAGTAAAACTCGTCCATCTCCACGGGGTTTTTCACGGCCAGAATGATGGTCGCTACGCAGGAGGCGACTATCAAAATAAGCGATATAACGATAGCGTGAGGCCAGTAGTTTTTAGCCATTTTTCCTCCTAAATTTTCTAAACGCGGCGACGCAAACGACAAGCACGATAGAGCCGTAGATAAAAATCCTAAACGCATCTAGCGTCAGACGGTTTTGGTTGCCGATAGCGTTTTGCAAGCTCACGCCCTTGCTCGCGGCGATCTGTTCGGCAAGATCCGCGTAGCCGTTTAGCACGGCGGCGTTAAAGATATCTTTGCCGTTTTTGGACGCTAAAATCGGCAAAATAGAGCCGGAGCTTGGATACGGGCTTAAAATTTTCTCTTTATCAAAAAGCTTTAGCGTCTGGGAGTCGGCGAAAATTTCCACCTTATGCTCCGCTTTAGCAAGCATCAAAAGCGCGTAAGGCGGGGTCAAATTTAACTGCTCGGTCGCTTCTTTTAGCGTTTTGCCATCCAAGCTCTCGTAAATAGCCACTCCGGCAAACACGCAGCTTTTACTCGCTAGCTCATCGCCTAAAACCGTGATTTTCTCGCTCACGGCAGGGCTTAATATATTTTGATTTACCAAGACTATCTCGCGAGGCAAATTTGAGCCTTGCAAAGTCGCCGCGCCGTAAAAAATAAAAAGCAAAAAGATAAAAAATGCGCGGGTCAAATTTGCAAATTTGAGCGCCAGAAAATGACAAAGGATAGTTAAATTTGAACGAGTGTAATTTATAAATTTCATCGGCCAAGTTGAGCATTTTCGAGCAAAAAGCCAAGCGCGCCGCTAGGGTTTAAGCTTAAAATTTGAAAAAGAGCGGCAAATTCTGCGCTCTTTGATTTATCAAATTTCATCCCACGAAAAGGTGATTTGGCGTTAGCACCGCCCACGCCGCGATAATGGCGGTCGCGATGAGGCCGGCGACGATGATTTTTTCTAAAACCGCTTGCATGGCTACTCCTTTACGCGCACTTGTTTGGCGTTATCCGCACTTTTCATCTTTAGCTCGGAGGCGTTTAGCGAGTAAGGCTTTTGCGCGACTTCTTGCTGCAGCTTGATCGCGTAGTACGTGAGTGCTGCTAGGATCGCTAGCAGCAGTCCGGTCGCGATGAGTAGCCCCGTCACTCCGTGTAGGCCAAAAACATTTCGATTCGTGTTTTCCATTTATTCTCCTTTAGAAAGCGAGATGACGTACTCGCCGACGGCTTTTTGCTGCAAGGCGTTTAGCCTGCCGTCGCTAAATTTAGGCATCGTACCGATAGCGCCCTTTTTACCGCGCTGCAACACGTCCTCGACAAACTCGGTCGTGCCGTATTTAGATAGATCGGGAGAGTTGCCCTCCATGCCTTTGCCGTCCTCGCCGTGGCAGGCTGCGCAGGTCGCAAAAAGCTCCTTGCCACTAGCTACCAAATTTTCGTTTTTGGTCTTTTTTATGCCCGAAATTTCCTTAGCGATGTAGGCCGCGATCGCTTTTGCGCCCTCCTCGTCCGCCATACCCGCAGGCATCTCGCCCATCGGATACTCAAGGCCTTTTGAGCCGTTTATTATCGTATCAAATATCCCCTCTTCGCTACCCCATTTGGAAAGGTCTGCGGCCTTGCCGTTTATACCGTCGCCGGTTATACCGTGGCAGGAGGAACACTGCACCAAAAACACGCTCTCGCCCATCGCGTGAAGCCTCTTGGCGTCTGGATTTGCGAAACTCTTTTCAAATTTAGCGTTTGCGGCGGCGACTTCTTCGTTGTATTCGCCGATTTGCGAGTAGGAGTTTACCGGATAGCCGGCGATCATATACCACAAGGCCCAGACGATGCATATTGCATAAACTATCGCCCAGCCCAGCGGTACGGGATTTTTGTACTCGCCTATGCCGTCCCAGCTATGCTCGCTTAGCTCGGCATCCGGTTTTGCTACCTTCATCTGCCCGACCAAGCGACTCACGACGAAAACCGTAGCTAAAACGATGGCAATAGCTCCGATAAGCCCCAGTAAATTTACGTTATCTTCTAAATTAAACCATTGCATTATTTTTCCTTTTTAGCGTTTTGCTCTATAGAGGCAGACTCTAAAATTTCCTCGTCGATATCGTCTTTTAGGGCGAGGTCGGAGTATCTTTCGTAGTTTCGCCTGCCGCTCTTTTCGGATCTATACAGATGAAAATAGTATCCGTAAAGAAGTGCGGCGCACACGGCTAGAAAGATAAAAGCTCCGTATCCTTGGATATCTCTTAGAGTCTGCGCATCCATAAATTCGCCTATTTTAAGCTATTTAGATAGGCGATGAGCGCCACTATCTCGCGGATCTCTCCGCGCTCGAAGGCCTTTTTGACCTCTTCATCCTTCATCTCTTCAACTATAGCGGCGGCTTCTTCTTTGGCGGCTGCTTGCGCTTCCTCGTAGGTGCCGAGTTTTGGCATGCCCTCTACGTCGTACGGTACGCCAAATACCTTTTTCGTCGTTACCGCTTCACCGTATGCCGTCTCGATGTCGGCGTTGTTGCTAAAGTGATGCTTATAAGCAGGCATTATAGAGCCCGGCACCACAGAAGTCGGCTCTTTCATGTGATTTTCGTGCCAGTCGGTGGTGCGGTAGTTGCCCACGCGCCAAAGGTCGGGGCCGGTCCTCTTTGAACCCCAAAGATGCGGGCGGTCAAACGCATACTCGCCGCTTAGCGAATACATGCCGTATCTATCGGTCTCGGCCTTAAAAGGGCGAATTTGCTGCGTATGGCAGGCGTTACAGCTATCTTTCATATACACGTGTTTGCCCGCAAGCTGTAAAACTGTCGGCGGCTTGGTTCCCTCAAGCGGCCTAGCTCTGTTGGCAAAATCAGGCAAGATCTCGATCACGCCCGCATAGGCGATAAATATAAAAACCATAACCGCGAAAAAGAAAGGATTTTTTTCTAACCAACTAAACATTAGCAACCTCCTTTACGCCCGCAGGACTCGCGCTTAGCGGCTCTTTTTCGAGCGATTTGGCGCCAAAACTCTTGTAGATATTATAAACAAAGATAAAAAATCCTAACAGATAGAGCAGTCCGCCCACGGCCCTGATCCAGTAGTACGGCACGATGTTTATCACCGTATCGATAAACGAGTAGGCTAAATTTCCGTATTCATCCGTCGCGCGCCACATCATACCCTGAGTGATGCCCGCGATCCACATCGATGAAAAGTAAAGCACGATGCCGATAGTCTGTATCCAAAACTGAGTTTCCATCAAGGATTTTGAGTAAATTTCGCGTTTAAACACGCGAGGCGTCATGTGATAAAGCGCCGCCATCGTCATAAAGCCGACCCAGCCTAGCGTACCGTCGTGCACGTGGCCCGGCACCCAGTCGGTAAAGTGCGCTAGAGCGTTTACGGACTTGATCGCTAAAATCGGCCCTTCAAGGGTAGAAAACATATAAAACGTCGAGCCTAAAATCATAAATTTGATAAGAGGATTTTCTCTAAGCTGCTGCCACTCGCCGCGCATCGTTAGGAGCATATTTATCGCCGAACCCCAAGACGGCAATATCAAAACGACGGAAAACACCGAACCCATGGTCTGCATCCAGTCAGGCACCGCAGAGTAGATCAGATGGTGTCCGCCCGCCCAAAGATAAAGGAACATGAGGCTCCAAAACGAGAAAATAGAAAGCTTGTAGGAAAATATCGGCTGACCGCTCTCTTTAGGAAGGAAATAGTAAATTTGAGCGATTATCGGCACGGTAAACACAAACGCCACGGCGTTATGCCCATACCACCACTGCACTAGCGCGTCGTTGGCTCCGGCGTACATCGAGACCGAGTGCCACCAGTTGCCGTAACCGGAAACTAGCTTGGTCGGCACAGCCATATTGTTAAACAGATAAAGCATCGCGATACCTAAAAACGTCGCGATAAAATACCAAACCGAGATATAAAGCGTCCTCTCGCGGCGAATACCGATAAGGCCGAATATACTAACGCCCCAAAGCACCCAAAGCACGACCACGCCGATATCTAGCGGCCACTCTAGCTCGGCGTACTCTTTTGACGTGCTAACGCCGGCAAAAAGGCTAAACACGCCGCCTGCCATAACTAGCATATATATCCAAAAGTGCAGTTTGCCCACCGCCATCAAAAACGGCGACTCGCTCATCGAGACCTTTAAAACCCTCTGTCCGATGTAGTACCACGTCGCAAATACGCCAGAGAGCATAAATCCAAATATCACGCCCGCCGTATGCAGTGGTCTTAGACGGCTAAAGGTGCCGTATTCGCCCGCGAGATAGTTTAGATCGGGATATGCCATCTGAAAGGCTATCAGCACGCCTATGCCCATGCCGACTATCCCAAACAGTATCGTCGCGAACATAAAATACTTGGCGACCGTGTAGTCGTAGCTTAGCGCCCTGTCTAGTCGCATCGATATCCTCCTTTGTTTATTTTATTACGAAAATGTTATTTTATTAAAATTTAACCGCAAAATCGCTTAATCGTTTTAAATTTACGCTACTTTAAATTTTACTTTTTCAGCTCGATTTTATAGCCAAGTCCCGGCGAATTTTTGATGAGACCGGCGCCTACTTTATCGCGTATTCTCTTGATAAAGGTTCTAACGGCGGGGTCGTTTACCTTTTCGCCAAACCATACCACGTTTCTGATCTCCTCGGTTAAAACGAGCGTGCCGATACGTTTAACTAAAAGCGAGATAAAGGCTAGCTCTTTTTTGGTTAGCGCGATCTCGACGCCGTTTTTTACGAGCACTTTTTTGGTTTGATTAAACGAATATCCGCCCGAAATCTCGATGATATCCGCGCCTATGATTTTGGTTTTTACGATCTGCTCCAGCACGACGAAAAGCTCATCCATATCGATAGGCTTGATGACGTATTTATCGATGCCAACGTCGATAGCTTTGAGCAGTTTTTCCTTTTCGCTATACGCGCTTAGGATCACTACTGGCGTGTTTTTTGAGAACTCTTTTATCTGCCTTGACATCTCAAGCCCGTCCATGATAGGCATCATGATATCAGCTATCACGATGTCGGGGCTAAATTTTTTAAATTTCTTAAGACCTTCGTCGCCGTTTGAGGCCGATATGACCTTTTGAAATACGCCGCCGAAAACCTCTTGCATAGACTCCCTTATACTATCCTCGTCCTCGACTAGCAGTAGCGTTAGCTCTTTAAAATTTTTCATTTTCTATCCTTTAGCGGCAGTTTTATCTCAAATTCCGCTCCAAATTTTACGTTTTTAGCGCCGGTGCTTCCGCCGTGATTTTTGACTATGCTTTTTAGCATATATAGACCGATGCCAGTACCCGCGCTCGGGTGCTTCGTGGTAAAATACGGCTCAAAAATCTTATCCATTATCTCCTCTTTTATACCGCCGGCGTTATCCGTTACTCTTATGATAGCAAATTTATCCTTTGTTTCTAACGTTAGCGTTACTTTTTTATCGTCTTTTTTATTTGCCAGCGCATCTTTTGCGTTAGAAAGCAGGATAATCACGGCCTGACACAGCTGCGACTCAAATCCGTAAATTTGACCCTCGCTTTTTAGCTCTAAATTTACGTCTATGCCCTCTTTTTCGTAGGTTCCCTGCACCATCTTTAGCGCGTTTTCTACCGCGGACGAGGGCAAGAAAAGTCCCCTCTCGCGCTCGACGCTAAAAAAGCTTCTAAAATCCTCGATCGTCTGCGACATGCCCTTTATCACGCGTTTTGCGTGCTCGTAGCCGGCCTCGAATTTCTCGTTTGCTTTGACGCTCTCTTTTAGTTTAAAAAGCGTGATGCTAAGCTCGTTTAGCGGTTGGCGCCACTGATGGGCGATATTTGCGATCATCTCGCCCATCGAGGCTAGACGCGACTGCAAAAAGAGCATTTTGGTCTTTTCCTCGTTTTTTTTGATCTCGGCTTTTACTAAATTTTCTAGATTTTGGTTTAAATTTACGAGCTCCGCCGTCTGCTCGGCGACCCTGTTTTCGAGATTTTCGTTTAAATTTAACAACTCTTTTTTCGTCTTTTCAAGCTCGTTGTTTAAATTTATCACGTCCGTCACGTCGTATCTAATCGCAAGAAACTCCTCGATCTGCCCGCTTAAATCCAAAATCGGTATGATAGTCGTGTTTAGATAGACGTCGCGGCCGTCCTTGGTGCGATTTCTTATCGTACCTCTGTGTACTTTTTTGGCTAAAATCGTATCCCAAAGCCGCGCAAAGACTTCCTTGGGCACCTCGGGATGGCGCACGATGTTGTGATTTGCACCGATTAGCTCCTCGCGCTTAAAGCCCGACATCTTACAAAACTCGTCGTTTACGAAGGTGATAGTGCCGTTGGTGTCGGTTTTTGAGACGATATTGCTGGTCTCGATAGCCTCTTGATACTGTCTGAATCTTTCTTTGATGTTATCCATTGCTCGCCGTAAATCCTACAAAAGATAGATAAATTCCGTAAATTATTATCGCCGCGCCGCTTAAATTTAACGCGTGTTTTTTAAATTTTTCGCTCACGACCTTTAAAACCAGCGCGTAAAAACTCATCGCAAAAAAACTAACCGCGCCAAAAGTAGCCGCGATCGCCGCGCCCTTTGCCCCGCTGCCGCTAGCTACGGCTAAAGCTAAAAAATAATAAACCACTCCGCACGGCAGCAGCCCGTTTAAAAACCCGAGCGTCAAAAATCCGATCGCGCTATTTTTAGAGATAGCTGCTTTCATTTTTTCGTTTAAAATTTTGGATAAAAATGCGTTTTTCTCGATGAAATTTAACACAGCTCCGCGCCTGATGAGTGCGACGCCCAAAACCGCCATAAAAACGCCGATAGCAAAAAATAGGTAGCCTCGCGCCGCAAGAGAAAGCGTAAAAACGCCGCCAAGCGACCCAAAAATAAAGCCAAGTAGCATATAAGCGCAAATTCGAGCTAGGTTGTACCCTGCTATCATCGCCGCGCTAAAAATTTTACCTTTGCCGTTCAAAAACCGCGCGAGCAAGATAGCAAAACCGCCGCACATACCCGCGCAGTGGCCCACCGAGCTAAGCGCCGCGACGCTCAAAATCGAAACAAACTCCGCGCCGCTCATCAAATTTGACCGTCAAATTTCATTTGCAAATTTTAGCCGCGCTGGGGTTAAATTCGGCTCGCAAATTTAACCCTAAATTTTGCTCAAATTTGACCGCGACTAGCAACTATAAAATTTCTAAAAATTGTTTAAAGATATATTTGCTCTCGCTCGGTCCGCCGCTAGCTTCGGGGTGATGCTGCACCGAAAATACCGGATAATCCTTGTATTTCACGCCCTCGATCGTGCCGTCGAAAAGATTTCTATGCGTGATCTCGGCGACCTGCGCGATCTCCTCGGGAACGTTGTAGTTGTGGTTTTGCGCCGTTATCTCGACTGCTTTGGTTTGCAAATTTAAAACCGGATGATTTGCGCCGTGCTGACCGAATTTTAGCTTGTACGTCTCAAAGCCAAACGCGTTGCTAAGCAGCTGATGGCCTAGGCAAATACCAAAAATCGGCACCCTCGCTTCGATCAGTTTTTTTATCTGCGCGATCTCGTTTTTTAGGGCTTTGGGTTCGCCCGGGCCGTTTGAGAGAAACACGCCGTTTATCTCGCCTTTGTTAAATTTAGCGATGAGCTCGTCTGCTTGCACGTCGTGAGGGTAAATTTGCGTCTCAAGGCCGGTTTCGCAAAGCTCGTTTAGGATGTTTCGCTTCACGCCGTAGTCGATGACGGCGACCTTTTTGCCGTTTGCTTTTAGCGCGGAGTAGGCTTTGCTCGCGTGATCCCAAGCGCCGTTTTCGTGAGCGTAAATTTGCTCGGTACTTACCTTTGCGACGTAGTTTATCTCCGAGATTCTAGGCGAGTTTTCGAGCAGTTTTTTTAGCTCTTTTTCGTCTGAAATTTCAGTCGAGATCACAGCGTGTAGCGCGCCGTTATCGCGTAGCATCTTGGTTAAAAATCTCGTGTCGATGTCGTAAACGCCGAATTTACCTTGCTCTTTGAAAAACTCTTCCAAGCTTTTTTGCGAGCGGAAATTTGACGTAGTAGCGTTAAAATCCCGCATCAAAACGCCGCTAGCGTGGATTTTCGCACTCTCCATATCGTCTTCGTTTACGCCCACTATGCCGATCTCAGGCATCGTAAAAACAATAAACTGCCCCGCATAACTAGGATCGCTCATGATCTCCTGATAGCCCGTTAGACTTGTATTAAAGACCATTTCGCCGCTAGCCGTACCGCTCGCGCCAAAGGCCTTCGCCTGTAAAAAAACGCCGTTTTCAAGATAGATATAAGCTCTCACAGCATGCCTCGTTTTCTTAGTTCGTCCTCGTAGAGCCGCTCAAATACGATGTCGTACTCCTCGGTACCAGGGATTAGCTTGCGCTTGTAGCCGTCGATCTTGTCGATGACCACGTCTTGTAAAATTTCATACGTTTTTAGATAGTCTTCGATCGAGCCGTAGATGATGTTTTTGATACGGTTTTCGGAGACCGTGTAGTCGATGAGTCCCTTTTTCCAAGCGCCTTCAAGCACAAGGTGAGCGACGTTGCTAAAGCGGTCTTCGTATGTAAGTATCACGCCGTACTCTTTAGCCAGCTTCTTTTTTACGAGCCAAAACATATTTTTTCTATCGACTTGCATGCTCTCCATGTCGTCTTCGTTCTCGGCGAGCACCTCGTTTACGCGCTCTTCAAGAGCTTTTTCTTTTTGTAAATCGTTATCTAAAATTTCTTTCGCGCATGCCGCTACGGGCTCTACTCCGCGCGTTAAATTTACGAATCCGGACTTTAATAAATCAATAGCGATTTTGTGCGCGATGTAGGGTGTGTGTGGGAGTTTTATACGCATTTTTACCTCTCTTTTTGGGCTTGATTTTAACCAAAATTTGGTAAGAAATACCTAAAATCTCACGGAGTTTTTTGTTTTGACGGACGTTTGTTTTAAGTAAAATTTGAAGCAAAATTTGACGCGCGGATAAAAATGCTTTTGAGACTGGCCGCTAGTTAAATTTAGGCTTTAGCGTTAAATTTTACGGAGGTAAAATTTAACCTTTGGAGTCAAATTTGACCACCAAAGGCAAATTTAGCTTTCGCGTTATTAGCGCAAATTTGAGTTCAAATTTAGACGCGAGCCAATATAAATTTAGAGCGTTATAGCGCCAAATTTACAAATTTAGCAGATTTCCAGCAGGGCCGTCGGGCGAAGTAGGAGAGACTTCTTGCGTTACGTTTTTTTCAGCTTTTATAAATGGCGGGCCTTGCTTTATTAAAAGCGTGATTTCAGACGCTGCGCTAGGCTCCATTTTTGCCATTATCGCGGAGATTTTTTTAGGGCTTAGCGAGTACATGATGCTAGCCGCGTCCGCCCTATCCATCGCGCTTAGAACGTCGGCGGCGGCTTGATCTTTCATCTTGCCGTAGGTCTCGCCGACCTTGTCGCTAGTCATCGCTTTTAGCTCTTTTACGATTTCGTCGTTTTTCTTTATCAGCTGCTCGGTCTGCTTTTTTTCCTCTTGCGCGCGGGTTAGAGTCGCGTTTATCTCGGCCTCTTTGACGGCTAGCTTGGCGTTTCGCTCCTCAAAAAGCGCCGCCGAACTCGCTCTAAAAGCCTCCAAGCTCTGCCTTGCTTCGTCTATTTTAGCAAGCTCTCTTTTTAGCTCGTCTTTTCTGGTTTCAAATATCGAAACGCAGTCCACCGGGATCTTAAAGCCGCTTTGGCTCGCGCTTTGAGCGTTTACGTCGTTTGCGCCCCAAACGCATAAATTTAAAGTTAGTAAAATCAAAATTTTTTTCAAGCTTTCGCCTCTTTTTGCCTAGTAAAATTCATCGTCGCAAACTCGTCCAGAGCCGCCGCTTCGGCCTTTTTTATCTTTTCTATTTGCGCGCTAAAGTCCTGCGTTTGCAGGTATTTCATCTTTTCATACTCCAAATTTGCCGCCTTGTGCTGCCGCTCGAGGTGCGCGATGTTTTTTTTCATTAGCTCGAGCCGCTCGGTTAGCAGACTTTTTTCTCGCCGCATCGCGCCCAGAAGCTCCAGTGATCCGCGCAGATCGATCGCAGAGCCGCTGGATGGCATTTCAAATTTTGAAATTTGCTCGGCAGCCTGCGCTATGAAGCCCTCTATCATCGCCGCTTCGTTTCTAGCTCTTGCTAAATTTAGCTCGATTTTGTCTAAATTTCGCTTTTTTATATTTACGATTTGCGTAAATTTGCTTTTCATCTTATCGAACTATCGTATCTTCGCGCTCCGGGCTCGTGGAAACGATGCCGACTTTTACGCCCGTGATCTCCTCGATGCGCTTGATAAAGGCCTTTGCATTTGCGGGCAAGTCCTCAAATTTACGCGCCCCTTCTACCTTATCCCAGCCCTCAAGCTCCTCGTAGACGGGTTTTACACCCTCTAGATCGCTTGGGAAATATTCGATTATCTTGCCGTTTTTCTCGTAGGCTTTGCAGATTTTTACCTTTTTAAAACCGTCTAAAACGTCAAGCTTCATCAGCGCAAATTTATCCACGCCGTCAAGTCTCGCCGCGTATCTCACGCCTACTGCGTCAAACCAGCCCGTGCGGCGCGGTCTGCCAGTCGTTGCGCCGTATTCGCGTCCAATATCGCGTATCTTTTCGCCGTCTTCGCCCATATCTTCGGTCGGGAATGCGCCGTTGCCAACGCGCGTTGTGTAGGCTTTGATGATACCGATCACCTCGCCGACGTTTTTAGGGCTTAGTCCGATACCGCTGCAGCTACCTGCAGTTACGGTGTTTGAGCTAGTTACGAAAGGATACGTGCCGTGATCGATGTCTAGCAGCGTGCCCTGCGCGCCCTCGAGCAAGATTTTCTTATCCGCGTCTATCGCCTCCCACACCATGTGCGTGGTATCTACGATAAATTTACCCAGCGCAGCCTCGTAGCTCTTTAGCTCACCCAAAAGCTCCTCTCGCGCTGGCGCTTTGACGCCTAAAACGTCTAAAAACGCTTTATTTGCCGCAAAATCGGCTAGAATCGCGTCGCAAAGCTTTTCGGGATTTTTTAGCTCCCCGACTCGGTGTCCGCTGCGGCTGATTTTGTCGCTATACGCAGGTCCTATGCCCTTGCCCGTCGTGCCGATAGCGTGCGCGCCTTTGGCCTTTTCTTTAGCTTGGTCGATTTGCGCGTGATAAGGCAAATTTAAATGCGCCTTGTCGCTGATAAATAGCCGCCCCGAAACGTCTCCGAACTGCTTTAACTCCTCGATTATCGCGGCCGGGCAGAGCACGACGCCGTTGCCGATGATGTTGATTATATTTTTATGAAGTATGCCCGATGGAACCTGATGCAGCGCGATTTTCTTGCCCTCTACGACGATCGTGTGGCCCGCATTGTGTCCGCCCTGACACCTGCATACCATATCGTAGCCGCCGCTTAGCATATCTACGATCTTGCCCTTGCCTTCGTCTCCCCACTGCACGCCCACTATCACGTCAGCTTTGCTCATACTCTCTCCTTTTGATCTAAATTTTCGATTAACGCGTCGGTATATACGCCAAAGCCGCTGCTTTTGATACCCTCTATTTCGTAGTTGCCGCCGCCGCTTAGCACGGCGTTGCCGCCTAAAAATCTAAAAAACAGCTTATCATAATACCTCATCTTTGAATAATATAACGGAACAATTCTTAAATTTTCATATTTTACCGCTTGGGCTAGCTCTTTTATCTCAAGCAGCGCGGTTTTTATCTCATCCGGAACCAGCGGCAAAATCTCGTCGATGTCCGTAACCGTATTTACGAAGGCTAGCCTTTTTAGCCACTCTTCGTTTTGATTTAGGATTTTTTCGATCTCGCCGTGCTCAAATATCGAAATAGGCAAATTTAGCAGTCTGCACACAATCTGCGGGATCGCGATGTGGCTGATTTGCAACACGGGCGCGAGATCAAACGACTCAAAAAGCTCCTTTGCGATCTTGACGCTAGTGGACAGATCGCTCTCGCCGATTAGCTCGGCGCCGATTTGATAGATTTCGGTGCTAGGATACTTAAAAACCGGCTGGATGTAAAACCAGCGCTTAGGCTCAGTGTCTTTTAGGCGTCTAAGCACGATGCGAACGACATCCACGGTGCTATCGGCGCGCAGGCTAATTTGGTGGTTTTCGTGATCGCTAAAGCGCACCAGAGCCGTCGGCTGCACGCTTAGGTGCTGATGATACGAGAAAAATGGCGTCACGATCTCGTGAAATCCGTTTTTCTCCAAAATTTCGCTCGCCGCGCGCTCGATCTTTCTTTTTAGTTTCGCGCTTTGTCCGAAATACAGCCTCGTGCCGCTCGGTATTTCGTGCTCGTAAACGCTCGCGTCAAATTCGCTCACTCTTGCTCCTTTGCTTTTGATTCATTCTGTTTTATCTCAGGCTCTACCCACGGCAACTCGTGAAACGCCGCCACGAAGTAGCTAGGCTTTGAGCCGCTATAAACGGTCGCGATACTAAGCTGCTCGAGATAAATTTCGCCACTTTTTCGCTTATTATAAATTTCGCCGCTATAAAAGCCTTTTTTTAACAACCTCTTCCACATGTGTTCGTAAAATTTATCATCATGCACGCCTGATTTTAGTAAATTTGACGGCTTGCCGATAGCTTCTTCTTTGGAGTAGCCGCTTATCTTGCAAAAGGCTTCGTTAGCGTCTAAAAATACGCCGTCTAACCCGACTACGGCGACGGCTTCTTGCGCGTTTGCAAATAGGCTTAAAATCGTATTTTTATATGCGCCCTCTTTGTCGTCGTTTAGGCGCGCTATCTCTATGCTGGCTTTTGCGGTCAAATTTGCCGCCAGCTTGCTCTCGATAAAGTATCCGATCACCTCGTCCACGGTTCTGCCATCTTTTGAGATAAATTTGATAAATACGCTGCAATCTATGACCTCTAGATTTTTTCTTATCAGCCTGCAAGATTGTAGCGACTCGTTCTCTTTTTTGAGCGAAGCCGCGTTAAATAGGCTAAATTTGATGTTAAATTCGTTCGCGAGCCTATCTCGGTCATCTGGATGGATGATGTTTTTAAACTCGAATTCTTTTGAAAATATTTCGCTTTTTTTATATCCCAATGCGCGCTCGATATTGTCCGAAACGCTTGATATATCGCCTATAAAGCGGTCCTTCCAAACCACGCTAAATAGCGGAGAGTGAGCGTCTATCTCGCTTTGTTTTTGCGCGTTTTTCTTTAGGGTATTGCTTTTCGTAACATCTTTTACGACGCAAAAGCCGATCTTTTCGCCGCCGGGTAGCTCGTAGTTTTGCTTGTAGATGCGCACCTGCTTTATCTCGCCGCCCGCGGCAAAATGGTTCGTTTCGTAAATTTCGCCTTCGCCCTCTTGCTGCGTTTTCATATCGGTCAAATTTGACGCGTTTAGCTCGGCTAAATTTTTGCTTTTTATCGCTTCCTCGCTAAATCCGTAAAACTCGCACGCTCTTGCGCTTGCTTCGACGATCCTGCCACTTTTTGCGTCGATTAACAGCAAGATAAAAGGTCCTTTTTCAAACAAAAATCCGAATTTGCGCGAGTACTCTTCAAATTTAGCCTTTTTCTCGCCGAAATCTCCGTAAAATTTGACGATCTCGTCCGAGATTTGATCAAATTCTTCTACCGAGCCAAATTTCGCGTAGGTCTTAATCTCCTCGCCGTCGCCGGCTTTTGCGACTAAATTTTTGATAGACAAAACGGGCTTTATAACGGAGTTTTTGACGAATTTGACGTAACGAATCGTAAAGATAGCGCCCACGGCCAAAAATGCGACGCAGATTAGCAAAAATAGTAAATTTTCTTTTATAAATTTATCCACAGGATAGCTTGAAACCACGGCCAAACCAATCCTTGGGATACTTTGAATATAATAAATTTCACTGTTTAGCGAGCCTAAATTTGCAAATTTTACTTCGTCGCTGTTTAGGTAGTCAGCATCCACATCGTAAAGATCAAAGATATTTTTGCGCTCTAAAACCAGCTCGGGGTCTTGGTGAAATACGATCCTACCGCTTTTATCTATCGCGAACGAATTTACACCCATCCTCTCGTATCCGCGCGCAAACTCCTCGTAAATCGCCGTAAAGCGTATGAGCGTAGCTAAGATTTTGCCGTTTTTCATCTTTTTTGCGGCGAGCCTTGTCGGTACGTCGCTTTTATCAAACATAAACTCTGATCTTAAAATTTTATCCTCAGGCTCGTTTTCCCAAGGCTTTGAGAGAAAGAATGCAGAGTACGTATCGCGTAATTTTTCATCGCTGATAAACTCTATCTCGCCGAGTTCGTTTACGATAAAAAAAGCCATGTATTCGTTGTTATTTTTTACGGCAAAGTCAAAGATTGCTTTTGAGTCAAAATCAGGTGCTTCAATATATCTTTCGATAAGTTTAAGTTCGTTATCTATATTTATGGCGCGTTCTTTGATGAAAGTTTTAAAGTTAGAATTTGCAGCATAAACATCCTCTTTTACGCCTTCAAATTTTAAATTTAACCCAAAGCTTGCTGCGCATATGAGAAATACGGCGGTAGCAAAAAGCACCACGTATATCCTGCCTAAAACGGCGCGTGCGAGAGGAAATTTGGAGGCGAATGAACTAGCCAAAAGAAAAACCTTAAATTAATTTAATATAAACGGCTTATTGTAGCTGAATTTTGCTTGTTTTAAGATAATAAATTTAGAAGTTTGGCGAGAGGATGAGAGAATCGAACTCCCCGCGAAGCGGTCAACCGCCCCGCCATCGGATTTGAAGTCCGCGAGCGCCACCAGATCGCTTTATCCTCCGCGTCTTTAGATGGTGAGCGCGATTATAACTAAATTTATATAAATTTTAGTTTGATTTCTATAGTATTTGGAGAAAATTTTATGGGTCGGCGATGAAAAAGCTATTTGCGCGATTTTTTTTAAAAAACATCCTCATTTTTTCGCCGATTTTTTTCCTCGGCGGTTGTCTCGAGCTCTTTACGACCGTGACGCCGCTAACGGGCATAAACGTCTACGACGCCTACCAGATCAGCAAAGACGAGCGCGGCATATATTCGATAACGAAAGATAAATTTATAAAAACAAAAATCCAGACTAAAATTTTAGCCTCAAGCGGGCTTAGCAACCTAAACGTGGACGTCGAGAGCTTTTACGGCGACGTGTATCTCATCGGCGTGGTGCCTGACGCTGAGCACAAAACCAAGCTAGTGGAGCTGGCTAAAAACACCGACGGCGTGAGTAAAATTTATACGTATATTCGCCTCCCTAGCGACGGCGGCGAATGCGAAAGCAACCTCGCTATAATGCTAAAACTAAAAAATAATTTTTTTAAAGATAGCATAATCAGCGGCACTAGCGTGAGAGTAAGCGTAGTACAATGCAACGTCGTATTTACCGGCATCATCACCGATATCGAGCAGGAAAAACACGCGATCTGGTACGCCAAGCACATCGACGGCGTGAGAGACGTTTACTCTTTCCTTAAGGTTATGAAAGAGTAGTTTTTTTATTCAAATTTGAGTTAAATTTAAGGATTTTATCTACTTACACCACACGTTTAAAATTAGAAGCCAAATTTACAAAATTAGCAAGATACGATACAAGTATTCCAGACAGAATAGGCGTAGTTTAAATAGTTTTTGATTAGGCGTGATGGGAGCATACATATAGTATGTGACCGAGCGCCTTAATCAAAAACTACTTTTGAAATCCGTCATTTATGGGGAATTCTAACCCGGTAAAAGGTTTTGATCAGAGTCGGCAGCAACACCAACGCCCCTAGCAACATCATTATCATAACAAGATCGGTCAAAAGTCCGAAATATATCGTCGGGATAAAGTTGCTCGTTACCATTATGCTAAAGCCAAGGATGATCGCAAACGAGGTGTAGTACATCGCGTAACCGATACTTGCGTGCGAGGCCTTGATCGACTCGGCGACGTTTTTGCTGCGAAGCTCGATTTTTAGGCGGTGGATGTAGTGGATGATGTCGTCCACGCCGATGCCTATGCTGATAGCCGCTATCGTAATACTCATGATATCAAGCGGAATACCCAGCACGCCCATGACGCCAAATACCGCACAAAGCGGGATCAAATTTGACGTGATAGCGATGGCGGCGAGCTTAACACTTTTAAAAATAATGCAAAAAACGATAAAAAGCGACAAGATCACGAAGCCAAAAGAATCTACCTGCGAGGCAATGAGGCTTTGAAGGAGGTTGTTATAAAGCACCATCGCGCCGCTAACTTGCACGCTTGCGTTGTCGTTTGCTATCAAATTTGCGATATCGGTTCTAAGCTCGCGCAAAAACTCGTCCCTACGTAGCGCGTCGTCGCTATCAAGAGTTCGTGCGGTAAAGCGCAGCTCGTTATCTTTTATGCTTACATAGGGGCTTAGGATTATGTCTTTGTACTTTTGCGGGATCTGTTCGTATAGGATCGAGAGCATGAGTCCGTCGGCGGGCTTTTGCGTGATACGCTCGACGATCTTTACGACGGTGTTTAGGCTGCTCGCGTGCCCGATAAAGCGCTTGTTTTCTAGATAGTTATGTACCTTTTTCGCGACGTCGATTTTGTGCTGATTAAACCAGTACTTATCCTCGTTCGCGCTAGCGGCAAACTCGTCGTCAAATTCATCTTTAGGCTCGTTTTTGGCCGCGCTTTGCTCAAATTTAGGCTTGTTAAATTTGACCAATATATCAACCGGCACCGTGCCGCCCAGCTTCGTATCGATCACCTGCATACCTTTGTGGATTTCGGTCGTATCTTTAAAATAGCTTATAAAGCTGTTTTCGACTTTTAGCTTTGAGATGCCGTAAAGCCCAAAAATAAGCACCGCAATGCTGATAGCGTAAACGGCGCGGCTGTGATTTAGCGCAAATGCGGCGCAGTGCTTGGTAAAGCTAAATTTATCCTCAAACGTCCTAACCGGAGCGAGCTTTGGCATCAGCGCCATCGCGGAGCCAAATAGCAAAAACGCAAGCACCAGCGAGATAGAGATCGACGCGCTCATCATGATACCGAGCATTATGATGGGTTTGATATCAGAAAGCGCAAGCGACAAAAAGCCGATAACGGTCGTAAATATCGCAAAAAACGACGGACTGGCCTTATCGCGCAGCGTGAGATAGACCAGCTGGCGGTTGCTAAGATGCGGTTTTGTGATGCAAAACTCGCGATAACTCACGATCAGGTGGATGACGACCGAGATCGTAATGATGAGCTGAAGGGCGATGTAGTTTGAGCTGATGACGGTAATCTCACAGCCGAAAAACCCAAACAGCCCGCTCGCCCAAATAACGCTAATCACGCAGATAAAAATCGGCATAACGATGTAGCGAATCTGCCTAAAAAAGAGCCAAAGACAAAAGACCAAAAGCAAAGTCACGCTGATGCCGTATGTCGCAAGATCCGAGCGCACGAAGCTCACCATATCATCGGCGATCATGTTGGCACCGCCTAAAAATAGGCTCTCGCCGCCGCCAAATTTCGCTATCGTCTCGCGTATCTGCTCGATCGCGGCGTGCTCTTTTATGCGCGCTTCGTCGCGGTGAGCTTTAAACTGCGCATTTACCGCATTTAGACGCTGTTTTTGCTCGCTCGTGATATTGCCGTCTAGTTTGGCGTTTAGCAGGGCGTTTCGCTCGTTTAGTATGCTTTGATATTTCTCGTCGGTCTTTAAATTTAGCACAATTGCGGTAGTTTTTAGATCGCGACTAACGAGGTTGTTCGTATATAGTGGGCTATTCTCAAACTCGCGGCGTACTAGAGTTTTGTTTATATCGGCGTCGGCGAGGCTTGGCACATGCTTAACCAGCTCGCTAAGATCGCTAGTTCCGCTTTGAAGCAGCGGGATGTTTAGTACCGAAATAACGCTTGATACAAGCTCGTTTTTTTCGAGCTCGCGGCTTAAATTTTCTATCTTTTTAAGCGTAGAGGGCGCGAGCAGATCGTCTTTTGGCGTATAGGCGATGACTAGGTAGTTTGGGCTAACATAACGTTTAAAAACGTCCCTAAAGACGGCTAAGTCTTTATCGTTTTCAAGTAGCAGCGTCTCGGTAGACGCATCCACCTCAAGCTTGCCGCTAAAATATCCAAAAAAAAGCGTCGCGGCCAGTACGCCCGCGATAACGCTCTTTGGAAAGTTGACGATAAATTTAAAAATCCGCTTCATCAGCGCCTTATTGCGGAGCTTGGACGGAGTTTAGCTTGCTAAGCAAATTTTCAAAACTCTCGTTTTCCATCAGGCTGTCAAACTGGCTGCGGTAGGTCTGGATGATGCTAACGCCTAAAATTTCAACGTCGTAGATGAGCCAGCCGCGCTCTTTGGCGTTATAAAATTTATACGTAAAGCCGTAGTTTTTGCCGTCCTCACCGACCAAATCGGCGTTTAGAAAGTAGCGATTTTCGTTTGGTTTGGTCACGTCTTTAAAATTTATAGTTTGGTTTTTATAGCTTAGAAGTTTATCGACGTAGCTTGATTTTAATCTCTCTTCAAAAGCTTTGTTAAATTTAGCCTTTTGCTCGGCATTTAGGTTGTTGTAGCGCTTGCTTAGGGCGATTTTAGACATCTGCTCGTAGTCGAAATATGGATCAAAAACGGCGAAAATTTTACTTATTTTCTCGTCTTTGCTCAAATTTGCGTTTTTTAGCACCTCGATGGCGTCTTGCGTCGTTTTTTGCATCGTAGGTTTTATCTGCTCCTCACTGATCGCAAAGAGGCTAACCGCGCTAAAAAGCGCAAGCAGGATGATTTTTAAAAATTTCATTTTATTCCTTTATTAAGTGGTTGCGGCGCTGTTCGTAGGCGTCGCGTAGAAACGGATACAGGTCGATCGCGTCTTTTTTAAGATTGTCGTAAGCGTCTGGATGTAAAGACAAAAGGTTGCCCTGACGGAAAGTTTTTATCGCAAAGGAGTCTAGAGCCGGCTTTACGTAGCTTATGGGATCGAGGTAATAATCGCCGACTAGACCGACGATATCGCGTAAATTTGACGGGCCGATAAACGGTAAAACCACGTGAAACCCGCTACCCACGCCCCAGTATCCAAGCGTCTGTCCAAAATCCTCGTCATGGCGCTGCAGATTGTAGTATTTCGCTCCGTCGGTTAGCCCGCCAAAGCCGATAATCGTGTTTGCTAAAAATCTCAGCGTCTCTTCGCCCGCCTCGCTAAATTGAAACTGCAAGAGGTTGTTTACGAAGCGAACGGGATATAAA
>CAUQHH010000003.1:0-32454 GCA_963517705.1 uncultured Campylobacter sp.
ATCCTCGGCTCCGCTTGCCGCCCAAAATGCCAAAACCGTCAAAAATCAAACTTTGCAGCTTCTAGAAGCTTTGGATAACGACGGAAATTTCGAGCTAAAATTTAGCCGACAGTTAAACGGTAACGATATCAAAAAAACCGACCTAAATCAAAAAGGTTCTTATAAGACGATATATGAATTTAAAGGAATTTGGAGTGGCGGAAAATTACAAAGATTTAAAAATTACTTAGTGGATGAGATCCGCATAAGTCAGTTTGACGAAAAAACCGTTAGGGTGGTATTCGTAAGTCAATTCGAGCCAAATTTAAAACTTAGAGTCGATAATCAGTCTTTAATTTTCTCAAAGGCTAAGCCCACGCAAAGCCAAAATTTAACGAGTCAAAACAGTAGACAAAAAAATCATCAACCGTCTATTAAGCAAGAGCTCCCCAAAATCGCTGCAAATTCGAAATCTGAAATAACTCAAATACAACAGCAAAAAGCAACTCAACACCAAGCTCAAAATCAAAAGCTCGCTCAGCAAAAGCAAGAAAAAGTTGCCGCGCAGACCAAGACGGATGCTAAAAGTACCCAAAGCACCACCGAAAAGGATGAGCAAGAAATCGTGTTAGCACCGGTAAAAACAGCGGCCACTAAAAAAATCACAAGCGCTAAAGGCAAGGTTGTCGTTCTTGACGCAGGGCACGGTGGCGACGATCCGGGGGCTATAAATGGATCTTTAAAAGAAAAAAATATTGTGCTAAGTATCGCGCAAAAGGCAGGCAAAGAGCTGCAAGGACGCGGCTACAAGGTGTATTACACGCGTAGTAAGGATAAATTTATCAACCTTCGTGATCGCACGAAATACGCCAACGACAAGGCTGCGGACCTCTTTATCTCCATCCACGCAAACGCCGCGCCGAGCAAAACCAAGGCAGCGACTATGCGCGGCATAGAGACGTTTTTCCTCTCGCCGGCTCGTTCTGAGCGCAGCAAAAATGCAGCCGCCCTGGAAAATAAATCCGACATCGAGGAGATGAACTATTTTTCTAAGCAGACATTTTTAAATTTCCTCAACCGCGAGAAAATCATCGCCTCAAACAAGCTCGCCATCGACGTTCAGCGCGAAGTTTTAGCACGAGCAAAATCAGTCAGCTCAAAGGCTTCCGACGGCGGCGTTCGCGAGGCGCCTTTTTGGGTGCTAGTGGGCGCGCTGATGCCCGCGGTGCTGCTTGAGGTTGGCTACATCACTCATCCTAGCGAAGGTGATCTCATAAATAACTCAAAATACCAAGACGCCCTAGCCAAGGGGCTTGCAGACGGCATAGACGTCTATTTTTCAAACCAGCAATGAAAAGCGCGCGAGTCGTTTTAAAGGGCGGCATTCCGTTTAGCCCTGAATTTGACGATATTTACTTTAACGCAGATGGTCCCATAGGCCAGAGCGAGTATGTATTTAACTCCGTTTTTGATGAAATTTGGAGTAAAAAGAGTGAATTTAACGTTCTTGAGATGGGATTTGGCGCAGGACTAAATTTCCTCTGCGCCTTTAAAAGATTTAAAAACACGGATAAATTTTTAAATTTCGTCAGTATCGAAAAAGCGCCGATCGCCAGAGACGATCTAGCTAAAATTTACGCGAATTTTAGCGAGCTCGCGGATGTTTCTAGCAAGTTTTTAGATGCCTACCCGCCTCTTATTCGGGGATTTCATAGATTAAATTTAGCTCCAAACGTCACGCTTACGCTGTGTTTTGGCGACGTGGCCGAGGTTTTGGACGAGCTTAGTTTTAATGCGGACGCCGTTTTTATGGATGGTTTTGCACCTGCTAAAAACGAAGCGATGTGGAGTGAGCAGGTTTGCGCTAAAATCGCAAATTTATGTGCTTTGGGTGCTAGCGTTTGTACGTATTCGGCTTCGGGCGCGTTAAAAAGAGCCCTGCAAAATAGCGGCTTTGAAGTAAATTTGCTAAAGGGTTACGGCAAAAAGCGAGAGATGTTGCGCGCCAAATTTGTAGGCGAGCGACAAGCTGAGGGTGAAATTTGGTTTAGCAGATTTGATCCCGCCGCTACGGTTGCGCCAAAGACGGCGCTAGTGATCGGCGGCGGCGTGGCTGGCTGCGTTTGCGCGTTTAAGTTGCGCCAGCGCGGTTTAAAGGTCACGATCGCCGAAAAGCGCGGCGATATCGCGCTAAACGGCTCCGGAAATCACTGCGGTATTTTGATGCCGCTTATCACGAAACCAACCGTAAATTTAGGCCGCATGCATATGAACGCGTTTTTGCAGGCGGCTCGCTTTTATGAGCGAAATTTGGGTGCTGAGGAGATAGAGTTTTGCGGCGCGACGGACTACGCATACGAGCAAAAGACGCTGGAGCGCTTTTACGAGTGGCGCGAATTTGACGCGGATAACGGCGTTTTTGAGCTAAAATTTGATAGCGAGCCATACGCTAGCACGTTTATTTTTAAGGGCGCAAAAGCTCGCCCTAGAAAGATGTGCAAAGCGGCAAGCGCGGGTATAAAAACGCTTTTAAACTGCGAATTTGAGAGCTTTGAGACGCTTGAGGGCGGCGCGGTTAGGGCGCACTTTAAGGACGGACGAATCATTGACGCCGACGTGCTCGTGCTTGCTATCGGTAGCGAGAGTATGGAGCTTTTTGCGGACTATGATATCAGGCTTAGCTCCGTGCGCGGTCAGGTCACGCATATCGCGCCCGCCGTTTGGACGTCTGTGCCTTTTAGCGCCAAAGGCTACGTTTGCCCGCCTACCCAAGGCGTGCAGGCGATCGGTGCGACGTATGATAGAAATCTTTTTTTAGACGAGCCGCGCTCTAGCGACGATGAGAAAAACTTAGCCGACGTCGCCGAGTTTTTGGACGGCAAATTTGCCAAAAGCGAGCTGCTAAATTTAAACGGCGAGCAGGATTTAGATTTGACTACCGGCCCAGACGGCGACGCTGAAAATTTAAATCGTTTAGAAGCGAGTAGTAGCGATATGAATTTGAGTAAAAATACGGATTTGCTCGCCAAAACCGCGAGCGACCCCGTACAGGCGCAAGATACAAATTTGACCGCGCCTAAAAATAACTCAAACATCGCGGCTCAAATACCGCAAAACATCCGAATAATCGGCTCAAAGGTCGGCTACCGCAGTTATAGCGGCGACCGATTTGCGCTCATCGGGCGACTTTACGACGAGAATTTTTACAAAGATAGTTACAAATCGCTGCTTTGGACGAAAGGCAAGTCCAATCCGCATCCAAAATACGTGCCAAACGTCTACGTTAGCACCGCTCACGGCTCGCGCGGGCTTTGTACGGCTGTGCTTGGCGCCGAGCTCATCTGCGATCTTATTTTTGACCGTCCGCTTTGCATCGAAAAATCGCTTTTTGACGAGCTTCATTTGGCGAGATTTCTCGTTAGGAAACTCAAAAAAGGGCTGAAATAAGTATAAACTCAAATTTTATTCGCACGATACTTCCTTTAAAATACTAAAATTTATATCAAGACCCCGGCTTTTTGATTCCAAATTTAGCTAAAAGTTTATGTAATCTTGACTTGAAATCATTGATAAAATTTAAAATTATTCTATAAATTTAACGTTCTAGCTAAAAGGGAGCGAGCGCAGTTTGCAGGCGTGTATCAAACATTGTTAAGAGCGGAATAAATTTGCGCATTGCGGCACAAAAGCAGTATCGTAGACGAAGCGATTTTAAAAGCTGTAATTTGGTAAAACGAAAAAACCGCAACGGCTAAAATAGGCGAGATTCGCCTATTTTTTACCGAAAAAGTCGCCTGCGATCCTAAAGATATCATCTACGATCGAGCCGTCTTTGTTCTGATCCAAAAACTGCGTAAGCATCGACATCATGGAGCCGCTATCTGCAGAGCCTTGCAAATTTGATGCTTTGAGCTGATTGTTTAGCATGCCTGCGATCATCGGCGCGATCATCGGTAGCAAGGTTTTGATAGAGTCCGCGCTGATGCCCAGCTGCGAACCCACGTCGCTAGCTAGAGCCCTGCTGTTTTCTTTTGAGCCTGTTAGTACGCCAAGCAGCTCGTTGCCCTCGGCGACGCTGATGTTTTGCGGGGCGTCAGCCATATCGTCTAGGTTTGAGCGGCGGATCATATCTAGGAAATTGGACGAATCCGCGTCTGATTTAAAATTTTCGTTCGCTTTTTGCATAAAAATCGGCGCGATCTTAGAAATCACGGCCTCTACGTCGTTTGCCGCCAGTCCGCTTTTTTGCGACATCGCATCTAACATACCGCCGGAGTTGCCCAAAAGCAGCTTTAGTATATCCATTTTTATCCTTTTTGATTAAAATTTGCCGCCGCTTGTTTGGGTTTAACGAGGCGGCGGCCGACAAGCCTAGCAGCGGCTTATTTGTAGTTTTTGATTGCCGCGTCTAGGATCTCTTTTGCGGCGTTTGCATCTTTAAATTCTTTAACCTTGACCCATTTGTTAGGCTCTAAAATTTTATAAGTTTCAAAGAAATTTTTGATCTTATTTAGCGTGGCCTCAGGTAAGTCTTTATAGCTTTTGATCGCGTCAAATCGCGGATCGATCTTGGTAACCGGTACGGCCAGTAGCTTCTCGTCCATACCTGCTTCATCCTCCATCACGAGCACGCCGATTAGGCGGCACGGGATCACGCTGCCTGCTTGCAGAGGGTATTCGTTTAACACCAAGATATCGGCAGGATCGCCGTCTGCTGCGAGAGTGTTTGGCACGAAGCCGTAGTTTGCCGGGTAGAACATCGCCGAGTAGAGTACGCGATCGACCACTACCGCGCCGCTATCTTTGTCGATTTCGTATTTTATGTTCGAGCCGTACGGGATCTCGATCACGGCGTTGATTTTGTCTGGGTTTGAGCCTGCTTTGATTTTTGAAACGTCCATTTTTATCCTTTGTAAAGCTCCTATCACGCGGCGTTTTGTAGCAAAACGCTTTGAGATACTTGCCTTGAAATTTGAGTAAGAGATTATATAAAATCTCGGCTAAATTTGGAGTAAAACGAGAATCGGGGCATGCTAAAATTTGACGGGCATTACGGCGGTAAATTTGATGCTAAAAAGTAAAATTTGTAAATTTTTTTTTGGGGGGGGGACTAAAATTTGGGGGAAATTTTAAGGCGGCGAACCGCCCTAAAATTATTTGATTATTTCGATACTTTTCACGTCGATAGAGGTTTTCATAAAGTCCTTATCGACCTTACCGTAGATGCGCACGGGCGTATTTTCATCGACGGTTACGCCTCTCCAGTCCTTGTGATCGATCTCGACTTCGATCGTGTCGCCGTTTTTATCGACGAACTGGTAGTGTTCGGGGCGAAACTCGGAGACGATCTTGCCCTCAAGCACGACGCGAGCGTCATCTGGTAGCGCCAGGGCTTGTTTTACGGTGCTTGCGCTCATGGCGCCTTTGCCGACGAAGCCGCCTTGATTTGCTGCGTTTTGCGCGCTTGAGCCAGTAAATCCGCCTGCTGCAAACATCGCGCTAGCAAGGGCTGTTGATAAAACTATTTTCTTAAACATTACGTATCCTTTAAATTTGATGTGATTTTCGTGAAATCATAGGGCGGATTTTAATGATATTTCGTGAATTTTTTGTTAATTTGGATTTATGGAAAGCTTAAATTTAGAGCCTGGCTTGAGGCTCTAAATTTAATATTTATAGGCTATTTACGAGGGCTTTGACGTCGGCCACGATAGGCTCGATCGCACGCTCGCCGTTTACGACGTGAAGTAGGTCTTTTTCTTTGTAAAATTTGCGTATCGCCTCGATCGGCTCCAAATAAACCTTCATGCGGTTGTTGAAAACCTCGTTGTTGTCGTCAGCTCCGCGCGCTCGTCCGAGTACTCTCTCGCGTGCGACGGCTTCGCTAACGTCCACTTCGATCACGCCTTTTAGCGCGATCTCGTTTTGTGCGGCTAGCACCTTGTCTAGCTCGGTCATCTGCTCGACGCTACGCGGATAGCCGTCGATGATGACGTTTGATTTGTCCGAGCTTTTGATAGCCGAAACTATCGCGTTTACGACGACGTCAAGCGGGACTAGGTTGCCTTTTGAGATGAAACCGTCGATTAGCTTGCCTAGCTCTGAGCCGCTAGCAACCTCTGCACGAAGCAGATCACCGGTCGAGAAGTGCGCAAATTTGGCGTCCTCTTGTGCGATTAATGACGCATCGGTGGTTTTGCCGGAGCCTGGAGCGCCGATGATTAAAAACAAATTTTTCATTTTTTCCTTTCTTTGCGGCTTGTCTCTTGCGCGCTTTTAAATGAGCTAGAAATTTTCTCCCTCGATGAACTATATGTTCTATCTTCGGTCGTAAATTTCTTTGCAACATTTAAATTCATCGCAAGATACTTCGCCTTTTCTTTAAAATAAAAAACAAAATTAAATAAATTTGTAGCGGAAGTATCGCCAAGCTAGACTAGGCGGTTTTAAAATTTAAGCGTGCGCTAGGCGTATAGCCTGCGGAGGGCCAAATTTTAAAAACAACGACGTATGGCGCGGCGAGACGACGCTTTCAAGCTTATTTTTCTTTTTCTCGCAGCCTTAGTCCCAGCTCTCTTAACTGCTCGCCGCTAGCTTCGCTTGGCGCTTTCGTTAGCGGGCACTGAGCGCGCTGAGTTTTAGGGAAGGCGATGACGTCGCGGATCGAGCTGGTTTTATTTACTAGCATATTTAGCCTGTCAAAGCCGATCGCGATACCGCCGTGCGGAGGCGCGCCAAAGCTTAATGCATCAAGCAAGAAGCCAAATTTCTCGCGTTGCTCAGCCTCGTCGATACCTAGCAGTTTAAATACCTTTTGCTGAACGTCGTTTTTGTGGATCCTCACGCTACCGCCGCCAAGCTCATAGCCGTTAAGCACGACGTCGTGAGCGACCGATAGGATGTCCTCGAGATCTGGCTCGTCGATGTTTTTAGGCATGGTAAACGGATGGTGCATAGCCGAGTAACTGCCGTCGTCATTTTGCTCAAACATCGGGAAGTCAAGCACCCATAAAAACTCCATTTTGTTTTGGTCGATGATGCCCATTTGCTCGGCGAGGAAAATCCTAAATCGTCCCATGTAGTCAAGTACGACTTTTTTCTTGCCGGCGCCAAAAAATACGACGTCACCGACTTTTAGCTCGCAGCGAGCCACGATCTCGTCGAGGTCGCTCTGCTCGAAAAATTTGCAAAGCGGTCCTTTTAGCCCGTCCTCTTTCATCTGGAAGTAGCCAAGGCCCTGAGCGCCGAATTTGCGGACGAATTCCTCAAAACGGTTCATCTCGCGCTTGCTAAAGATATTATCGCCGTTTGGCACTTTTAGCGCTTTGATGCGGTTTTTCTTAGGTTCGGTTGCGATTTTGCTAAAGATTTCGTTGCTAGAGCGCGCGAAAATGTCGATAACGTCGATCATCTTTAGATCGTAGCGCAAGTCGGGCTTATCGCTACCGTAGCTCTCGGTCGCTTCTTTGTAGCTCATGCGGCGGAAAGGGATTTGTATATCGTATCCGCAGGCGGCAAAGACGTCTTTTAGCATATTTTCAGCCATATTTAGGATATCTTCTTGCTCGATGAAGCTCATCTCGATATCTATCTGCGTAAATTCAGGCTGTCTGTCCGCGCGCAAGTCCTCGTCGCGGAAGCATTTTGCGATCTGGAAATATTTATCAAAGCCCGAGCACATCAAAAGCTGTTTAAAAAGCTGCGGGCTTTGCGGCAGAGCGTAAAACTGGCCCGGATATACGCGGCTAGGCACTAGATAGTCTCTTGCGCCCTCCGGCGTCGCGCGCGTTAAAATAGGCGTTTCAAACTCGATAAAGCCCATTTTATCTAAGCTATTTCTAGCTGCGATCGCCGCTTTTGAGCGCATTTTAAAGATATTTTGAAGTTTCTCGTTTCTAAGATCCAAAAATCTGTATTTTAGTCTGATATCCTCGTTTACGCTCTCGTCGCCGATGACGAAAGGTAGCGTCTCGCTCGGGTTTTCGACGATCACTTCGTTTGCGACTACTTCGATCTCGCCTGTTTTTAGGCGTGGATTTACTAGGCCTTCGCCGCGAGCGCGGACCTTGCCTTTTATCCTTAGGACGTACTCGTCGCGAACATGCGATGCCGCCTCGTGAGAGCTCTTGCTATCTGCAGGATCGCATACGATCTGGATCAGTCCCGTGCGATCGCGCAGGTCTAAAAATATAACGCCGCCGTGGTCGCGGTAGGTATTTACCCAACCGCAAAGCGTAACTTCTTTGCCTATGTCGGCACTGCTTAAATCAGTGCAGTAATGGCTACGCATTTTCACTCCTTTTGCTGTTTTTAACGCGCCCATTATACTAGAAATTTGCTTTTTCCCAGCTTTTTTAAAACAAAATGTGATAAAATCCGCTCTATGAAAAAAGAGAATTTATTACTTCCGGCTAAGGTAAAAAAAGTCGGCCTAGTCGCGAAAATCAATGGAAATTTGGTAAAAAACGCGCGAATCTTGCGTGAGATTTTGGCTAGGTACGGCGTTCAAATTTTGTTTGAAAACGCGGCGGCTAAACATTTAAATTTAAAAGAGGGCTCAAATTTACAAGGACTTGAGGTTTGTGAGCTGGCTACGGAGTGCGATTTTTTGATCTCGCTAGGAGGCGACGGCACGATCATCTCGCTTTGTAGAAATGCAGCCGAGATTTCGCCCTTCGTGCTAGGCATACACGCGGGCAGGCTTGGATTTTTGACTGATATCACGATGAATGAATGCGAGAAGTTTTTCGCCGAGTTTTTCGAGGGCAAATTTGAGGTCGAGACTCCTTTTATGCTTGATGTTTTTTTGCACAAAAAAAGCGGCGAAATTTTACACAAAATCGCATTTAACGACGCGGTAATCGTGGGCGAAAAGGTTGGCTCCATGACGCACGTGGAGGCCTTTTGGAACGAAAAATACTTTAACGCGTATTTTGGCGACGGCGTCATCGTCTCTACGCCCGTTGGATCAACCGGATACAACATGAGCGCGGGCGGGGCGATAACATATCCTCTAAGCGAGGTGTTTTTGGTGACGCCCGTTTGTTCGCATTCGCTAACTCAACGTCCGGTTGTGCTTCCGCGTGGATTTGAGATCAAATTTAAAACCGCAAGCGCGGCGGTGCTGGTTATCGACGGGCAGGATAGGTATAAGATGAGCGAGTTTGAGGGCGTGAGCATGACGCTAAGCGCGAGCACGGCGCGGTTAATCCGCCACGTCGGGAGAGATTATTTTCAAATTTTAAAAGAAAAGCTGCATTGGGGTTATAATGATTGAGCGGATTTTGATAAAGCAAAATTTGAGTTTTGAAAACGTCGAGTTAAATTTCGGGCGCGGACTTAGCGTATTTACGGGCGTGAGCGGTGCTGGCAAATCGGTCCTGATGGGCTCGATAATGGCGGTTTTGGGGCTAAAAGATAGCGAAGCGAAGCTGATCGAGGCCGACGTCTCGCATAAATTTAACCTCGAGGAATTTGGCCTTGAGAGCGAGGAGATAAATACCTTTAAGCTATTTCGCGATAAAACGACGCGGTATTTTATAAACTCGCAAGCCGTTTCTAAAAAAAATCTAGCCAGCATCGCCAAAGAGCACGTAAAATACCTATCCGCAAAGGAAATAAACGAATTTGAAAACGAGAGATTTTTAAATTTGCTAGATAGCTTGCAAGCGAAAAAAGACGTTAAATTTAACGAAACGCTCGGCGAATTTAGGCTCAAATTTGACGAATTTAGCCAAATTTCACGCGAGCTGAAAAAAATAATCGACGAAGAAAAAAGAGTAGAGGAGCTAAAGGAATTTGCCTCTTTTGAAATCAATAAAATAGAAAGCGTGAGCCCGAAAATCGGGGAATTTGACGAGCTAATGGAGCTAAAAAAGCGCCTAAGTAAAAAGGATAAAATTTTAGAAGCATGGAATAGGGCGGAGCAAATTTTTAATTTCGAGCAGGCCGTGACGGACGCGCTAAACATCAGCGATATCGATAGCAGCTTTTTTGAAGAGGCGATGAACGAGCTGCGAGTAGCGCGCGAAAATCTAAACATGGACGAGCTAGAAGACGTAGATATCGAGGGCGTGCTAGACCGCATCGAGGCGATAAACTCGCTCGTGCGTCGTTACGGCGGCGAGGAGGAGGCTTTGCAGACGCTAAAAACGCGCAAGGCAGAGCTAGCCAGATACGAAAATATAAGCTTTGAAAAGAGCGAGCTGGAGCGTAAATTTAAGCAAAACGAAACTGCGGTAAACGCGCTGGCGGACAAAATCAGCCAGGCTCGCGCGGCAAATTTAAAGGAGCTTGAAGCGCTCATAAATTCGTTTCTAAAAGAGCTTTATATGAGCGAGATTTCATTAAAGATAAATTGCAAAACCCTAGACGCCGCCGGCAGGGACGAGGTAAATTTGAGCCTAAACGAGACAGCGCTAAAAAATCTAAGCTCGGGCGAGCTAAACCGCTTAAGACTAGCTTTTATCGCGAGCGAAAGCAAGATCACCGGAGGCGGCGAGGGCGTCATAATCCTAGATGAAATAGACGCGAATCTAAGCGGAAAAGAGGCGATGAGTATCGCAAACGTGCTGCTAAATTTGGCCGAATTTTATCAAATTTTCGCTATCTCACATCAGCCGCAGCTAAGCTCTAAAGCTAGTTCGCATTTTCTAGTAGAAAAGCGCGGCGAAACCTCGAACGTAAGGGAGTTAAAGGGCGAAGAGCGCGTAAGCGAGCTGGCTCGTATGATAAGCGGCGAACGTATAACTGAGGAGGCGATAAATTTTGCTCGCCAGCTTTTGGTTGTTTAAGTTTGGCTTAAAATTTAGGTTGAAAAAAGAAAAGTAATGGTATATTTGCAAAAATTTTCAAATGGGAATATATGGAAAAAAATAAAATTTTAATAGTAGAAGACAATAAAGCTCTGGCAAAGCTGATCGCTAAAAAGATGGAAGATAAGGTTGAGATGGATATCGACGTGGCGCACACTATGGCTGAAGCGCAGGCATTTTTGAATAATTCAAAAGATTACTTTATCGCGCTACTTGATCTAAATTTACCCGACGCTCCAAACGGCGAAATAGTGGATTACGTCATATCAAAGGGTCTACCTAGTATCGTACTAACTGGTAGTATAGACGATGCTACCAGAGAGAGCTTTATCCATAAAGACATCGTAGACTACGTCTATAAAGGCAATATGGACGATATAAATTATATATTTCAGATCATAAATCGCCTAAGCAAAAATAGGCAATATAAAGTAATGATCGTCGAGGACTCGGCTCCTTTTAGAAATAGTCTTAAAAAAATCCTAACTAGCCTTCAGTTTCATGTATTTACCGCCGCTCACGGCGAGGAGGCTATGAGTTATTTTGCCGATAATCCAGATATCAGGCTTGTCGTTTGCGACTACAGGATGCCGGTAAAAGACGGCCTTGAGGTACTAAAAGAGATAAGGGCGGCGGGCGATAAAAATCAAATCGGAGTTTTGATGATGACGAGTCCGAGCGAAAACGTAAACGGCGCGATATTTTTGAAAAACGGTGCGAATGATTTTATCGCTAAACCTTTTGTAAAAGAGGAGCTTATCTGTAGGGTAAATAATCTAATCGAGGCGATGGAAAATATAAATCAAATCGCTGATTTTGCTAATAAAGACTTCCTAACTGGCGTTTATAATAGAAGATATTTTTATGACGACATGAACGAATACGTAGCTTATGCCGAGGAGCGCGCAGAGCCTTATGCGGTGGCGATGCTAGATATTGATCACTTTAAAGAGATAAATGACGCCTGCGGCCACGATAGCGGCGATAGGGTGCTAAAAACGCTAGCTAAAAAACTAATCGACGAGACCAAAAATGGCGATTTGATAGCAAGATTTGGCGGGGAAGAATTTTGCATCGTGTTAAAAAACATCTCAAATGAGGAGGCGGTTAAATTTTTCGTAAATTTAAGGGCAAACATCGCAAGCTGTAATGTTCAGCTGAAAAAGGAGCAGATAAATTTCACCGTCTCTATTGGAGTGGCTTTTAGTAGGAGCGATTATAAGCTAGATGAGCTTTTGGAGCTTGCCGACGAGGCTCTTTATAGAGCAAAAGAAAACGGGCGAAATAGGGTAGAAATAGCCTGATGATAATAGACACTCACTGTCACCTGGATGATAAAAGCTTTGATAGCGATCTGGTAAAAGTTATCGCAAATGCCCGAGAAAACGGCGTCGGCGGAGTGCTGATACCGGGTGCTGATATTAATGATTTACCAAAAGCGGCTAAAATAACCCGCAAATTTGAAAATGTATTTTTTGCCGTCGGAGTTCATCCGTATGATAAGGATGGATTTGACAAGGACGTGCTTTATAAATTTGTAAAAGACGAAAAGTGCGTTGCCGTAGGCGAGTGCGGGCTTGATTACTTCCGCTTACCTAAAGATGAAAATGAAAAAGAGCTTGAAAAAGCGGAACAAAAGCGCGTATTTAGAGCGCAGCTTGATATGGCGGTAGAGCTAAATTTGCCGGTCATTTTGCATATTAGAGATGCAAACGAAGATAGTTTTAATATCTTAAAAGAGTATGCAAGCAGGTTAGTCGGAGCGGTTTTGCACTGCTATAACGCCTCGCCTTTGCTTTTAGAGCTTGCAAAGATGGGCGAATTTTACTTCGGTATCGGCGGGGTTTTGACCTTCAAAAACGCGAAAAATTTGGTTCAAATTTTGCCCCAAATTCCGCGAGATAGGTTGCTACTCGAAACCGATGCGCCCTATCTGACGCCCGAGCCCTTTAGGGGGCGTAGAAACGAGCCTGCCTTTACGCGCTTTGTCGCGACAAAGATGGCTGAGATTTTAAATTTAAAAGAAGAAGAGGTAATGGAAATAACAACGAAAAATGCAAAGAAAATCTTTACGAAATTTAACACGTAATCAAGGAGAAAAATGAAAATCTTTAGAGTAATAATGCTGTGTTTGGCATGTACGGGGTGGCTTTTTGCGACCGCGGCTAGCAGTGACGCAGAGCAAACCCAAAAGATGATATTAAAAGAATTTGACATAGATGCTAAATTTTTACAAAGCTCTCACTACGCTTCTATAAAAAATTCCATTAAAGATAGTAAAAGAAAAGAGTTTATAGATACCGTAAAAGGCGGTTATAAACATATCCCGATGCTCCAAAAGATTATAAAAGACTCAGGTATCCCGGAGTCGTTTTTGTATCTTGCTATGACGGAGTCCGGTTTTTCAAATCACATAGTTTCTAGCAAAAAAGCCATCGGAATTTGGCAGTTTATGGAGTCTACGGCAAAACTTTATGGTCTTAGAGTCGATAAATACACCGACGAGCGAAAAGACCCGATGGCGGCTACCGTTGCAGCTACAAAATACCTACAGAGTCTAAAAAACGACTTTGGTAAGTGGTATCTTGCGATGATGGCTTACAACTGCGGAGACACTAGATTAAGGGAAGGCATTAAAAAGGCCGGAACTACCGATCTGGCAACATTGTTAGACGATAAAAAAAGCTATATTCCAAAAGAAACTAAAAATTTCGTCAAGAAAATTTTAGTCATTGCGCATATAGCAAAAGAGCAGGAAAATTTGCTGGCTAAAACGCAGGCCCTAAGCGGAACGAAAGGCATAGAACTATCAAAGATAGACGTCCCCGGTGGTACAACGCTAATGGAGGTAGGAGATAGCATAGGTCTTAGTCTAAAAAAGATGAAAGAGTACAATATGCATCTAAAATTCGTCTACACTCCGCCGACGGAAAAACCTTATTATCTTTATATTCCATTAAACAAAAAGAAAATGTTTAGCGATAATTTCGAAGTAGCGCAAAATATAAAATTTTAAATTTACACCTATAAAGATAATTACACGCTACTAACTATAGCAGAAAAAACCGGCGTAAATCATAAAATCATAAAAGAGTATAACGGACTTGCTTCAAACGAGATCAAGCCTAGTCAAAAACTAGTCATCCCAAGTGAGCAAAACGTAAACTATCTAGCCGAGTATATGGTTAAAAGCGGCGATACTCTCGGCGAAGTCTCGCAGAAATTTGATGTAGCGTTTGAGGATTTAAAAGAAGCCAATACTCTTATGAGCTCAAACAGCTCGATCGGAGCCAAACTTGCCGCAACCGAGTAGGGCTAAATTTATATTTTTTAGTCTATTTTTCATATTTTTTATGAGCGGCTGTTCCTTTTTGACTTCGCCTTCAGGCGGGATTACCGCTAGCGGCGGCTCAAAAAAGAGCGGCAAAATAAACAGCTCAAAGGGCATGCATGAAGCTACTATGCGCCCTTATACCATAAACGGAAAAACATACTATCCGACCGTAGTCAAGGTCGGTGATAGGGCTAGCGGTATAGCCAGCTGGTACGGTCCGGATTTTCACGGCAAAAAAACGTCAAACGGCGAGACTTACGATATGCACGCTATGACGGCGGCGCATAAGACTCTGCCGATGAACACTATGGTGCGCGTGACGAATATAAAAAACGGCAAAAATATCATCGTGCGTATAAACGACCGAGGCCCTTTTGTCGCAGGGCGTGTGATAGATTTGTCAAAAACCGGCGCGGTTAAGCTTGATGTATTTAACGCCGGCACAGCCCCCGTTTTACTAGAGGTCGTTGGCTTTAACGGCAATGTCGGCGGAGCTGTTGTAGCATCCTCTCAGCCTAGCTCAAAACAACATAGCGGCTCGCAAAAAACGAGCACTCAAACTAAAGCGCAACCGCAACAACAGTCTTTTGTCGGCGGTATTTTTATGGTGCAAATCGGCGCATTTAAAAATTTAAGTGGCGCAAACGCTCATAAACGGCAGCACGCTGGACAATACGGCAACGGTGCCTATGATACTGTTATAAAGTCCTATGATCTTGACGGCGGTAAAATTTACAGGGTATTTATAAGCGGCTTTAGAAGCGAAGAGGAAGCAAAAGACTTCATAAGCGCAGGGCATATCTCGGGCGCATTTTTCGTGAGGGAATAAGATGCAAAGAAAGACAAAAGAGACGGATATCAGTCTAGAGCTTGAAATTTACGGCAGTGGCAAATCCGAGATAAGCACTGGCATAGGATTTTTTGACCACATGCTTGAGGCTTTTTGCAAGCACGCGCTTTTTGATATGAAGCTTGTTTGCAAGGGCGATTTGCACGTGGATTTTCATCACAGCGTAGAGGACGTGGGTATCGTTATCGGACAAGCTTTGCGCGAAAAAATTTATCCACTTAGTGGGGTAGAGAGATTTGGCGAGGCGACGGTAGTGATGGATGAGGCGGCAGTAAACTGCGCTCTTGACCTCTCAAATCGTCCATTTTTAGTATACGAAAGCATAAGTGATGGTAAAGTTGGCGAATTTGACGTAGAGTTGGCGAATGAGTTTTTCCAGGCTCTAGCATTTAACGCTGCAATCACGCTACATATCGCTAAAATCCGCGGACGAAACTCTCATCATATTTTGGAGGCGAGCTTTAAAGCCTGTGCCGTCGCGCTAAGAAGAGCTCTAGCCAAAAACGCTAGAGTCGGCGTGCCTAGCACGAAAGGCGTGCTATGATAGAGATTATATTTTTAGACGTCGACGGGTGCCTAACCGACGGCAAGATCGTTTATAGCCCAAACGGCGACGAGCTTAAATTTTTTGACGTTAAGGATGGATACGCTATCGAGAGCTGGCTAAAGCTCGGTAAAAAAGTCGCGATCATCACCGGCAGAAGCTCGCCTATCGTCGAAAAAAGGGCGCAGGATCTAAAGATAACGCACGTCTATCAAGGCATTAGCGATAAATTTGAAACCGCAAAACAGATACTTAAATTTGAAGGACTCGAGTTTGAAAATGCAGCAGCAATAGGTGACGATTACAACGACTACAAGCTACTAAAAAGCGTCGGATGGAGCTTTAAACCGAAAAATGCGATCAAAGAGCTTGAAGTAAGAACGAGGCTCAACTACAAAGGCGGCAACGGCGCGGTGCGCGAGATGATAGAGATACTTATCCGCAGCGAGGGCTTAATGCAAGAGTGGGCTAAGCGTTGGTTATAAGGATTTTTTACCTAGTCGTCAGCGTTTTTAGCGTGGCGATGGTTTATTTGGCGATTGAGGAGCCTTACTATAGCGAGCTATTAAAGGGTGGCGAAGTGACTACAAACATGCAGATGAACGCAGTCACTGACTACGAGATGAATGCTACTGTAGTAAATGCCAGATATGAAGCCGATACGTGGAATAGATACTCCGAATTTGACGAATTTATCAAATTTAGAGCGGAAATTTTTAAAGATAACAAAGAGCATAACGTGAGCTCCGATAAAGCGTTTTATAACGGCGGTCGAATTATACTTAAGGGTAACGCGCGCTATGCAAATAATGAAAATTTGACCTTTTTATCAGACGAGGTCATTTATAGTACCGCAACAAAAGTAGCTACTACGCAAACGCCTTTTACGCTAACGAAAAACGAAGATAAAATAGTCGGCAAAGCCCTGGTTTATGACTTTGAGTTAAAAAAAGCTTATATCAAAAAGGCCTTTGCTTTAATAGAGCAAGATAGAAAAAGATAGGACGGAAAATGATAAATTTTGGTTTTAAAAAAGTGGCTTTAGTTTTGGCACTTAGCGCTTTGCCGCTATTGGCGGAGCAAGTAGAGATCACAGCAGACGAGTTTTATGCCGACGAAGGCAAGCAAATAAGCGAATTTAAAGGCAATGTAAATATTAAAAAAGGCAAGGATACGCTCACTGCAAATTTGGTAGTGATATATTTCGACAAAAAGCGAAATCCGCTAAAATACGTCGCTTCCGGCAATGCCAAATTTAGAGTATTTATCAAAAATAAAACATACGACGGCAGCGGTAGCGAGCTTGTTTATGAGCCTGCGCCAAATTTATATACGATAAATGGCAACGGCTTTTTGCACGAGATAGAGACTGATAAAAAAGTCTATGGCGAAAAGATCACCGTTAACCAAAATAGCGGCACGTATAACGTAAACAGCGGTAAAAAAGAGCCGGTCAAATTTATATTCCAAGTCGAGGACAAAAAGTGATCCGCGTTTTAAACGCAAAATTTCTTATCTCGGCGCCCGACATCTCGCTATCTCCGCCCGCAAACTCTAGCGAAGTGGCTTTTCTTGGGCGCTCAAATGTGGGCAAAAGCAGCCTCATAAACGCTCTCGTAAATCAAAAAGGCCTAGCCAAAAGCAGCTCCACGCCCGGCAAAACGCGCCTCATAAATTTTTTCGAAGTCGAGTATGCGCGCGGTATCAAAAACGAGCAGGGCGAGCTAAACGAGGAGAGGGCAAATTTGACTTTCGTCGATCTGCCGGGCTTTGGATATGCCAAAGTGGCTAAAAGCATGCACGCGCAGTGGAGAAAAAACCTCGACGAATATCTAAAATTTAGAGCCAACATCAAGCTTTTCGTGCATCTCATCGACTCGCGCCAGTTTGATATGCAAATCGACAGGGACGTGAATGATTATCTGCAAAGCTTCCTGCGCCCCGATCAAAAGATTTTAAATTTCCTCACAAAATCAGACAAGCTAAATCAAAGCCAAAAAAGCGCAGTTTTAAAGGTCTATCCGGGCGCGCATTTCGTTTCGGCGCTTAAAAAAACAGGCGTAGAAAAGGCAAACGAGCTTATATATCTAAACGCACTGGGGCTGTAATGAAATCAAAAAGCCGCAGGCAAATTTTAGCACTCTTACCTTCAAATTTTCTAACTAAATTTACAAATTTAAGCGCCGCCAAGGCCAAATTTATAAATTTAGCTAAAAACCTATAATAATGCGAACGAGTGCGGCGATGCGAAGACTGGGCGCGGAGAAGCGATTTTTAAAGCAGCTTGCTTGGGTTGCTTTTCTTATTTTTTATCAGAGCCTAACGACCGTATTTGCGTACCTGCCGCCCCTTATTGGGATATTTTTCACCTATATGATTATGCTAACCTTGCAGAAGCAAAAGACTCTCAAAGAGTTTGGCAAGGAGTGGTATTTTTGTCTATTTTACCTCACTTTTGCTGAGCAGGCGCACGGGTTTGCGCTGTTTTCGGCAGTGATTGCGTTTATGCTTTTTTATCATTTTATGTCCGACTGGCTCATCGTTACGCTAAAATCAAGAGAGCTTTTGGCGGTTGGATTCGTCGCTAGCGGCTACGTTTGGACTTGTGCTACTAGCTCTTTTATCTCATACGCAGCAAATTTGCCTATACTCAAATTTGACTACGAGTACCTGATTTACGTCGGCGTGGAGTCTGTTTTGGCGGTCATTTTGTTTAGGGGGCGCTTATGAGGATGCGCATAGTGTTTGGCATCATATTTAGCGTCTGGGTGCTTTTGCTGGTGCGCGTTTATTATCTTAGCGTCAAATCAAACGACTTTTACGAGGAGATCGCCGAGCAAAATGCTGTAAAAACGCAGTATCTAGCTCCCGTCAGGGGGCTGATTTTAGACGCCAAAGGCCGTCCGATGGCGGTAAATCGCCTCGGTTTTTCCGTCGCGTTAAAGCCGCACCTGAGCGGCAAGAGGGCGGAGATTTTAGACGCCGAGCTTGCAAATTTGCAAAATTTATTCGAGGACTTAAACGTCACGAAGCTAAAGCGCGAATACGTCAAGGCCGACTCGCCTTATAACCAAGATTTCATTCAGATTATCGATTTTATGGATTATGACAAGATGATACCGCGTATAGCCGAGCTCTCGCTGCGAGAAAATTTAGAGGTCAAACCGGCCTCCAAGCGCCACTATCCATACAACAACCTTGCCTCTCACATCATCGGCTACGTCGGCCGCGCAAATCAGCAAGACGTCGAGTCCGATCCTGTCGCAAAGCTAACCAATCACACGGGCAGAAGCGGCACGGAGCGCTTTTATAACTCCGTCTTGCAGGGTCAAGAGGGCGTGCGAAAGGTAAAAGTAAACGCGCTAAATCAGGAGGTTGAGGAGATATCCGTGAGCTACCCGCAAAGCTCGGACATCTCGCTCACGATCGACCTTGAGATGCAAAAATACATCGAGGAAATTTTCGGCGATAACGCGGGCGTTATCATCGTGATGGACGTGAGAGACGGCTCGATACTGGCTGCGGGCAGCTTCCCCGAGTATGATTTAAATCCGTTTGTTACGGGGTTATCGCAGGCTAAGTGGGACGAGCTTGTTAAAAGTATCGATCATCCCTTTACAAATAAACTCGTAAACGGCCTTTATCCGCCGGGCTCGGTTATCAAAATGGGCGTGGCGATGGCGTTTTTAGATACTGGCAAGATGAGTCGCTCCGATGGGTATTTTTGCTCTGGCTCGTTTGAGCTTGGAGGGCGAAATTTCCGCTGCTGGAACGTCTATGGACACGGTTTTATGGATATGAACTCGGCCATCCGCGAGAGCTGCGACGATTATTTTTATAAAGGCAGCTTAAAAGTCGGCATCGACGCTATAACCCCGGTTTTAGAGCGGCTGGGGTTTGGGCAAAAGAGCGGCGTGGATCTGCCAAATGAATTTGTCGGTATCGTGCCTGGACGCGAGTGGAAAATGCAAAAGTACGCCCAGCCGTGGTATCAGGGCGAGACGCTGATTACCTCGATCGGGCAGGGCAACTTCCTCGTGACGCCGATGCAGGTGGTGCGCTATACGGGCATACTAGCGACCGGGAAAAACATCGTCCCGCATTTTTTACGTAGCGTAAACGGCGAGGAAGTCAAATTTGAGCCTACCGATGATATCCTCACGCCGTTTGAGAAAAAGCAGCTACCGTACATCCAAAAGGCGATGTATGAAGTCGTAAATCATAAAAAAGGTACCGCGCATAAGTATTTTAAAGAGGCAAAACTCACGCTAGCGGCAAAAACTGGTACCGCGCAGGTCGTGGGCATCTCACAGGCCGAAAAAAAGCGTATGAAAGAAGAGGACATGGAGTATCTGCGCCGCTCGCACGCGTGGGTCACAACCTATGGACCTTACGAGGAGCCTAGATATGCCGTTACCGTTATCATCGAGCACGGCGGACACGGCGGTCTAGCTGCGGGACCTCTAACGGCTAAAATCTTTAATAAGTTACTAGAAATGGGTTACATCGATCAAAAATACGAAATTACCTCGCTAGCAGATACCGAAGCTGCGCAAAAGAATAAAAATTAAAATTCCGCGTTTAAATTCGGTGTTAAATGACATCAAAATTGATCAAATTTCTAAAATTCTAGCGGATTAGTCGCGAAGTAAAATTTGAGTTCAATTTACAAAATCGGAAAGCCGAATTTATCCCTCAAACATCTCCGAAAGCTCGTTTGTAGCGATATTTACGATTTTATTATTTGCGTCTAGTTCGATCAAATTTTGGGTTTTAAATTTAGCTAAAATCCTTGAAAACGTCTCAGGGGTGATGTTTAGGATGGAGGCGATTTTGATGTGTTTTAGCTCATTAAAAAGATCGGCGTGATTAACGAGAAAGCTCGCAACCTTGGCCTCGGAGTTTAGCACGAGTTCTTGGTGTATCAGCTCGCTTGCGATTTTTAGCTTTTGCGAGAGCGATTTGATGATTTGTAGCGATACGCGCGGGTTTGATAAAAACTCGGCGTAAAATTTATCGTAGTCGATTTTTAGCACTTCGCCGCCCGTTAAAAATATCGCCGTCGCCGGAAATTTGATATTTTCAAAGTTGGCAAGCTCGGCTACGAAGCTAATCCCGTTAAATTGATGCATAAAAATCTCTTTGCCCTTAGGGCCGATTTTATAGAGCTTGAGAGAGCCTTTTATGAGGAGGTGGAGCCACTTTGACTCCTCGCCCTCCATAAATAAAAACTCGCCCTTTTTATACTTTTTTAGGATGCTGATATCTTCTAGCCTTTTTAGCTCGGCCTCGTTTAGCCCCTGAAAAAACGGGATTTGCTCTAGCATTTGCTATACTTATTTATTTTTTAAAAGATCTCTGATCTCGGTTAGAAGCGCGACGTCCTCAGGTATCGGCGCAGGCTCTTCTGTTTTCGGCTCTTCTTTTGGTTTTTTGAGCGAATTTATAGCCTTAATCACACAGAAAATACAAAACGCGATGATTGTAAAATCGACCATCGTTTGTATGAACGAGCCGTAGTTTACGGTTACGGCAGCCGTATCGCCGACCGCGTCTTTTAGGGTAATTTTTAGGTCGGAAAAATTTACCCCGCCGGTTAGTACGCCTATGATCGGCATAATCACGTCGCCCACTAGCGAGCTAACGATCTTACCGAAAGCGCCGCCGATCACGACGCCCACGGCCATATCGATGACGTTACCGCGCATCGCGAATTCTTTAAATTCCTTAATGAAACTCATGTTTTTCCTTTGAATTTTAAAATTAGATATCAATTATATTTATTTTAGCTTCACAAAAGATAAAAAAGCCAAGTTAAATGCTTAAAATGCTATAATCGCCCCTAAAAATCAATAAGGAAACAAAAATGTATCGTTTTGCGCCGTCGCCGACAGGCGATATGCATCTAGGAAATTTAAGGGTTGCGATCCTAAACTACGTCTGTTCGCTCCAGGATAAAAGCGGCTTTATCATCCGCATCGAGGATACCGACAAAGAGCGCAATATCCCCGGAAAAGATAAGGAAATTTTAGAAATTTTGGAGCTTTTCGGGATCAAATGGGACACGCTTTATTATCAAAGTAAAAATTTGAAATTTCACCGCGAATTTGCGGCAAAGCTTTTGATAGATAAAAAGGCGTTTTCGTGCTTTTGCACCGAAAGCGAGCTTGAAGCCAAAAAAGAAGCCGCAAAGGCTAGAGGTGAAGCCTACCGCTACGACGGGACGTGCGAGCATCTAAGCGACAATGAAGTGCTAAATAACCAAAAGCCTTTCGTCGTGCGCATGAAAAAGCCGCTAGGCACGATGAAATTTAAAGACGCGATAAAGGGCGAGATCAGCTTTGAGCCTGAAAACGTCGATAGCTTTGTGATTATGCGAGCTGATTTTACGCCGACTTATAACTTCGCCTGCGCGGTCGATGATATGCTGGAGGGCGTAACCTTCGTCATCCGCGGCGAGGATCACGTCAGCAACACGCCAAAGCAAGACCTCATCCGCGAAGGACTAGGCTATACGCAAAAGATAAACTACGCCCACCTGCCTATCATCCTAAACGTCGAAGGCAAAAAAATGAGCAAACGCGAGAACGAAAGCAGCGTAAAATGGCTGCTCTCGCAAGGCTTTATGCCAGAAGCCATCGCAAACTACATCGTCTCGCTAGGCTACAAGGCGCCGGTCGAAATCTTTACGATAGAAGAAGCCGCGCAGTGGTTTGATATCTCGAAGGTTTCGGCGTCTCCGGCTAAATTTGACGTCAAACAGCTTGAGCACATCAACCGCGAACACATCAAAAGAGCAAGCGATGCAAGACTAGCCGCGCTAATGGGCATAAAGCCTGAATTTGCCGCTATAGCTAGATTTTACACGCAAGAAAGCAGCCTATTAACCGAGATAAAGGCCAAGGTCGATGCGATTTTTGCGACCAAATTTATCCCTGATGAGTTTAAGGCCGGTTGCGAGGCTATAAAAGCCGCTGTAAATTCGCTAAATTTGAGCGAATTTGGCGAATTTAACGAGTTAAAAAAAGCCCTAATGGACGCGACCGGACTAAAAGGAAAAGGCTTTTTTATGCCGCTTAGAATTTTGCTCACGGGCGCTGAACACGGCCCTGAGCTTAGCGAGCTATATCCGCTCATCAAACCGTATCTAAAGGAAATTTTACGATGATATTTTCGGTATTTTTAGAAGCAGTCGGCAGTATCTTGCATATCGTTATCAGCGCCTACACGTGGATCATCATAGGCGCGGCGATCATAAGCTGGGTGCGCCCAGATCCCTATAATCCTATCGTGCAGCTGCTTTACCGCCTCACCGAGCCCGTCTATGCCGCCATCCGCCGCGTGATACCGACGGTTTTTGGCGGTATAGATATAGCGCCTATTATCGTGCTTTTGGCGCTTCAGTTTATAGATAAATTTTTCGTAAGGCTTATGTTTGCGTACGCTGCTTAAATTTATCCTGCCCGCGATTTTTGCGGCGGCGGCATTTGGCGGAGTTAAGAGTTTTGAGGAGATAAAAGACGAGCCTAAGGGGCTTGCCAAGGATTACTACTTTTACCGTCTTTTAACCGAAGGCGACTACACCAAGGAGCAGGCGCAAATTTTAAACAAAGACGTCTTTCGCCGAGCGGGCGTACTAGCAAAGAAGCTGGCCGAAATTTTGCCGCCCAAAAAGGTCAAAGGAAACTGCGATAGCGTGGGCGTGAAAAATATCCTAGACGCAAACGTAACCTGCCAAAAACAGCGCCTCAGAGTGCCTTTTATGATGAAGCTAAAAAAGGAAACGAGGCAAAAGCTGGCGGATAAATTTAAAGACTCCGATCCGCTTCTTTATCGTCGCCTTAGCTCGCTAAATGAAAAACACCCCGAGGACGAATTTGCCAAATTTAACGATACGGACGCGTTTTTGGTTTATTTTAACCAGTCTTCGCACAAGGATAAATTCGACAAGATATTTGACGCAAATTTTATAAATTTGCTCGCGGCCAAAAAAGAGTTTCATGCTCTGGCAAACGATTTAATAATCGATAAGAAATCGGCCAAATTTAGGCAAAATTTTCTCGCGATAAAAGAAACCGAGCTTGCCGGCAAGGATGCCTTTATGCTCGGCGTTAATGCGGTTTTGTTAAATTCTCCAAAAGATGCGGCTAGATTTTTTACTAGAGCGCAGGCGGCCTTTGAGAGGCAAGACCGCAAGGATAACGCAGTATTTTGGCTGTATCTGCTAAGCAATGACAGAAGCTATCTTGAGAAGCTAAATCAAAGCCGCGACGTAAATATCTATACTCTCTACGCAAATGAGCTAACCGGCGCAAGTCCAGCCGTAAACATCGTCACGCCGACGCCTACGAAAGAAAAGGTGGCAGACTACGACATAAAAGATCCGTTTTTGTGGCAAAAGACCTTTAAAATGATAAAAGAGATGAGTGCGCAGGACGCCGCAAAGCACTCCGAGACTTTTAATACCAAAGAGACGCTTGGGCACTATGCTTACTTGATGGAAAAAGCAAGCGGCTACAAGGATAGCTACTTCGTCATGCCGTTTGTGGACGAGCTAGAGGACGTAAATGCGACTAGAAAAGCGCTACTTTACGCGATCGGTAGGCAAGAAAGCCGCTTTATCCCGGCTGTCATCTCAACCTCCTACGCGCTTGGTATGATGCAGTTTATGCCGTTTTTGGCTAACCATATAGGCAAAAAAGAGTTTGCGATCCCAAATTTTGATCAAGACGATATGTTCGATCCGCGCCTTGCGTTAAAATTTGCGGACCACCACTTAAATTATTTGGAGAAATACCTCTACCATCCGCTTTTCGTCGCTTACGCGTATAACGGCGGTATCGGCTTTACTAAAAAGATGCTTCAGCGAGGCGACCTTTTTAACGAAGGAAAATACGAGCCGTTTTTATCCATGGAGCTAGTACCCTTCGCCGAGAGCCGCGACTACGGCAAAAAGGTACTCGCAAACTATGTTATCTACCTAAGGCTTCTCCGTTCCAGTACATCGATTTCGACACTTTTTGAAAGCTCAAAGAAACCTGCTTTGACGGATAAATTTCGAAATTAATATTGATTTTATCGCTTTTGATCTCTGGGGTGCTGACCTCGAAATACTGAGCCCACGGCACCTCAAAGCTCACTTTTTCTAAAAGCGGATCGTTGGCGGTCAGGCGTCTAACCATGATGCCTCGCTGCGAGCCGTTTGCGCTAAAACTCTCCTCTAAAATTTTAGCCTCTTTAGGATGCACGGCCACGACGAATTTCTCTCTTTTTTGTTCATCGATTAGCTCGCTATAGATCGGGTTTAGATAAGTCGCGACGATTAGGATATTCGTCTTGGCATCTATGATTTCAGATTTGCTAGTGTAGGCTAAAAGCTCGTTTTTTAATGGTTCGTGGATATATTTTTTATCCGCACAGCCGGCTAACGCCAAAACAAAACTTAAAAAAAATACGCTTTTTTTCATTTTAATACCTCTTTAAATTTGGTGCTATTTTAGATAAATTTTGCTTTTAAAAAGCCTAAATTTGCTATAATCCGCGTAAATTTCAAAAATTCGGAGAAAAATGAAAAAAGCGGCGATGGCGTTTTCCGGACCTTCAAATAGCGGCAAAACTACGCTTATTTTAAAGGTCGCCAAAAAATTTATCGATGACGGGCTAAAAGTCGTGATCATCAAACATGACCCGGGCGACAAGGCGAGATTTGACGTCGAGGGCAAGGATAGCTACAAATTTAGCCAAATAGGCGCCGAGGTCGCGGTCATGAGTCCGACGCGTACGACCTTTTTTTCGCAGGAGAGCAAGAGCGTGGACGACGTCGTGGCGATGGCTGGCGAGTTTGATTTGCTATTAGTCGAGGGGCTAAAGACCCTGCCGCTGCCACGCATTAGCGTATTTAAGGACGAGATAAACGAGGATTATCTTAGCTTTTCAAACGCGATCGCAAGCTACAAAAGAGACTACGTAATAGATAAGCCAAACTTCGATCTAGACGATACGCAAGCCATCTGCGAGTGGATACTAAAAAATGCAAAGGTTTTAAAATGAACGAAATTTTCGAAACGATTAAAAAAATCGCCGTAAAAATCGGCGAAGAGATAAAGTACGCCGATCTGGGCTACACGGATCACGCCAACGCCACGGGCGACACGCAGCTAAAGCTAGATGTTAGAAGCGACGATATCATCACGGCCGAGTTTACAAATTTGGCCTGCGTAAAAGCGCTCGTTAGCGAGGAAAAAGAGGATATGCTGGCGCTAAACGAGAGCGCGAAATTTATCGTCGCCTACGATCCGCTAGACGGCTCTAGCCTAGTGGACGTAAATTTTTCTATCGGCTCGATTTTTGGCATTTACGAAAACGAACTAACGCCGCAAAATCTAAAAGCCGCCGCCTACGTCGTGTACGGCCCGCGCCTAGAGCTAGTGCTTTGCGAGGGTGATACAGCTCCCGCGCTCTACCGCCTGGGCAGGGACGGCGAGTTTAAATTTATCAAAAATCTAGCGCTCGCGCAAAAAGGCAAGCTAAACGCTACGGGCGCGACGCAAAAGGGCTGGAGCGAAACTCACGCCAAATTTATTCGCGAGCTGTTTTTGCAGGGATACCGCCTCAGATACTCAGGCGCCATGGTGAGCGATCTGCATCAAATTTTACTAAAAGGCGGCGGGCTGTTTAGCTATCCTGCCACGAGCGACGCGCCAAATGGCAAGCTAAGAGCACTATTTGAGGTGTTGCCGTTCGCCTTCATCTACGAGCGCGCGGGCGGTGCGACTAGCGACGGTTACTCGGCAACGCTTTTTGATATGAATGTGGAAAAAATCCACCAAACCACGCCTTGCTTTTTCGGCTCCAAAGATGAGATAAATTTACTGCATAAATTTTACGGAAGCGCGAAATGAGCGAGCACGCAGCGGACGCAGCTCAAAAAGACGAATTTGAGCTGGAGCTTGACCGTCAAAGAGAAATTTTACAAGCCTGTCAGCGCGAAAAAGGGCTAAGCTCGTGCTTTGCCTGCGAGGCGATGTTTGAGTGCAAAACCCGCAAAAACTACGTGGACGCCGTATATAGCTCGATGTCTAAAGGCGACGGCGGCGGATTTGATTTTTAAATTTAAAAAGGAAAGATATGAACACGACTTATATTACGACTCCGATTTATTACGTAAACGACGTGCCGCACATCGGACACGCCTACACGACCGTGATAGCCGATACGGTAGCAAGATTTGCTAGGCTAAAGGGCGACGATACGTACTTTATGACGGGCACCGACGAGCACGGGCAAAAGATCGAGCAAGCCGCCGCAAAAAAGGGCTACACGCCGCAAGCCTACGCCGATGAGATAAGCGCGAAATTTAGGGAGCTGTGGGATAAATTTGAGATCAGCTACGATCATTTTATCCGCACGACCGATGACTATCACAAGCTTACGGCGCAAAACGCATTTCTTAAAATGTATCAAAAAGGCGATATCTACAAGGGCGAGTACGAAGGGTACTACTGCGTTAGCTGCGAGAGTTTTTTTACGCAGACGCAGCTTTTAGAGGATGAGAGGTGTCCGGACTGCGGCAGGCCGACAAATTTGGTAAAAGAGGAGAGCTATTTTTTTAAACTATCAAAATACCAAGACGCGCTGCTAAAATGGTACGAGGAGAACGAGGACTGTATCGTGCCGCGCGGCAAGAAAAACGAGGTCGTGAGCTTCGTAAAAGGCGGTCTGCGCGACCTCTCGATCACGCGCACGAGCTTTGAGTGGGGTATCAAGCTGCCTGTGAGCCTAAACGAGCCAAGACACGTGATGTATGTCTGGCTAGACGCGCTCATAAACTATCTCAGCACGCTTGGCTACACGCGCGGCGATGATAAGATGAACTACTGGAAGGGCGCGACGCACATCGTGGGCAAGGATATTTTGCGCTTTCATGCGGTGTACTGGCCGGCCTTTTTGATGAGCCTTGATCTGCCGCTGCCTCGCTGCGTCGCAGCTCACGGTTGGTGGACGAGAGACGGCGAAAAGATGAGTAAAAGCAAAGGCAACGTCATCAACCCAAGCGAGGTCGCAGACGCGTACGGACTGGAAAATTTCCGCTACTTTATGCTACGCGAAGTGCCTTTTGGGCAGGACGGCGACTTTTCGCAAAAGGCGATGATCGAGCGCATAAACTCCGAGCTTAGCAACGATCTAGGCAATCTTTTAAGCCGCATAGTCGGCATGAGCGAAAAGTACTCGGACTTTGAGATAAAGGGTGAAAATTTACGCAAATTTTACGGCGAGGTTTTAGATAGCGGTAACGAATACCTGCAAAACGCTATCAAAAATTTAGAGAGTTTCGCCACAAACCGCTATCTTGAAGAGCTCTTTAAGGCTCTAACGCTCGCAAACGCGTCGATAGCTAAATTTGAGCCGTGGAACCTAATGAAAAACGGCAAAAAAGACGAAGCAAACGCGCTCGTGTCGCTGTGCGCGAACCTGCTAGCTCGCGTGGCCGTGCTGCTAAGTCCGGCGATGCCAAGAACCTGCGAAAAGATCGCGCAGACGCTAGGTTTTGAGATATCGACGGCTACTTATGAAAAAATCATCCTAAACAACGAAATTTTGGACTTTAAAGCGCAAAAAACGCAGCCGCTTTTCCCAAAAATCGAAAAAGAACTGATGGCCACCGCGGTGCCAAGCGTGAGCGAACCTGCCAAAACCACCCCTGCGCCGCAAGAAAAATCGGACGCGAAGATAAAAATCGACGACTTTAAAAAATGCGTCATAAAAGTAGGCACGGTGCTTGAGTGTTCAAATATCGAAGGCAGCGAGAAGTTGCTTAAATTTAAGATCGATCTTGGCGAAGAGCAGCCGCGTCAAATTTTATCGGGCATAGCCAAATTTTACGCTCCGGCGGACCTCGTCGGCAAGCAGGTCTGCGTGCTGGCAAACCTAAAGCCGGCTAAAATTTTCGGCCATATATCAGAGGGCATGATCCTTAGCGCTGAGGACGGATCGCTGTGTCTCATCGCGCCTATGGCTGCGGTCAAAAACGGCTCAGAAATAGGCTAAAACGGCGTGAATATCGAAAACCTAAGGCGCCTCATCAACGGCGAAGCGCTAAATAAACCAAGCGTCAGCGCCGTGGAGGGCTTTGCGTTTGAGAGTAAAAACGTGCGTCAGGGCTACGCCTACATCGGGCTTGTCGCAGGCGCGGACGAGATAGCCGCGGCCGTCGCAAACGGCGCCTATGCCGTGCTCGTCGAGCAAAGATGCGAAGTCATCGATCCTGAGGTCGCCTTTATAAAGGTTGATAGCCTGAGCGCCGCGCTGATGCGGCTAATGCGCTTTGAGGCTAGCTACAAAAATCTCAAATTTTGCTCCGTTAATCCCGTGCAAAAGGCCTTGCTCGCGCGCATAAGCCTAGGCAAAAATGCTGCAGGCAACGCAGCTAGCTTGCTGCCAGAGGATGCGACGCGGCTTTTTATAAAGATAATGAAAGCGGAAGCAGGGGATCTGTTTTTCACCGACGATCTAAAAATTTTATCCAAGATTGCGCCGCTTTACGACACCGTTTTTAGCGACGTGGACGCGGTTTGCGCGCAGGGAGGCTCACTGTTTGCCTCTAGCGTCGTTTGCGAGGGCGTTTACTATCCAAACTTAAATTTCCCAAAAGTTTTCACGCACTATCTTTGCGGACTCTTAAAGTATCTGATCCGCACAGGCTTTTCTTTTAAGATCGGCGACACGCGAAATTTGGGGCATTTCGAGCCTATTTTTATAAATAAAAATTTTCGCGTCGTGCCTTTTGGTGCGAGCTCTCAGGCTTTTATCGCAGAGAGCGACGATGAGCTTTTTGATATGGAGGCGGCATTTCTCGCGCGAAATTTTAGCGGCGGCATCGAGATCTGCGTGCCGGAGGACTTTGCGGGAAGCGCGGCTGCTACGATGAGATTTAGGGGTCTTGCCGAGCTAAAAAATCTTTCAAATTTTCACTACGCGCTCGTTAAATGCCAAAAAGAGGAGCTTGAAGTGATGCTAAATTTGAGCTCGCCAGAGCCTGATTTGTTCGGCGAAATTTTATAAAAAAACTCAAATTTGGCGCCGAGCTTGACGCCTTTATCTACTGCAAATTTGACTCAATCCTTAAAATCATACGTTTTATAGTCTCAAATTTGCCGTTAAATTTGACGGATAAAAATACTTAATCCAAATTCCTACAAAGCGTGCCGTGGGCCTTTGGCATACGTGGTTAGCGTAACGACGCAAACGCGAGCGCATTTGCAATAAAATGTTTTATTTTTGGCTGATCTTGCAGCAAACGCCCGCCATGCAAAATCCCCAAAATCGCCACCAAAAAGATTGGCGCGTTTTGACGGATAATTTTTATTTTGAGCCAAATTTGCGGGCAGAACCGCACTCGGCCAAATTTTACTTCAAATTTACGTATTTTATCCTATCTTTTTCGCCTGCAAGCTCAAATCCTTGCAGTCTTAGGCGGCAACTATCGCATTCGCCGCAGGCCTCATCTTCGCGCTCGTAGCAGCTCCAGGTTAGCTCTAGCGGCGAGCCCGCCTCTAGCGACTTGTGCACGATGTCAGCCTTGCTTAAATTTACCAGCGGCGTGACGATTTGTAGGCTAAAGTCCTTTGAGGTGCCGGCATTTACGGCGCTTTCTATCTTGGCGATAAAGTCCGCCGTGCAGTCGGGGTAGCCCGAGCCGTCCTCCTCGACGATGCCGATGTATAGCGCCTGCGCGCCTTCTTTTTCGGCTAGCGAGGCGGCGATAGAGATAAAGATGCCGTTGCGAAACGGGACGTAGGTGCTAGGGGTGTCGGCTTTGGCGCCGTCTTTGCGGATAGGCAGGCTCTCGTCCGTTAGTGCGTTGCCGCCGATATCTGCTATGAAACTAGCGTCTAAATTTACCTTTTTTAGCGCGCCGATACGCTCACAGATCTGCTCAAAGGCTAGCTTTTCGCGCTCCATCGTACGCTGTCCGTAGTCAAAATGCAGCGCGACGATCTCGTAGCCTGCGCGTTTAGCGAGGACGGCGCACAGAGTGCTGTCCATGCCGCCGCTCATTATGCAAACCGCTTTCTTTACCATTTCTATCCTTTTCTTGCTTGCTCGTCTTTTTGGTTTATACTTCGTTGGATTTAAATTTTACTCGGTCACTACCGACGAGGTAGCTCCCATCGTAAAATTTAAATTCGCCTCGCCTAAACGCAAAAATACTTCGCGTTTTACGTTAAATTTTGGAGTCAAATTTGTAAATTCTGGCTTTAAATTTTACTCGCCGAGACCCGCACCCTGAAAATGTTAAATTTCGTCTCTAAAAATTTTTTAAAATTTTACGACCGAAAAGCTTTCGCCTCCAAATTTCGTGCTAAGCGTTAGTGAAGCCGAAATTTGGTAGGCAACCGCTTTGAGAGAGTGAAATTTTAAAAATTTGAGCATTAGAGTTTTTAAAATTTTATGCAAAGCGAGTCAAATTTGACGCCGATATCGTTTGTTACAAATTTGGCTTTATTAAATTCGACCGAAATTTTCGCTAAAATCATACTCAAATTTAACTAAAGGAAAGCCAAAAATGATACTTTGCGAGGACGATTATCCGAAGATTTTGGATCAAATTTGCGACTATTTGACCGCAGGCGAAGTGGAGCTTAGTTTCGTGGACGCCGAGGAGATGAAGGAGATAAACGTCCGCCAGCGCGGCATCTACGAGACTACAGACGTGCTGAGCTTCCCGCTTGAGATGCAGTTGCACACGCCGCTTGGCTGTATCGTGATAAACACCGAGCTGGTCGCTGCCAAAGCCGCCGAGCTAGGGCATAGCGAGGATGACGAGACGGCGCTGCTTTTCACGCACGGGCTGCTTCACGTACTGGGCTACGATCACGAAAATGACGCGGGCGAGATGAGGGCAAAGGAGTGCGAGGTGATCGAGAAATTTAGCCTGCCAAAAAGCCTCATCGTGCGAACGCAGGATGTGGGCGATGAGTGAGCCGAATTTGACGCGCAAGGCGCTGGATGACGAGCTGGCGGATCTGCCCGAAAACGTCAAACTCTACGAGGGCGAGGTGGTGCTATATAAATATTTATGTTCCATTGGATTTTTTTGTGTGTTGAAGATCATCGTTTTCACCTTATTTATATGGCCTCCATGCGCTTTATTTTTAGAGAGCGGAACGCTTATGAAAATAGGCTGGGTGATTTTTGTTATCGCTTTGTTGGTATCGATATATTACGAGGTTATGAATTTTATCCATGAGGGATTTTACGTGACAAATAAGCACTTGATCACTTATAACGGTAGAAAAATAATTTTGAATGATATATGGTTTTTAAGAAGTAGTTTTCCTCCTTCATACTCCATTAACTTTTATGAAAATAAAAGTAAATTTTTGCAAGACTGTTCATGGTCTAATAAAAGTGATGATTTGGATGGTTTTTTGATGGCTTTATACGAGGTTTCGGGCAATAGATATATTTTACAGTTCGGTTCTGAAAAAATTAATGCAAACGCTTTAAAATCGGATGGCAGGACATTAATAAAATTAATTCAGGAGTAGCCGAATTTGGCTCCTTTTGCGTCAAATTTACGGGGACGTCAAATTTGCGAGCCGAATTTGCCTTGAGCGATCAAATTCGAGCCCGTTTTGCTGCTAAATTTACTCTCAAATTTTAGATAAATTTTATCTCGCCGCCGTCAAATTTGGCCGAAGCAAAGCCGCCCGCTACAAATCAAATTTATCCCAAAATACATACGGCAAGCCGCGTAAATTTATCATTCGAGTTTCTTTAAATTTGCGCATCCAAAACGCCGCCCAAAACGCGTCCGCCGTCTCGCCGAAAACCCCGTAAATATCCATAAAATCGCGCAAATTTGCCCCGAGTAGCTAGATATTTAATAATTTTGGCTAAATTTACGAAATGTTTTATGTTCTATCGTCTT
>CAUQHH010000004.1:0-31443 GCA_963517705.1 uncultured Campylobacter sp.
TGCCTATATCCTTCGTGCTCGGCGCTTGGCAAATAGTGGTAAATGTAGCCTTGGATGAGCTGGGGCAATGCTTTTGAAATTTTTAAATTTGCGCTCGGCAAACGTGAGATTATTGTGAGCATTTTTGTCCTTAAATTTAGTAAATTTTAGATGTAATTATAAAAAATCTCGCATTAAAAATCGGTTTTGCGCAAAAATGCAGCGAAATTTCAAATTTTACCCGTCAAATTCGCTAAAATATCCACAAAAATCACTCAAGGAGAGCAAATGAAATACGATTTTGACGCGGCTATAGATCGAGGCGGGACGTATTCGTCAAAGTGGAAAACGAGCGGCGACGAGCTACCGATGTGGGTGGCGGATATGGATTTTAAGGTTGCACCCGAGATTTTAGAAGCACTGCAAAAGCGCCTGGACAACGGTGTTTTTGGCTACTCGTACGTACCGCAGGAGTGGAGCGAGGCTGTTTGTTCGTGGTGGAGCAGGCGCCACGACGTCAAATTTGACCCGAGCTGGCTGATTTTTTGCACGGGCGTGATCCCGATCATCAGCTCCGCGGTGCGCAAATTTACGAGCGTGGGCGATAAAATCGTGATCCAAAGTCCCGTCTATCACGTCTTTTACCGCAGCATCGAAAACAACGGCAGGATCGCGCTTACAAACGAGCTAGCATACGACGGGCGCGGCTACGATATTGATTTTGCCGACCTCGAAGAAAAGCTCGCCGACCCGCTAACGACGATGTTTATCCTTTGCAACCCGCACAATCCCGTCGGCAAAATTTGGAGCGCCGAGAAGCTAGCCAAAATCGGCGAACTATGCGCTAAACACGGCGTTTTGGTGATCTCTGACGAGATACACTGCGACATCACGAGCCCTGGCAAAAGCTACGTGCCGTTTATCCGCGCGAGCGAAACTTGCAAAAACATCTCGATCACCTGCGTTTCGCCGACCAAGGCCTTTAACATCGCAGGCCTGCAAAGCTCCGCCGCCGTGGTGCCAAACCCAAAACTGCGCGCCAAAATGGCAAAGGCCATCAACGACGACGAGGTCGGCGAGGGCAACACATTTTCTTGTATCGCGGCGATCGCGGCGTTTGAGCGGGGCGAAGCGTGGCTCGAGCAGATGCGCGAATACGTAGAACAAAACCGCAAAACCGTGAGCGACTTTTTGCAAAAAGAACTGCCGCAGATCAAGCTTGTGGAGCAGGACGCCACGTATCTGCTCTGGCTTGACTGCCGCGAAATTTGCGACGACGCGAGCGATTTTCATAAATTCTTACGCCAAAAAGCGGGTCTTTGGCTAAACGACGGCAACGCGTACAGAGGCGTGGAAAAATGCTTCTTGCGCCTTAATATCGCCACGCAAAGATCGCGCGTGCTGGAGGGGCTAAAACGCCTAAAATCAGGCGCTCTGGCCTATGCGAAAAGTAGGGAATAATATATTTACGAAAAATTGGGATAAAATTTAGACCTTTTTGGTATGATTTCGGCGTCCGACAAGAAAACCTCCTTTTTGTAACGGCGCCTCGGCTCCCCCTGCCGAGGCGTTTTTGTCTTATTCATTAAGCTTTTTTAGTTATAATCCTTCTCATAAATTTACTCCGCCTAGCTCAAATTTAAGCAAATTTAGCGTTTCAGGCGAAAGGACGAAAATGCTAACTCACATAGACGAAAACAACCGCCCCAAAATGGTCGACGTAAGCGATAAGGGCGTAACTACGCGCATAGCCGTAGCAAGCGGCATCATAAAAATGTCGCATGAAGCCTTTGACGCGATCAAAAACAACACGGGTAAAAAAGGCCCCGTCCTGCAAACCGCCGTCGTGGGCGCGATAATGGGCGCGAAAAAGACGAGCGAACTCATCCCGATGTGCCATCCACTGCTAATCAGCGGCATAAACTGCGACATCGAGGAGCTAACCAAAATCTGTGCCTACAAGCTAACCGTTAGCGTCAAGATAGACGGCAAAACCGGCGTCGAGATGGAGGCGCTAACGGGCGTTAGCGTCGGGCTACTAACGATCTACGATATGATAAAAGCGATAGATAAAACCATGCAGATAACAGATATCGCGTTAGAAAGCAAGAGTGGAGGCAAAAATGGCGACTACGTGCGATCTAAATAAAGAACCAGAAATCATCTATCCAAATTTCTGGGAATACAAAATCATCGTGCTTGAAAACGAAAATGCCGAAGCTATCGCGCAGGGCGTCGTAGGCGAGAGACAACACAAGATAACGCCGTCAAAATCGAGCAAAGAGAGCAAATACAAAAGCTACAATCTAAGCGTTTTGGTTAATTCTAACCAGGAGCGATTAGAAATTTTTTCCGCGCTAAGACGCGTTTGCAAATACGTGCTATAAGGACTTTCATGCAAAATTTAGTCTTCATCCAAACCATAAAAGAGAACAAAAACGACCCGCAAATTTCCGTTTTGATTAGGGAATTTGCGCTAAGCGAGTTTAGACAAAGCGTCAAAGGCGCAAAAAACGGCGACGCAAACGCGGCTCTAGCTAAAGAGTTTGAGCAAATTTGCGAGGCGCTAAAAGGCGAGGATCTGCTAAACCGCCAAAACGTCGCCAACCTCATCCAAAGCGCGGGCGACGCGCTCAGCGAGGCAAAAGAGCAGTACATCCACCGCCTAATCTACGAAAAAGAGCAGATCGAGCGTCAAATTTACGCGCAAAAAGACGAGATCAAAAATGACGTTCGCGCGCTGCTTGAAAATATGGAAAATTTCATAAAAAGTAGCGACCTGGCGGATAAAGAGGAAATTTTAACCGCGATAGACGAAAAAATGCTCTGCGAGCTGCAAATGCTGGGTATCCTCAAAGAAACCACCGAGGCGGCGTTTCTAACCGCGATCGAAAAGGGCGACGATGTGAAGGACACGGTCGAGCAAATCGCTAAAAACGTCGTACTTAGCGCAATAAACGAGGGCGAAGCGAGCAAAGAGCGCATCCTAGAGATCGCAAGAACGGTGTGTGAAGCGGCGAGCGAGATAGCCGACGTCGATCAGGCCTTTGCTAAAGAGCTAATAAGCGGCGCGATCGGCGGCGTAAAAGAGGCGCTTAGCAAGAGGACGGAGAAGTTTATCGAGGAGATCAAATTTGCCCCAGACGGCCAGACGCTGCTAGGCGAAGCTAGAGAATTCGTAAGGCTCGAGGAGAGGTTCGTAGCGATGCTGCGCGACATGGCGCGCTCAGAGGAGCCGTCTGCTGCCGTGATAAACGAAATCCTAGACGAGTCGGTAGATAGCTACTTCGCCAAATTTAAGCGGCTACAAAACGACGTTTCGCGCCAGATCGAGCTTCAGCTAGAGGAGCTAAAATTTAACGAAAATATCGATAAATTCGCTAGCCTTGCCGGAGCTAAATTTGAGGAGCTAAAGCGCGAAGTAACTCAAGCCGGCGATAAACTTAAAGAAAATTTTAACGCCAAAGAACGCATCGAAGCGCTAAAAAAAGAGATCAGCGACTTTGAAAAACGAACCGAGGAGAAGCTAACCGAGATAAATGCGAGCGAGATCGGCGAGAACCTCAAAGCAAAATCAAAAGAACTAGGCGAAAAGCTCTACAAAGCCGCCGAAAATCTCATAAAAACCGCCAAAGAAAAGATCGGCAAAAAAGAGGACGAGAAAAAAGACGAGTGAGCCAAATTTGGGCGCATTTAGTTAAATTTGCGCCCGAATTTTACTTGCCCGCTACAAACGGAGTCAAATTTGACGCGGTAAATTTGCGCTCAAATTTGACTCCGCCAAAACACCGCGAAAGTCAAATTTAACCCCAAAGGATCAAAAATGAGCATAACCTTTTTCGTTAAAAATAAAAAGAAGTTTCTAGTCGGCCTTGCGCCCGTGATGAGTGTGGAGGAGGCACTGCGACTGGTGCCGAATTTATCGCAGTTTAACGCCGATGAAGACGACGAGGAGTTTGACGCAGATAGCTTTTACGGCGCGAAGCTTGATGAGTTTGACTGCCTAGTTGCCGGCACGGACGGGCTTAGCGGACGCGGCTTTGAGATAGGCTACGAGGACGGCGCCTACAACGTCCGCATCGGTACGCCAAGCACCCGCACGGACTGGCAAATCGCGCTAGAGTACCTAAAAAACCTAGCCCTAAAAATGGACGGCGAAATCGTGAGTGAGGACGGCGAGAAATTTAGCGCGCAAAATATCGAAAGCTTTAACTATGAGCACGACATACGCGCGGGGCTGGAGGCGATAGAGCAAAATTTGCAAAAAGAGGCGCAAATCAGCACTATTTACGGTATAAGAAACGAAGTCTCGTTCGATAAAAAGATCATGGCTCGCATACTAGGCGCGAAGGATCCAGCAGGCGAATTTAGCAAATTTGTAACCGATATCCAAAATTTGGATGCGTATTTTGCAAATCAGATGTTTTATCGCAGGAACGATAGTGGCGAGATCAGCGGAGATTACGTCCTGTCGCAAGACGTCGTTACCGTGCTGCCGTATGAACCTAGCGTGGAGTATAAAAATTTGCAAATGCTGGGCGATGAGAAAGTCGCACGGTGGAAGATCGCGATATTTGGCGGAGAGGGCGACGATGAGGGAAAATACGAAATCCTAGCGACGCTGAAATATGAAAGTTTCATCCAAAATTTGCCAAAAGAAAAGTACAAATTTATCGACGCGAAAAATATCGTCGTAAGCGCGTTTAGCAAAGCAGAATTTGACGCTCTCATCGCAAAATGCGGCAAAGAGGGGCTGGCGGACTAGGCTGTTTAGATAGCGGCGGAGATTTGCCTGCACCGTGGTAAAATTAGCGGCAGAGTTAAATTTATAGCCGAATTTGCCTGCGGCTTTACCCTAAAACGAAGCTAAATTTGACGCAAGATAGATCAAATTTGGCGTCAAATTTAAAACTCCGCAAAGCCGTAAATTTAACCGCAAACCCAAAATATTGACTTGCGCCGTACCTTTAGATAAAATCAGGCGCAAAAATCAAAGGAGATCAAAAATGCGAAAAATTTTCCTGCCGCTTTTATGCGCCTTCCTGCTAGGCGGATGCACTACGTACGGCATCGGCCCCTCTAATATATTTCTAGAAAACAAAGAGCTAACTCAGCTAAAAGGCCGCCATATCCTAGATATGGAAAAATACTCCGGCGGCTGGTCGCACATCGAGATAGGTATGCTTTCGAACAAATTTTATATGCAACACGAACCGCGCGAAGTACTATCGGTTAATAGATCGTGCAACTTCTGGGGTTGTAGCGTAACGGGCGTCAATTACAGTACCTACGGCTTTGTCTACTTTACCACCGACAAAGACGGCTATATCACTGACTACACCGAGGACGGCGACGCAATAAGAAGCGTTAAGCATAAATTTAAAGACCTGCTAGTACTGGAGAACTAAGATGAAAAAGACGGTAATAATATTATGCGCGTTTGCGATCACTGCGGCGTTTGGGCTCTCTAACGAGGATTACAATAAATTTATAGCGCTAGACGATAGCGGAAAATACAAAGAAGCGTTGGCGTTCATCACGCCGCGAGCAGAAGCCGGCGACGCTAGAGCCGTCACGCTAGTAGGCTACCTATATGAGGTGAGGATGTCTAACATCGGCGAAGGCGTAAAGTGGTATAAAAAAGCCATGGGGCTAAACGATTCGCTCGCTCACTCGAATATGGCGCGGATCTACTACCGCATGACGGACTATAAACTAGCCGCGCAGACCCTTGAAAAGGCAAGCAAACTAGGCGACACTGGCGCGGACGCAATGCTAGGAAATATGCATCTAAACGGAATACACTTTAAAAAAGACTATAAAAAAGCACTCGTCCACATCCAAAAAGCCGTTGCCGACGACGACCCGCACGCTCTAACCGATCTAGCTATATGCTACGAGAATAGCTACGGCGTCGCAAGAGACATGGATAAAGCCATAGAGTTCTATAGGCGCGGAGCGGCACAAGGTAACGAATACGCCAAAAGAGCGCTAGAGAGGCTGCAGTAGCTAGTGCGCGGCCGCCTGAGTTTTGACGATACCGACTTTATCCGTCTGGTAGCGGCGACTCGGGCTAGCCGGGAGAATAAATTTAGGCTCGCTTGAGCTCAAAATTGGTTTTTAGTAAACCAGTCGGTACCGACGATCAGTTTACCGACTTCGCCTCTACCAAATCACTCAAATTTTGGTAAATTTAAAACCCAAGCCGAGTCAAATTTAATAGATAAAAAGCCCCGCGTCTTTTGCTTCGCCGACCTTGTCCGTTTTCACCCAAGCCGCGATATAGATGAAAAACGAAGCCACAAGTAAAAAGAAACCGAATACCGCCAAAACACCGCTCGCCCACAGCAGCTCGCCCGCAAAAAACGTGCAAACGTAGACGCGAAAAAGCCCGTTTCTAGTTAGTCTCGCAAGCTCGAAAAAGACCTTTCCCCACACGAACGCGACGTAGCCAAGTAGCAGTAGCGCGATGACGGCCACTAGCTTAGCGAGCGGATGAGCCGCGTCCGCCATATAGGACGCCAGCGTCGCCGTGACGTGAGCGACAAACATCACGATCATCGCCTTGCCGTAGTTTACGTGCAGATCCTCGCTGTGAGCGAGCCCGGCGACTCCGTCTAGCGCCGCGTAAGTTAGCAGTGCAGCTGCTATGACGGCGAGATTATCCGCGATCTGCAGCGCCAGTCCCACGTAGCTAGCGATAAAGTACGCGTAGATCTTGATCACGGCCGGTACGATGCCCGATGCGATACCTAGCATCCTAGCCCGCTCAAACGCCGCACTCTCTTTTAGTGCAGCCTTCGTCTCCTCGCTTCTGACGTCTTTCGTCGCGCGCTTTTCGCCCTCGTCTGCGATCACAAATACATCTCTCGCAAACGCCCCATCAGGCCGAAACGCTGCTCGCTCGCCGCCGCTAGGCCGCCCCGAGTGCACGTCCTCAAAGCTAAATTTATAGTATTTGCCGTCATCGCCGATTATCGTTGTTTCGTTTATCGCTACGCCCTTCACCAACTCTCCTTTTTGCGTTTTTGCCGCCCTGTTTTAGATTAGCCCGCTTGTTTGCATTTTTGGGGTGCGGGTTATGCCACCCGTCAAATTTGACACCGCGCTCCCTAGTCCAGCCAAATTTTACGGTTTAGCCGCAGCTCCTCGACGATACGAAGGAAGCCGCCGATCTCGTCTTTGTAAAATCTATTTGCCCCCTTGCCCACGAGCGGACGGTGTAGATCGGGCTCGAAGTTATCGCGCCCCGTGCGGATCGCCATGCAGATTTTATCGCCGACTAGCACGATGTTTATCGGGCGGTGAAATCTCGTTTTTAGCAGTTTTAAATTTTCCATCAGGCTAGGCGTGAGCGCATATCTAGCCTCGATCTGATCGGTCGTATAGACGCGAAATAGCCGCTCAAACTCCGCGTCGTCCATCCTCGCGCGCTTGCCGCCGTAGTCCTTAAAATCATCCGTCCCGCTGCAAATTTGCGTAACGCCCTTTAGCCGTTTAGGAAAATCCGCGACAAATAAAATCCCCGCAAAAAGCACTCTATGCGTCTTGTTTCCGCGTAGATCCTCTTTGATGCTTATCGCCTCTACGTCGCTAAATTTAACCCGCACGCCCTCTATCTGCCCGAAAATCAGGTCGTTGCCCGAGTATTTGTCGATGTCAAAATCATAAATCATATAAAGATAATCGCTCTCTACGTAGTCGCCCGGATAATACGTGAGACCGCAGTCCTCCACGATGCTCCTCACGACCTTTCGCTTAAATTTAAACGTAAAGCTATCCGTGAAAATACTCTCGAAAAAATAGTACATCGCAGCCCCGCAGACCACAAACGCACCAGCGCCAAGAGCGGCGTTTTGCGCGGCTAGATATAGCGGCCAAGCCACTGCGGCGGCGACAAAGACGCAGGTGAGCTTTAGCCTAAAAAGCGAACGCAAAACCTTTTGTCGCTCAAGCTCTAGCATGACCAAATCGTCCATTTTCGCTCCTGTTTTAATCTAACGCCGTTTTTGCAAATTTGGCTATTTTACGAGCTTTCGTCTTTAAATTTGCGCCTTAAACCGCTTAAATTTAAGCTCTTTTTTGCGGGCGTCGGCGCTTAAATTTGGATCAAATTTGCCGCTCAAATTTACCGCCCGCGCCGCTTTTGCACTCAAATTTGACGAACCGACGAAGCCCGATTGTATTTTCAAGAGCGCAGTTAAATCACTCAAATTTAACTTTAAATTTGACGAAGCGAGCGTAAATTTAGCGGTTAAAAAGCTCGTGCACGTCGTGCGGATCGTCTTGGCCCTTCGGTACCTCGAAAAATGCCGCCTTATGAAACCTCGCCCAGCTAGCGACAAGATTTGACGGAAACATCTCCACGGCGTTGTTATAATCAGTCACTGCGGCGTTGTAGGCGCGGCGCGCGGCGGAGATCTGCTCCTCGATCTCGTTTAGCGTCTTTTGCAGGTGCATGACGTTTTCGTTGGCTTTAAGCTCGGGATAGTTCTCGACGACGACGTTGAGCTTTGAGATGAGGTTTGACAGCTCGCCGTTTAGCGCAAATCTCTGCTCGTCGCCCGCGGCCTTTTGGATGCCGCTTCTAAGCGCGGAGATGTTTTCCAGTAGCTCGCGTTCGTGCGTGATGTACTGCTTGACGGTGGCGACGAGGTTTGGGATGAGGTCAAAGCGCCTTTTTAGCTGCGTATCGACGCCTGATCTGATGTTTGAGACCTGGTTTCGCTTGCCGACTAGCGAGTTGTAGACCGAGATGACTATGAGCGCGAGAACGGCGATGATGCCTAGGACGATGTACATTTTACTCCTTTGATTTAACTTTTGTTTTGATTATATCAAAAAGCTGCTGAAACCGGAAAATTATACTCGTTTTTGCCGCATTAGATGCTAGGTCGCTCGGGGTTTGCTACCAAAATGCTAAATTTCGCTTGTCTTTGCAAAAGCCGCTTTGCGAGCAAATCTCGGATACAAGGGCTAGTTGCCGTAAAATAAAGACGCGCGGCCGATTTTACGCTTAAATTTAGGCTTAAAAACGCAAAATACGCTTTTAAGTAAACCGTTTGCGAATTTTGCGTTACGGGCGAGTTGAGTCTTATTTTTAAACAAAAATCAAAGCAGATATGCGCAGGCAAAAACGACTTGGCGCAAGGTCATGCCGGGCAGCGGCGATGGGCAGGTAAAATCTAGCTTATAAATTTCGCCTGCACGGGCGACGTAGCCCTTTTGCTGCGATAAATTCGTATCTTTTTGAGGGTGATTTTACGCGAGCTAACGGCTAAATCATCGTAAATTTTGCGCCGTTTAAGCAGCAAGAGTAAAATTAGCGTTTTTAAACATACCAAAAAGAGCGCAAACCATATTTTCTCGCAGATTCAGAGTTTTAAGCCGCGAGAGCAAAATTAACTTTAAACGGCAAAATCGCCGAGCCGCCAAATCCACCCCGCGCGTTTTTCGTTTAGGCAAGGAAATTACCGCTCGCACTCTATGCAAAATTTAGCTATTTTGCCGGCTGCAAGTAGGCAAATTTACGCTTACTAGCAAGCCTAGAGAGCAAAAGCGCGGATTTATGCCGCGCATAAACGGCAAATTTGCGACTTTGCGCCGTAAAGCAAAAACTAAAACTAGCCAAAAGGCGTAAATTTAGGGCGCGTATAAAAACTAAACCAAAGCGCTTTAGTCTTTTAAAGCTCGCAAAGTTTGCCGCAAACCCGCTTTTACCGCGTCTTGCGCGATAAATTACGGGATAAATGCTAGCAAATCACCACTTCATACCCACTTCCAGCCAAAAGTTGCGGCCAAGGCCGTACTCGTAGTAGTTGCCTTCGTTTGAGGCGATAAATTTTTTGTTTAAAAGATTATTTATGTCAAGATTTACAAACGCTCGAAAATCGCCGGCCAGCCGCCTTTCGTAACCTATACGCATATCCCACGTCGCATATGCGGGCAGCTTTTGGCGCTCGTAGACATACATCCCGCGAGTTCTATTCCAGCCACCTAGCAGCGCGTCCGTTTTGCTCGTATAGTTTATGAAATTTGAAACGCTAAAGCCGCTAAATTTAGCCGAGTGGCGAAATTTAGCCGAAAATGGAACATGGTAATCAACGACCGGTAGTTCGCTTTTTTTGATGATTTTGCCGTTATACGAGACGTCGTCGTTCATCTCGTCGTCTTCGTAATCCGTAAAGCTCCTGCTTTGCTTCGTAAAGCTTAGCGAGCCCTCAAAATCGTTTTTTACGCCCCAAATTTCGATCGGAGCGATGTTTGCCGCGCTTAAGGTTACGATGTCGCGCTTGCTTTGCCCTTCGTTGGTAAATATAGAATATCCGTTTCCGTAGCCCGATAGCGGCTCTCCTACGTATTTCGTCGCTACTTCGTCGCGGCCTTGGCGTCTGACGTATTTGAGATTTAGCCTCGCGTTGCCGACGTCGCCGCGATAATACGCGCTAAATTCGTCGTCATAAGGCGTCTTTAGCTCCCTGATAGGACGGCGGTTATTAGCTAGTCCGCCGCACGTATACGCGCCGCCGTACGAGCTTCTCTCGCAAGTCTCATACATCTTATATACGCCGTTATACATCTTGTACGCGAAAAAGTTTCGTCCGTAGTAGCGGTTTAACCCAAGGCCTATGAAGTTTTTATCTGCAAATTCGTATTCGGCTAGCAGCCTCGGGGCTAAATTTACGTCGTTATTATCGCCGTTTCGCTCGATGCGAAGTCCGGGACGAAATTTAAACGCGCCAAACCTCATCTCGTCTTCGAGATAAAGGGCGAGATTGGTTTGCGCGGCCTTGGTTTTTACGGCGTAGTAGTAGGTTTTTTTCGATAGATATTGACCGACCGCGCCCTGGGATGCGAAGCTATCGTCGATGACGCAGGTTTTATCCCCCGCCTCGCAAGTGCCGCTCATTAGAGCTTTTGGATTGCCATTCCAAACGTAAGTATGCGGTATCTCGTAGCTTCCTATTTGTCTAGTTATTTCAAAGCCACTTTTTATATTATGCAACGCACCAAATGCGTCAAATTCTTGCACGCTAGCGTCAAATTTATACGCAAGCTTCTTTTGACGTTGGATAAAGTCATTATATCCGCCTATGCCTGAGTTTGAGATGCCCCAGTTTTTGATATTTGAAATTTTGTAGTTGTAGTATTCCGTGTCGTGCTCGTAGTCTCTGGTTGTTTGCGAAGACGTGAAGCTAAGGCTTTGCTCCAAAAATACGCTATCAAGGTCGATGTCGGCTTCGAGCATAGCGACGTATCCGCCGTAAATGAGATCAAGCTGGGAGTTTAGATAGCGTTTTGCCGAGGTGTGGTTTGTGAGCGTGGAGTAAAGAAAGCTTGGCTTTAACGTTACTCGCTCGCCAACGCCGATGACACCCTTTACGTAGTAGTTGTCGTTAGTCTGCTTGTCGTCTGGAAATGAGTAAAGGCTGTGGTTGATTTGCTTTTTATTATAATGATTTTCGATCACGGAGCGGTGTCTGGTGTAGTCAAAAAGCAGTCCAAAATTTGACGTCACGTAGCCCTCTAGCCCGATGCGGTAGCGACGCTTTTTAAAGTCGCTCATATCGGCTAGCTCGCCGTCGTTATATTTTGTATCGACGCTGGCGTCTTTAAAAATTTTACTCCAACTTCCGCTTGTGTATGAGTAGCCAAGCACCCCGTGAAATCCCGCTCGCGGGTCTCTGGTCTTGGCATTTACCACGCCTCCTTGAAAGCCGCCGTACCTAGCCGAGACCGCGCTATCTAGCACCTCGACGCTACCCAGCAGATCCGTATCTACGCTCATGGCTTGCGAGCCTATCGTGCTGTCGCTCCAGGTGTTGTTGTGGTTATTCCGCGTGCTTTTTTTAGGGTCTAGGTCGTTATTTATGCTTGCGCCGTCTAGGGTAAAGTTGTTTTGATAGTAGCTCGCGCCGTTTATGCTCACATCTTGGGGCGCGATGTCGCCGGCGTTTATGCCCTTGTTGTTTTTCGCGCTAAAGGCGACGTTTGGATTGCCTTTTAAAAGATCGGTTATGCCGTGATTTTTAGACGTTATCAGATCCATATCCGCGCGCGTTAGTTTTCCCGGTTCTTTCGTAGCGTTGGCGTCGGCGCTGACCTCGACTTTATCTAGTTCGACCTCCGCGGCGTTTAGCGTACTAAAATTTAACGCTTTTAAAGCGGTTAAATTTAAAGAGCCTTGATGGGCGTCGCGACTCGCGGCCAAATGCGAAAGCGGCAAATTTAACGCTGCGACCACTATGCAAAGCGTAGTAGTTTTTTTCATCATTATCCTTTGTTTAGTTTATTTTTTGTTTCCCTAATATTTCTCTACCGATTTTACCATTCTGATATTTTATTTTGATGATTTATATCAATAACTATCAAATACGAACCGTTATAAATTTGCGCGTTTTATAGCCTGACTCACTCGGAATTTTGCGTCTCTTTATCGCATGGTTATGTCTAAAGTTATTAAAATTTAGCGTTTATCTCAAATTTTAAAGCGCCGATTTTATTAACGGCACTTTCAATTGTGACATAGCGCAGCGCTTTTGCGTAGGTATTTTAAATGGCATTTATATTTACATTTTGGCAAAGATCGTAAAATAGAGTTTAAATTTTACTCATTATTTTAAAATAGTCGTATCCTAGGCCAAAATCAAATTTGACCTTAGATACGACCAATAAATTCGGCACTATTTTCCTGATTTTAAAATCGCCTGATAGCCCTGTTTTTTGAGCGCCTCTACGATCGTGTTTTCCGCAAAGCTATCCTCGACGACGATGTCGGCCGTTTTAGCCTCCAAATTTACATCAAATTTCTTCACGCCGTTAAGCGTATTTAGCGTCTGCGTGATGACCTCGTAGCAGCTCACGCAGGCCATATTAGGGATCTCATAAACCAGAGTCTTGTCCGCAAACGCCGCCGCGCAAAGCGCCAGCGCTAAAGCTAGCTTTTTCATTCTTTGATACCGACTTTGTATTTTTTGGCTTGGATTGCTTGCACGATATCCATCACGTTCACGCCGCTATCTGCGGTGATGTTTACGTCTTTGCTTTTTAGATCAAAGCTCACTGCGGTGACGCCCTTGACGCCCTTTGCGGCATCTTCGATTTTCTTAGCGCAACCGCCGCAGTTCATATTCGGCACGTTTAGTTCGTAGGTTTGCTCTGCAAAAACGCTGCCGCAAATCGCCGCTAAAAGTAAAATTTTCTTCATCATCGCTCCTTGAAAATAATATTTGATATGAAATTGTATCACTATATTTCTTATATATTTATTATTTCTATTTATATTAAAATGTAATATAATTTACTTTTTTCTTATATTTAAAAATAAAATTTGACATCAAATTTGAGCGGACTTAAGACGGGTAAAAAAATGTGCGAGAGAGTATCTAGAAGTAAAATTTAGCCCGCAAAAAGCATAAATTTGCAGGCTAAATTTATAAAATTTATTCTTTTGTTTTTGCCATTCTGCGGCGCATAGTCGGATCTAGATAGCGTTTACGTACGCGTATGTTTGTCGGCGTGACTTCGACTAGCTCGTCCTCCTCGATCCACTCCAGAGCGCGCTCTAGGCTGAGCTTTCTAGGCGGCACGAGCTTGATAGCGTCGTCAGAGCCGCTAGCGCGTACGTTGGTTAGGTTTTTGCCTTTGATCGGGTTTACGTCCAGATCGTTTGGACGGCTGTGCTCGCCGATGATCATGCCCACGTAGGTTTTGGTTTGTGGATCGACGAAAAGGACGCCGCGATCTTGCAGATTCCAGAGGCTATACGCCAGCGTTACGCCGTTTTCCATCGAGACCAGAGCGCCGTTACTGCGGTGCTCGACGCTGCCTATAAGCGGACGAAACTCAAGGAAGCTGTGGTTCATGATGCCCTCGCCCTTCGTATCGGTCAAAAACTGGCTTCTAAAGCCGATGAGACCGCGCGCAGGGATCTCAAACTCGATCCTCGTCTGTCCGTCGCCGGTAGGGTTCATCGAGACCATCTCAGCCTTTCTGCGTCCGAGTTTTTCGATCACGGTGCCGCTAAACTCGTCCGGCACGTCGCATACTAGTAGCTCAAACGGCTCGCAGCGCACGCCCTCGATCTCTTTGACGATAACCTCCGGACGTCCGAGACAAAACTCAAATCCCTCGCGGCGCATATTTTCGGCCAAAATCGTGATCTGTAGCTCGCCGCGGCCGCTAACCTTAAATTTACCCTCGCCGATGTTTTCATAGCGCATCGCGATGTTTATTTTCATCTCGCCGGATAGTCGCTCGTCGATCTTGTTCGAGGTTACGTGCTTGCCCTCGGTGCCTGCTAGCGGACTATCGTTTACGCTAAATACGACGCTAAGCGTAGGCTCCTCGATTTTTAGCGGATCAAGCGGCATAGGAGAGTTTGGATCCACGACGCTATCGCCGACGTCCAGCGCCTCAAAGCCCGCTATCGCCACGATATCGCCTACTTGCGCCTCATCGATGTCGCGGCGCTCAAGACCCAAAAAGCCGATGAGTTTTGAAATCCTACCCGTCGTTTTCGTGCCGTCGGCTTTAGCAAGCATCACATTTTGGTTTTTAGAAATTTTACCGTTAAAGATGCGCGCGATGCCGATTTTACCGACGTAGTTGTCGTAATCAAGCGTGAAAACTTGAAGCTGCAAAGGGTTGTTTATATCGCCGCTAGGAGCCGGGACGTGAGACAAAATCGTCTCGAAAAGCGGCTGCATATTTACGTTTTCGTCGGCCAAATTTAGCTTCGCGTAGCCGTTTCTAGCCGCCGCGTAAACGACGGGAAACTCTAGCTGCTCGTCGTTTGCCTCAAGCGCTACGAAAAGGTCGAAAATCTCGTTTATCACGCGATCCGGATCGGCTGCGGGTTTGTCGATTTTATTTACGACGACGATCGGGCGAAGGCCGAGCGAAAGAGCCTTTTTCACGACGAATTTAGTCTGCGGCATTACGCCTTCTTGCGCGTCTACGAGCAGCAAAACGCCGTCAACCATCTTTAGCACGCGCTCTACCTCGCCGCCAAAATCAGCGTGGCCCGGGGTGTCGATGATGTTGATTTTGGTGTCTTTGTAGCGGATCGCGGTGTTTTTCGAGAGAATCGTGATGCCGCGCTCGCGCTCGATGTCGTTGCTATCCATCACGCGTTCGCCGACGGTTTGGTGCTCGTTAAAAGTACCCGATTGTTTCAAAAGCTCGTCAACCATCGTAGTTTTGCCGTGATCGACGTGAGCGATGACGGCGATGTTTCGTATCTTTTCCAAAATTTTTCTCCGTTATTAAAATGGGGCTGATTTTAGCCAAATTTTCCTTATAAAAATAATAAAGCCGTTGTGGAACGTTTCTTGCATAGCTCATAAAAGTTAAATTTAAAGGTTTTTTATGCAGACTACTCAAAACGATATTTTATCATTTGACGCGAGCATCAAAGGCGGCGTGAAAAAGCAGAGCAAAAGCTCGCAAAAAGGCGGTAAAGAGGACGGCGCATTTCTCTCTATGGTGCTAGACGCGGCCGCTAAAAAGGGCGAAAATTTAAGCGAAAAAGATCTAAAAGAGATGGCAAAAGCCGTAAATTTATCCGCCCAAACGGCTCAAAACGGGCAAATCAAAGCGCCTATCCAAAGCACGGACGTAAAAGAAATTTTGGGCGAGGAAGCGGCGGAAAATTTGTTTGAAAACGCGACTTTTATGCAGCTTTTACAAATTTTAGAGATGCTTAGCGGCGGCGAAAAAATCAGCAAATTTCCAAATTTCGAAAACCGCTTAGCCAAAGCGCTATCAAGCGAAACGACGCTAAACGAGCTAAGGGGAGCCAAAAATCTAAACGAGCTCATCGAGATCGCAAATAAGCTAAATTTAGGCCTAGAAAATATCGAAGTGACGCGAGAGCAGGCCGACGAGCTGGGCGAGAAATTTCCGAGTTTGGCGAAAAAAGATTTCTTTGAACCCGTAACGCCTAAGAAAAATTTTGCATTTAGCGAGCTAAAAAATAAGGTCGAAGAGGCCATAAGCGCAAATGAATCAGAGCCAAAAGATACGCTAAATAAGCTACTAGCCGCCGTGCAAGAAGAGCAAAACAAAGCCCGGCCAAAAGACGCCAATGCAAAAGCGCAAGATGCGCAAAATTTGGCTCAAAACTCCAAAATCATAAAAGAAGCGGTAAAAAACGAGGATGAGAAAGAAGCAAATTTAAAAGACGAAAAGCCAAACCCCAAAGCCGAAAGCGAGCTAAATTTAACCGCTGCAAAAAGCGAAAAATCTGTGCTCGGTCAAGACTCTAAAAAGATAAATTTGCAAAATTTGCTATTTCCGGAGCGCGAGAGCGCCGAGGAGCAAGTTTTGACCGAACCGCAAAGCGAAGGTAGCGAAAACAGCGAGCTAAACGCGATGGTAAAAGACGTAATCTCAAACGCCAAAGCACAAACTAGAAATTTCCAAGCCGTGCGCGAGACGTTTGATAACTTTAGCTCAAATTTAAAAGAGCAGGTCGCAGCCTACAAATCGCCTTTCATGCGATTTAACATCACGCTAAATCCGCTAAATTTGGGCGAAGTCGAGATCACGATGGTAAATCGCGGTAACAATCTGCACATAAATTTTAGCTCCAACACGCAGACGATGAACCTGTTTTTACAAAATCAGGCCGAGTTTAAAAACAGCCTCGTAAATATGGGTTTTACCGAGCTCGAGATGAACTTTAGCGATCAAAATCAGCAAAAAAAAGAGCAAGGGCAAAAGGGTTACAAAGGCTCTAAATTTAATGCTGGCGGCACAGAGCAAGTCGAAGCGTCGGCGCCTCGTTTAGAGCTCATCGTTCCGCGATATGTGTAAATTTGGAATCAAATTTGCTTAAGATATAAAAATTTAAAGGATAAAAGATGTCAAACGGACTAGAAACCAATAACTTTACGGTAAACAACCAGGCCGCCAAAAAATCGGCGGACGCCCTACAAAAGGCCGCAGGCACCAATCCAAACGCCCAGCTAGATAAGGACGCTTTTATGAAACTTCTTTTGACCGAGCTTCAGTATCAAGACCCGACAAGCCCGATGGACACGGAAAAAATGCTAACCCAAACTAGCCAGCTAGCCTCGCTTGAAATGCAAGAAAACACGAACAAAATGATGCAAAAGCTAGCCGACCAGCTAAAAAATAGCACAAATATGTACGCCGTCGGAGTGCTTGGCAAGATGGCTAAAATCGGAGACAGCGGCATCGTAAAAGAAGAGGGCTCGGGCGTCAAATTTGCGGGATTTTTAGAAAGCGCGGCAAAAGGCGGCACGATAAATATCAAAGACGGCACCGGCAAACTCGTAAGAAAGCTAGAATTCGGCCAAGCTAGCGCCGGAGCCAATACCTTCGAGTGGGACGGCAAGGATAGCGCAGGCAACGACGCAAAAGCAGGCACCTACTCGGTAGAGATAAACTACGTCGATCACGCTGGCGGCGCCAAAACCGGCGGCGTAGGCAACTATCTCGTAGAGGGCGTCAAATTTATCGACGGCGTCGCACAGGTAAAGGTCGGCGGACAATACGTCAGCATCGACAAAGTCAAAGAATTTACCGAGCCGTCAAAAGGATAAATCCATGGTAAGAAGCCTATATAACGGCGTTAGCGGAGTCAGAACCCAGGGGTTTAGTATGGACGTATGGGCGAACAATATCGCCAACATAAATAACGTCGGCTTTACCGCTTCGATACCGGAATTTAAGAGCATTTTTTACCAAACCTCCTTTGCTGCGGGCAACAACCCGACCCAAGACCAAGTCGGCCTCGGCGCCACCGGCATGACGACGGCGCTTAGCTTTTACAAGCAAGGTCCGTTTATGAAAACCGATAACGTCCTAGATATGGCGATCGGAGGCAAGGGGTTTTTCGGCGTAACAAACGGCTCCGGTACCTACTATACGCGCGCCGGTAGCTTTGGCGTCGATAAAGAAAGATATCTCGTAACAAATCAAGGCAACTATGTCCTAGGTACGCAAAATGCGCTAACGCAGGTCGCTCCAAGCCAGGGCGCGATAGAGGCTTTCGGTAGAGTAAACGGACGAGCCGCCGTCACGCAGGCCTACACGCTAGGCGCCGATACGACCGACCTTGACGTCGGCGACATCGGCTCTCAGGGCAAGATTCGCCTGCCGGAGTTTTTGTATCTGCCGACTAAACCGACGTCGAAGGTTACCTTTAAAGGCAATCTCGACTCGTCTTTTAAAACCGAGCCTACTACTTTGCCAGTAGACGCCGCAACCTATACGAGCAACATAGATAACGCCTCTAGAACTATAAATTTACGCGGACGAGTTACGCCTGACGCCGCGATAACTCGCCCTAGAAAAGGCGATCTCATCACCGTAACGGCAACCGACGCAAACGGCAAAACGGCTGAATTTAGCGCTCCGATCGATGAAAACGGCAACTGGAGCATAAGCAGGAGCTTTGAGAGAGATTTTGATCTAACGACGGCGCCGAATTTGACCGCTAAGATAAATACGACCAAAGAAGCGGCAAATCGGGAAAAATTCGTAACCGAGCTTTTAAATGCGGACGGCACGAAAAATACTCTAGAGCTAACGCTAACAAAACGCGTCCCTCAGGGCGCTAACGGCACGGTTTGGGATGCGGCGGCAACCGTAAAAAACGCGAGCGGCGCAACTATCTCAAACGCTAACGGAGAGTTAAATTTCGACCACGAGGGTAGGCTTGTTAGCTCTACATTAGGCGCTCTAGGTAATAACGGCTCGCAAGTCGAGCTAGACTTCGGCACTCCTGCGGCTGCGGGTCAAATTTACTCGGGCGTTACCAGTACGTCGCAAGCAAAAAGCATCTCGGTCGCCCAAAACGGCGTATATGAGGGGATTTTAAAGGATTATTACACCAACGACTCGGGAAATATCCTGGCTAAATTTACTAACGGAGAGGTTCGCTCCGTCGGCAAAGTCGCGCTCTATCACTTCCAAAACGAACAAGGCCTCGCAAAAATGGGCGATAATATCTATTCGCAAAGCGCGAATTCCGGCGCTGCCTTTTTCTACAAAGACGCGGGCGGTAAAAGCATCTACGGCGCCAAACTAGCTAGCAGCACGCTAGAACAGTCAAACGTCGATCTAGCCCAGGCGCTAACGGAGGTCATCGTCACGCAAAAAGCCTACGACGCTAACGCCAAGAGTATCACGACTAGCAACGAAATGCTCCAACGCGCAATCGAGCTAAAGCGCTAAATTTAACCCGCAAATTTGACGCGGGTTTTTAAATTTAGCCGCAACCGTAAAGCCAAATTTAACGCGATCAAGTAGCTTGCTTTTAAGATATCTAACATAAATTTTTAGCTAAAATCAGCCCCAAATTTTAGAAAACAAAGAAAAGACATGAACCGAAAACGAATCTACAACCCTAGTTCAAACGAAAATTTGACCGATCGCCGCGTATTTAACGGCAATCCGCACGGTATTTTAAATTTCACCAAGGCAAAATACCAGTGGGCGCTCAAGCTCTGGGACTTGATGGAAGCCAACACGTGGTTTCCAAAAGAGGTCGACACCACGGACGACGTGCGCGACTATGCCTACAACCTCACACAGGCCGAAAAGCGCATGTACGACCTAGTTTGGAGCCAGCTCATCTCGATGGATAGCTTTCAGACTAACAACCTAGCCGACAACATCAACCCATACATCACCGCGCCCGAGATCAACGCCTGTTTAGCTCGCCAAGCCTACGAGGAGGCCAACCACTCCAAGTCCTACGCCGTCATGGTCGAGGCCATCTGCGACAACACCGACCTGATCTACGAGATGGAAAAGCACGACGAGGTGCTACGCGAGAAAAACGACTACATCTCAAGCGTTTACGAGGAGCTAGCGGGCGAAGTAACGGACGAAAAGCTACTGCTAGCCATGGTGGCAAATCAAATTTTAGAGGGTATTTATTTTTACAGCGGCTTTACGGCGATTTATGCGCTGGCGCGTGCTGGCAAGATGCTAGGCAGCGCGCAGATGATACGCTTTATCCAGCGCGACGAGATCACGCATCTGCTGCTATTTCAAAACATGATAAACAGCGTCCGCGCCGAGCGTCCCGATCTTTTCACGTCTGAGACCGAGGCTAAAATTTACGACATGTTTGAGCGCGCGGGCGAGCTTGAGATCAAATGGGGCAAATACATCACGCAAAACCAGATCATGGGCTTTACCGACGACATCATCGAGCAATACATCCGCTACCTCATCGACCAGCGCCTAGTCGCCATCGGGTTAAAGCGCCGATACAACGTCGCCCACCCGATAAAATGGGTCGATGATTTTGCTAAATTTAACGACCAGAAATCAAATTTCTTTGAAGCAAAGGTGACGAATTACAGCAAAGGAAGCATCAGTTTTGACGACTTTTAGTCCGAATTTATGCCCTATCGTCCTAACTGCGCCGACCTGCCAGCAAAGACAAGACGAACTGCTAGAAAAAATCGCCTCAGCACCCAGAAACTCGGTCATACTAGCCAGCGAGCTGTGCGTTAGCGGGTATGATTTCGACGGATTTTTTAGCGAGGCAAACCGAGCAATGCTCGGCGGCTCGATCGGTAGCTTTGACGCTATACTTTTTGAAGCGCTACAAGAAGCGCTAAGTCCCGATAAATTCCTCGGACTCACGCACCTAACGAGCCTAAACCGCGCCAAAGGGCTTGCGCAAATTTCAATCATGCAGGCGCAAAAAAACGAAATTTATAACGAATTTATCCTGCTAAACAGCCAAAGCGTCTTTTACACGCAAAACAAATCAAAGCTTTTTCGCCCAAATTTAGAGCACGAAATTTTTGCCGCGGGAGACGAGTCCGCGATAAAGCCTTTTGATTTTAAAGGGCTGAAAATCGGCGTTTTAATTTGCTTTGAGCTTAGATTTGCCCATCTTTGGCAGCAGCTAAAAGGCTGCGATATCATCCTGGTACCCGCAATGTGGGGCAAGGCGCGAGAGGACGCATATCTTACGCTTTGCAAGGCTCTAGCGCTTGCTAACAGCTGCTACGTCGTGGCCGCAAGTTCGCTTGATTTAGAGTTTTCGGGCGTATTTTTGCCAAGCGGCGAATTTGCGAAAGAGGCTAAATTTGATGCAAATTTGATCCTTGAAACCAAACGAAATTTGGGGATTTTATGACCGCTCTTGAAAAATCAAAATGCACAAACATGGCCGATGAGATCGGCGATATACTCACTCTGACGCCCTCGCTTTACAAGGCTCTCTGCGACACTCCGCGCGAGATCTTTGCACCCGTCACTCGCCACGCGTACAGCCTAGACGCTCAGCCTATCGGCGGCAATCAATGGATCAGCTCGCCTCTAACGGTCGCCAAAATGACGCTAGCGCTCGAAGCCGAAGATATCGACAACGCCCTAGAAATAGGCTGCGGCAGTGGCTATCAGGCGGCGATTTTGTCGCATTTGGCACACAGGGTTTTTAGCGTCGAACGCATCGAAAAGCTCGCAAGCGAAGCCAAAAAACGCTTTGAAGCGCTTAAAATCTACAACGTCCACGTGCGTTTTGACGATGGAAACGTCGGCTGGAAAAGCTATGCGCCATACGACAGAATTTTGCTTTCGGCGGCGGCACAGCAGGTACCGCAGACGCTTTTTAATCAGCTAAAAAACGGTGGCATTTTAGTAGCTCCTATTAAAAAAGACGGCAAACAGTTTATCGTCAAATTTACAAAGGACGCTCGCGGCGAGATAACGCAAAAAGCGCTTGACGAGTGCTTGTTCGTACCGCTTTTGGGCGGGATAGAGTAGCGCGGACCGTCAAATTTGACGCCGTCATTTTGCAAACTCCGCTTTTAAATTTAACTACGCAAACTCGTTTATCACGTAAATTTAGCCATACGTTAAACCTAAAACTGTATAATCGTCATACAAATTCTTAGCAAAGGAGCTAAAATGGCAACAGATCGCGAGCTGGTTAATTTCTCAGAGGAACACGAGCTAAACACGGTGCTAGCAAGACACAGCAAGGCCCAAAGTATCGCAAACCGCGAGGTGCTTTGCGAGCTTGGTAAAGAGTGCAAGGAAAAACTAGGCAAAAGAGTGCTAACGCAAGATGAATTTGACGAGTTTTTAAAACCCGTTTTAAATCGCTTGGAGAATAAAAGAGCTTAAATTTCGGGGGACTTTCCCCGAAATTTCTATCCAATTTTCCCGCTTTTTAAATGCTTGTACTATTCTCTCGTTTTCAAATTTACATTCTCGTCGTCGTTTATAGCCGTCAATTTTAGACTATTTTGCGATAAGTACTGTGCGGCAAGCTCGCCTCGTTTAAATTTGACTTCAAATTTAAACGCCAAGCAACAAAAACATACTCAAATTTACAAACCCAAAACCGGCAAGATCCATAAAAGCCTGGCGCGTCAAATTTGACGTTAGTATAAATTCGGAGCGGCTTAAAAACAAAGCATAAAGCTAAAACCGCGCCGAATTTAACCGAGCTACGCCCTAAAAATGCACCTTAAATTTTGCCCAAAAGCTTCTGCCCGGCTCATAAAGCCTAGTGCCGTTCGGGATAGTTTCGTAGCCTGCGATACCGCCGCCGTAGCCGCCTTTTGAGTTATGATAGGCGTATTTGGCGTCGTTTAGGTTTTCGGCCGCTAGTAAGAATTGATAATTTTTATATTTATAGCCCGTGCTTAGTCCTAGCGTCCAGAAGCTATCGCTCTTGCCCAGATCCATGCCGCCCACGTCGCCGTAGCCTTTTTGCGCGCGGTTTTGCGACGCGTTAGCGTAGAAGTCGGCTTTGACGAACCAGTCTGGCTTTTCTAGACCGGCGCTTAGCTTAAACGCTAGAGGCGAAACCTTAGGCAGTGCATCGCCGTCTTTTAGGCCGCCCGCGTTTTTAGTCACCTTGCCGTATACGTAGGATACTCCCGCCCCTAGCCTAAACATATCGTCTAGCAGCGTAGTGCCCTCTATCTCGCCGCCGTATAGCAGGGCGTCGGTATTAAAGGCGTCTGAGGACATGCCCATAGTATTATACTTTAGCATGATATAATCATCCATCTTTGAGACGAAGAAATTTGCGTTTAGTTCGTAGTTTTTATCTTTTAGCACTGCGCCAAAATCCAGCTGCGTGTTTCTTTCTTTATGCAGCGCTAGGTTTGCGTCCTTGTTCGTTTCCCAGTGATCGGGCATCCTTTGCGCGTGTCCTAACCCCGCATAAAGCGTTAAATTTTGCAGATATTTTTCGTATCTAAAAAATCCTGAAAATAAATTTTCTTTCCTGCTCTTATGCGTTTTTAACAGTTTTCTCTCGCCCGCGTCCAGCCTAAGTCCGCCAAAAAGCCCGTAGTCGTTTTCAAGGACGTATTCGTTTTGGGTGTATATCGTTTTATACGTTACCTTGCGCTCTTTTACGTGCGGCTTTGATACGGCTGCGTCCATTTCGGCTTTAGATACGCCGGCTCCGCCCGTTCCGGCGCCTCTCCACTTAAATACATCCTCAGAGTACCCAGCGCCAAGATAGCTGGTTAGATTATCGAAATTTAACTCGCCTTCTAGCTTAAAGCCGTACATATCGCGTATCGGGTGACTGATGCTATATCCCTTGCCGGGCCCCGTACCCGGCACCACCGGACGCATGGTGAAGTTGTCCATTATATGGTCGATTTGATGATAATACGAGCTTAGCCTGATCTTGTGCTCGCCGACGTCTTGTTCAAATTTGAGCCCGAAAGATTTACGGTCAAACTGTACTCCGTCCCTCATCCTGTCCGCATACGCCGCTTCGCCCTCGCCCAGATCCACGCTTAACTGCAATGCGGTAGTTTCCGTGGGCGTTAGCGTGCCCACGAGCGAGACGCTGTTGCGTTTATAGTGCGTATGCATTTTCTGCCCGCCGCCGCTTTTATAATCGCCGCTCTCGTAGTGTCCGCCGGAAACCTCTATGCTGCCTAGCTCGTTACCGGCTGCTACGTCCGCGGTAGTTTCAAACCGCTTAAAACTGCCGCCCAGCACGCTTACGTTTCCTCCGAAGCTCGGTTTTGACAGCCTTGCTATCTCTCTATCGAAAAATATACCGCCGCTAATGAGTGCGCCGTATCTGACGTCTTGCGGGCCTTTTACGATGCGAACCGAGCTGTAGTTTTGCGCCGAGATGTAGGTGATGGGCGTATCCATACGCATGCCGCAGCCGCCGTTTAGCGTGCTGCCGTCGATCAGCACCGGCAGCCTAGCCGCCGTCTGCGAACGATAATAAACCTCGCTACCGCCTCCGCCCTTACGCTCCATCGTAAAGCCGTTCAAATTTGAAAGCGATTTGGCGATATCGCTATTTTCCAGTATCGCGCCCTTGCCGGCTATTTGGGCGTTAGTCGGCTCGTCGAGGGCCGATTTTTGCATTTTTGACGAGACGGTAACGGGGCTCAAGCTTACCGCTTCCTCGGCGCTAAGCATCAAATTTGACGCCATGGCTAGCGCCAAAACGTAAGAAATTTTTATTTTTGCTCCTGCAAAATTAATATTTAATATTGAAATTAAAGCAAAAATCGACTTAAATAAAGTATGAATATTTATGTAATGTTAATTATTTTATGTGAAATTTAGCTCAAACCGCGCTATTTCGGTTGCTTGCGTCAAGTGTGTAGAAAAGTAACTTTAACGGATTAGAATTATAAATTTAAGTAATCTCGGTTTCATCAAATTTGAGTTTAACGAAACCGAGATTAAATTTACAAAATCTCTTTTACGAGTAGCTGCGGTGTGACGAGTCCGCGAAACGAGTTTTTCGATACCGAAAAAACTAGGTCTATGCTCTCGCCCGCATGCGGCTCGCGAGTGAAGTTAAAAAACAGTACCTCAAGGCATTTGCCGTCTTTTTGCAGGATTAGTTTTAGATGATTTTGCTCCCTGCCGATGCTGTCCGTGATGACGATTGCATGTTTAAATTGCGGCATTTTGCTTTTAAATTCGATATGAAACTAGAGTCATGCCTTAAACAAGACGGCAAATATCAAAAATGAATTTTTACAAAATCTTAAATTTATCTCGTAGGTTTTAAATTTCTATTTTATTCGCGAGAAATTGCCGTTTTGCGGTGCGATTTGAAAATTTATCGCATGACTTTGCCGAATTTAAGCGCGAATTTTAAATGTTAATATTAAATTAAATTTATTTAGCGCATTCTTCTTGAGAAAAATCTTTTATGTCGAGAATGTTTGTATACTTCTCTACAGTTTACCTTTTTCATTGCCTCTTTTATCGCGTCTGGCGTACCTTCTCTGAGTGCTGCTAGCATGACTTCGGGCGGCTGTTCTTCGCAGACTATCTTTTTCTTGCTATGAGTAAACGTGCTAATGATATAGAGGATAACGGCGACGATAGCGATAAACGTATAAAATAAAATATCATAGGTTATTAGCTGACTAAAAATAGTTTTCTTTTTGCTAGATTTATTTTTTATTTGTTTAGATTTAGCCATAAAATTCCTGCCGAAAAATCTCTAAATTTAATCCAAGCAAAACTAGCCGAATTTACGATATCTCTTTTACCAGTAGCTGCGGCGTGACGAGTCCGCGAAACGAGTTTTTCGATACCGAAAAAACTAGGTCTATGCTCTCGCCCGTATGCGGCTCGCGAGTGAAGTTAAAAAAGAGCGCCTCTAGGCACTTGCCGTCTTTTTGCAGGATGAGTTTTAGGTGATTTTGTTCTCTGCCGATTAGTTTTTTGTTTTTGACGACGGCGGATTTGATTTCAAAGAGCGGGCGCGGATTTTTCTGTCCGTAGGGCTCGAAATGCTCCAAAATTTCAAGCAGCTCAAAGTCCACTTCGCCGGCTTCTATCTCGCCTAACGGCTCGTCAAACGCGCTAAATTCGTGCAAATCCATCAGCATACACGAGCTATTTATCGCGTTTTTAAACGCTTCTAAATTTGCCGGATCTATCACGATGCCTGCCGCCCCCTTATGCCCGCCGTAGCCCGCGAGTAAATTTTCGTGGCTAGCGATGAGCGAGAGGATGTCTAGCTTGCCCACGCTTCTAGCGCTACCTTTGGCGCGGTTTTCGTCGATACTAAAAACGATGGCGGGCTTTTTAAACTGCTTTGCCAGACGCGATGCGACGATACCGATGACGCCCTCGTGCCAGCCTCTGCCCCACGTCACGATGATGTGTTCGTCCTCGCGCACGTCCTTTAACGAGCACTCAAAAAGCGTGCGCTCCTCCTCCTTGCGCGAGTTGTTAAAGCTCACGATGGTGTCGAGGCACTCGCAGGCGCGGTCTAAGCTTTTGGCGCGCAAAAACTCAAAAGACACGCTCGCATCGTCCATACGGCCCGAGGAGTTGATGAGCGGCGCGATGAGAAAGCTGATGTCGTCGCACTCGAATTTATCCTTGCCGTAGAGTTGCTTTATCGCGGTAAACGCAGGCCTGCGCGAGTTGTTTAGGCGGTTTACGCCAAGCTTAACCAGGATACGGTTTAGATCGCGAAGCTCCATCATATCGGCGATTATCGCGATGGCGAGGAGGTCGAGAAATTTACCCATATCGTAGTTGATGCGGCACACGTCTTTTAGCGCGCCGACTAGATACCAAGCCACCTGAGCGCCGCAAATTTCGACGTTTGGGAAGCGGCAATCCTTTTGCTTCGGATTTATGATCGCGTAGGCCTCGGGCAGGACGTCGGGCGGCATGTGATGATCGGTGATGATGAGATCGATGCCCTTTTGCTTGCAAATTTGAGCCGCGTCGTTTGCCGAGATGCCGTTATCTACGGTCACGATGAGGCCTGCGTCTGCTATCTCCTCGACGATTTGCGGATTTAGTCCGTAACCGTCGCTAAAGCGATTTGGGATACGTACGAAATACTCGCTAACGCCCAAATCATCGAAAAACTCGGCCATTATGACGCTAGCGATCACGCCGTCCACGTCGTAGTCGCCTACGATAACGATCTTTTCGTTTTGCTCGATTGCGCGCTTTATGCGCTCGGCACCCTTAAATACATCCTTTAACGCATCAGGTGTAGGAATTTCTGAAAGTTTTTTGTGAATGTCATTTTCAAATCTTTGGTTCAGTAATTCCTTTATCTTTTCCTTATTTAACATCGTTTTGACGGGCTTTCGCGTAAGCCTCGCCGTCAAATTTCGCCGCCTTGCCACCGTTTTTGCCTAAATTTTCGCTCGCCTCGGGGGTCAAATTTACCCCTGTCGCGCCGCAAAAAAGGCTAAATTTTGGTTCAAATTTCATCTTTTTCCTTCTTTTTTATTTTCTAATGCGCAAATTATAGCTTTTTGAAATTTAATTTCTTATAATTTTTAGCGAGTCGAAATTATATTTGAAATGATATTAATTATCATATTTAAACCTAGGTTAAGATGCATTTTTGTATTATTGCGCTCTCATTTCAACAAAAAGGAACGATATGAAAAAAACTTTTTTAAAAGCGCTGCTGGTGCTTTTTGCAGTGTTTTCGGCGACCCAAGCGGCGGCCGAAACTAAGGTCATAAAAGACGTCTTAGGTCGCGAGGTAAAGGTAAATTTACCCGTTAAACGCATAGCTTTGGGTTTTTACTACACCGACTTTTTAGCCGTCGGCGGCACTAAGGCTTTAGATAAAGTCGTTGGCTTTTCAAAAGAGGTTTGGACGGACTGGACGCCTGCTAGTTGGGACCTATATAGCAAAGCGCTACCGCAGCTAAATAAGCTTGCGGACTTCGGCGAGGTAGAGGTCGGTACGTTCTCGGTAGAAAAAGTTATCTCTTTAAAACCCGATTTGCTAATACTCGCATCTTGGCAGTATAACGTGCTAGAGCCTGATTTAAAGCCTTTAGCCGATCTAAATATCCCGGTCGTCGTGCTTGATTATAACCGCGAGAAGGTTGAGCTGCACGTAAAAAGCACTAAAATTTTAGGCGAAATTTTAGGCGAGGGAAAAAGAGCGGACGAGATCTCTAAACTATACGAAGACACCGTAAAAGAAGTAGGCGACCGCATCGCAAAAGCAAATTTGCCTAAGCCTAAAATTTACATAGAATTCGGCCGAGGCGGTCCTGAGGATATAGGCATAACCTACGGTAAAGATATGTGGGGTTCACTGATAGATTTGGCCGGCGGAGATAATATCGCAGCCGATCTAGTCGAGCAGTGGGCACCCATCAACGCCGAGCAAGTCATAGCCGCAAAACCCGACGTTATAATGATAACAGGCCGCGAAACCGAACTAAAAAAAGAACCGACTGCGATGGTAATGGGCATAAATATAGATAAAGCCGAAGCGTTAAAAAGACTGGACGGATTTAAAAAACGCGTCGGTTGGTCAGAGCTTCCGGCCATCAAAAATAACCGCCTATACGGCCTATACATGGGCGCGTCAAGAACTCTTGCGGATATGGCGATGGTGCAATACATCGCAAAAGCTTTGTATCCGCAGCTATTTAAAGACGTAGATCCGATAAAGACCTACGTTGATTTTCACAAAAAGTACTTGCCTGTCGTTCCCGTCGGAACTATAGCCATCCAAGCGGACGAAAAATGAATAAAATAAGTTCCGAAGAGGTCGTAAAGGCTCATAGAAAGCGCGAATTTAAACGCTTAATCATCATCTTGAGCTTTATAGCCGTGGGTCTTGTATCGATGGTGTTTGATATCGGTACCGGGCCTGCGATGCTCTCGCCAAGAGAAGTCGTAGATACGCTTTTACAGCCGATTTTAGGCGGCGAGCAGGATAAATTTTTATACCACATCGTTTACGATATCAGGCTTCCCGTAGCGCTTATGGCTTTAGTCGTAGGTGCGGCTTTGGGAGCGGGCGGCGCAGAGATACAGACGCTTTTAAACAACCCCATGGCAAGCCCCTATACGCTTGGACTTGCCGCGGCGGCGGGGTTTGGCGCATCGCTAGTGATGGCGTTTGGTTCGTTTGGACTGCCTCAAATTTACGCCGTGCCTATCGGCGCGTTTATCATGACGATGTTAGCGGCGTCTATACTGTTTTTGTTTTCGATGATGAGGCGATTTGGGTCGGCTACTTTGGTTTTGGTCGGTATCGCGCTTTTATTTTTGTTTCAGTCTATGCTCTCTTTGGTGCAGTTTTTGTCCGCGCCCGAGATTTCGCAGGCGATTTTGTTTTGGCTGTTCGGTAGCCTCCAAAAGGCTAAATGGAGTACGCTGGCCGTCGCTACGGTCGTAACGGTCGTATGCATCTCGCTACTGATGCTAAATACTTGGGCGCTAACGGCTTTGAAACTGGGCGAGGAGCGAGCCAAAAGCATGGGCGTAAATTTATCCGCCCTTAGGATTAAAATTTTGCTTATAGTTTCGGTTATGACGGCTACGGTTATTAGCTTCGTCGGCGTTATAGGCTTTATCGGCCTGGTCGCTCCGCATATCGCTAGAAATTTAGTCGGCGAGGATCAGAGATTTTTCCTGCCTACTACTATCTTCGTCGGTGCGGCGTTTTTGTCGATAGCTTCGGTACTTTCTAAGGTTATAAATCCGGGCGGACTCTTTCCGGTCGGCATCATCACGGCGTTTGTGGGCGTGCCGTTTTTCTTCTGGATCATCCTCTCAAGGAAAAACGTATGTTAGAGCTTAAAAATTTAACGATATACCGCGGCTCGCTTTGCACGGCAGATGCCGTAAACGCTAGCTTTGAAGAAGGCAAGGTTTACTCGGTACTTGGGCCTAACGGTGCGGGCAAAACTACGCTCATAAGCGCGATTTTCGGCGAGATGGGCTATGAGGGCGAGATTAAATTCGGCGACGAGAGGTTAAATTTCAAAAACCATTTCTCGTGGAAAAAGAAAATCGGCTACATGCCTCAAGATAGCTACGTAGACGCAAGTTTAACGGCTCTTGAGGTCGTTTTGCTAGGGCTTATGGATAGTCTCGGGCTTTATCTAAAAGACGAGCAAATAAACTCGGCCGTAGATATAATGAACAAACTAGGGATTTTGCACCTAGCCGGTCGCGACGTGATGCAGCTCTCAGGCGGCCAGCGCCAGATGGTGATGTTTGCCTCCGTGCTTATCAAAAAGCCTAAAATTTTGCTTTTGGACGAGCCTGTTTCGGCTCTTGATATGCACCATCAATGCGTGCTTTTAGATTGTGTTAGGAAATTTACGCGCGAGCACGGTATAACCACCGTGATGATACTGCACGATTTATCGCTAGCGTCGCAGTTTAGCGACGAGGTGTTGCTACTAAGCGACGGTAAGATAAAAGCCAAGGGCGAAGCTAAAAAAACCATAACTAAAGAGCTAATACAAGAGCTTTATAAAGTAAACGTGGATATTTTTTACGACAATGCCGGCATACCGGCCGTAGTCGCAAAGTCGGCGTTTGGGGTAGAGTAGCGCGTGAGGATTTTTATCTTAAGTTGCCTTGCTTACGCAAAGGGCAACGAGGATTTGCAAAATTTAAGCCGCACATTTAGCGACGGCGGCGCACAGTGCGAGATAGTGCCGTGGCAAAATTTAGACGTCGGTTTGCTAGACGAAGACTCTTTGATTTTGCCGCTTGCGGCTTGGGATTACAGCCTAGACGCGGCTAAATTTTTATCGTTTTTGAGCGAGCTTGAAAAAAGCGGAGCGAAGATAATAAACGGCGCCGAGGTCGTGCGCTGGAATTTATCGAAAAAATACCTCTTAGAACTTGAAGCCTTAGGACTTCCCGCGATCCCTAGCATGCTTTTAAACGGCGATGAAAATATAGAAGAGCTAAGGCGAATTTGCCCAGGCGGCGTGATAAAACCGCTCGTCGGACAGAGCGGCAACGGAGTAGCTAAAATCGACGAAATATCAAATTTAAGCGAATATAAAAACGGAGCTTTGCTTCAGCCTTTTATCGAAGAGATCGCCGTTAGCGGCGAAATTTGCTTGATATTTTTAGGCGGAGTTTTTTCTCATGCCGTACGCCGCTCGCCCGCTAGCGACGATTATAGGGCAAACTCGAATTTCGGCGTTAAGATTAGCTCAGTAGAGCCACCCGTAGCCTTTCTAAACATCGCGCAAGACGTTTTAGCTAGGCTTGCCTTTAATTCCGTCTACGCAAGAATAGATCTAATCGGCGCAAAAGATAAAATTTTAATCAACGAAGTCGAGCTTATCGAGCCTAGTCTTTATTTTAGCTACGGCAAAAACTCTACCGAAAAATTCGTAAAAGTAATCCTAGATAAATTTGTCGCGGAAAAGAAAATTTAGAGCTGAGCGGCTCTAAATTCGGTTATTTCGATTTTTCTAGGCTAGCTTTGATAAAACCCAAAACTACGGGATTTGGGTTTGTTAGGCGGCTGGTGAACTCCGGATGAAACTGCACGCCGACAAACCACGGATGCGAGTTTTTAGCGTCAGGTGCTGGCGAGCTAAGCTCGACGGCCTCGATCAGCCCGTCGCTCTCGCCGCTAACTATCAGGCCGTTTGCTTCAAATTCGGCTCTGTATTTCGGATTTGCCTCGTAGCGGTGGCGGTGGCGCTCTTTGACGCTTTTAGCGCCGCCGTAAATTTGACTTAG
>CAUQHH010000005.1:0-29688 GCA_963517705.1 uncultured Campylobacter sp.
ACGGCGTTTTAAAGGTGCTAAATGCCGTTTACGCAGACAAATACCCGGACGGCAAGCTTACTAGCCAATACGAAAGTTTTAGATTTGACGGAGAGAAGTTTTTAATCAAACAATAGGAGCGCTAAGCCGCGTAAATTTTATAAATTTAGTCATTTGGTTGCTCTGCGATTTATCAAAAATTTAAACGTATTTTATATTTGCTAAATTTACTATTTTGTTACAAAAGAACTCTATCATAATTGTATTAAAATCGATAAGGTAGAATCCGTTTAAGTTTCGTTGAGCCTTAAAATATTTTATTACTTGTCGAATTTACGCGGTTTATTGTGATGATTACCTTTAGATTTGTCCTTAGCTTTGCTATCTCCAAAGCCCCGTAAGAGCGTTAAATTTACGTATAAAATTTCTTTTGTTTTAAAATTTGTGTCGGCAAAACGCCGAATTTTTCTCTAAAAATCTTTGCAAAGTGCGGAGCGCTGGCGTATCCGACAATTTTTGCTGCTTCGCTCACGCTGATATCCCCGCGCTCTAAGAGCTTTTTCGCAGCGTTTAGTCTCTCGGTCGCTAACAGCCCGTAGATCGTATCGCCAAAATAGCTTTTAAAGCCCGTTTTTAGCTTAAATTCATTCGTCGCACACGCTCTGGCTAGTTCTTTTATGCTGGGCGGATTTTGGACGTCGCTTAGTAAAATTTGCCTTGCTTTATTTAAAATTTTTACGTATTCGTCGCTAAAATCGCGCTTTTTTTCATCGGCTTCGGGTGTTTTAGGCGTGCCTAAGCTTTTGTAGATTAGCTCTAAAATTTTAGCTTCCATAAAGATTTCGCGCATCTTGCCCTCAAACTCGCTCGCGGCTAAAAGCTCCCGCAAAATCAGGCTTTGGGCTAAATTTATCTTGGCCGTTTGGATACAGATTTCGTTTTCTTCGCCTAGATTTTTAAATGCCGCTAGCTCGCGGGCTAACTCGTTTTTTAGCACGATACATCGTCCCGTATAGTTATTGCTCTGATACTCGCAGATACCCTCAAATCCGCTATCCACGCGCCCCGTCCAAAACTCTCCGGCCTTTAGACAAAAAGTTTTTTTATCTACTTTAAGCCCGGCATCCCCTCTTGCGTCGTTAAAGAGCAAAAAGCAGTAGCCAGCGCCTCTTTCAAGCCGTCTTTTTACGCTTTTGTTGCAGATTATTTCGCTTCTGCAGTAGCTTGCGCCGCTTGCCCCTTTAAAAAACTCAACCTTGCATTTTCTATCTTGCTCTTGCCACGCGCTTTGTCCGTAGCGCACCGAATTTTGCGCGACTTCTTGCTCGTTTGCGCGTAAAATATCTTTAAATTCGACTTTCATTTGCTTTTTTATCCTTTTAGCGTTGATAAAAAATCCCTCTACCGTTTATCAGAGTATTGATAATAATTATCTGATTATAGTAAAATAGGGTTTAAATTTAAATAAGGAGTCTAAAGGTGAAAAGTATGCCTAAAATTTCTATGCTAGCTTGCTTAGCGCTATCTTGCGTGCAGGCGACCGACGAAGTAAAACTAAACGAAGTTACCGTAACTAGCGCGACGGGTTTTGAGCAAAATATCAAAGACGCGCCAGCCTCCGTTTCGGTAATCTCGCAAAAAGAGATAGCTAGGCGCAACCACCAAGATATAGAAAGCGTCGTAAAAGACGCTCCGGGCGTATTTGGTGCGACGCTGGGAGCGGCTAGCAGACGCGGTATCACTATGAGAGGCCTTGGGCAAAAATATACTAAAATTTTAATAGACGGTCGTCCTGCGACAAGCGATAGCGCGTATAGAGGGCTTCGCGCGATCGGTAGCGCTCAAAATTTCCTCCCGCCCGCAAACACGATCGAGCGTATCGAAATCGTGCGAGGGCCGATGAGCTCACTATACGGCTCAGATGCGATGGGAGGCGTGATAAATATCATCACCAAGGGCTTTTCAAACGAATTTAGGGGTAACGTAAACGGCTACTACACGCTTGCGGGCAAAAGCGGGATAAACGACGACTACCAAACCGGTTTTTACGTAAACGGCGCAGTGATCCCGGACGTGCTGGGTATCGCGCTTTACGGGCGGTATTTTCACAAATTTGAAGACGAGCGAGTCTTTACGAACCGCAAAAACGAGGACGTAAATTTCGGCGCGAAAATCATGTATAACGCCACCGAAAACGACGAAATAGCGCTGGATCTGCGCCGCGTAGTAAATAAATACGAGCGCACCGAAGGCAAGACGCTAAGAAGGGCTACCGGCGATAATACGAGCGTCGCGTTTGAAAAGATGAGCGGATATACCGCCTCGCTCTCGCATACGGGCAAATACGACAAGCTGCTTCTTGAAAGCTTTTTAACCCACGATCATATGAAAGAAAGCGGACAACAAGACCTCACGCTAAAAACGACGACGCTAAATACCAAGGGAACGTATTTTTTTGATAACAACACGCTAAGTCTGGGGGCTGAATACAGAAGTGAAAGGCTAAACGAAAAGGCAACGACGGCCGACGCCGCAAACGTAAAAAGGTATGATTTTTCGCTCTACGGAGAGGATGATTTTGACGTGACAGACGCACTCACGCTAACTGCGGGTCTAAGGTATAATCACGACAAAGACTACGGCGGACACGTATCTCCGCGCGGATATGCCGTGTATCATCTAAGCGAAAATTTATCGCTAAAAGGCGGCGTATCGGCAGGCTACTCGACGCCAGATATCAAGATGCGAACCGACGGGCTTGCTCTGCCTTTTGCCGGCGGTATGGGAGCGCAGCTGGGCAAAAGCGACCTAAAACCCGAATCCAGCCTAAACTACGAAGCCGGCGTCGCGTACGGGGACGAGAGCCTTAACGTCTCGGCGATGGCGTTTTATACGCGGATAAAAGACGGTCTAGGTACGAAGCCCGTTTGCGTCGCGCGCCCGGGCGTTCCTTGCGTGCATAACGGCAAGACCTATAGGCGCGGCATATGGGAGAGCATAAATATCGGCAAAGCCGAAGTAAAGGGCATCGAGCTCGCCTCAGACTGGCAGATTTTATCAAATTTAGCCCTACACTCAAGCTACGTTTATACTAGGTCAAAGCAAAAATCGGGCGCGTACGAGGGCAAATCTCTAAACAATCTACCCGTACATACCGTAAAAATAGGGCTTGATTACGATATGACGCCTGATCTAAATTTCTGGACGCAGATGAACTATCTGGGCAAAACTAGAGCCGTTTACGGCTCGCCGGGAGACGAGGAGATAAGGGATTATACGCTATTTGACGCGGGCGCAAGCTACAAGATAACTAAAAATGCGAGCGTAAATTTTAGCGTTTATAATATCTTTAACGAATACGTAACGACAAAATCTGGACGCTATGAAATTTTGATCGCCGACGGGATTAAATATAGGCTCGGATTTAACGTAAATTTTTAAATTTAGCCGAATTTAAGCGGGGCGGTGTGTAGCGATCGCCGCCCTGCTACCGGTTTTTAAAATTTGAGCTTAAATTTAAGGAGAAAGATGCCGTTTTTAAAGAAAAAGAAATTTTGGTTTAACGTCCATTTGGTTTTAAGCCTAGCCTGTGTTTTGCCGCTGCTTATCGTCGCTCTTAGCGGCGCGGTCATATCCTATCACGACGAGATTATAGACCTTGCAAACTCGCAAAAAACCTTCATCGAGCGAGGCGAAAAAGAGCTTAGCGCGAGAGAAATTTTAGATATTTTTAAAGCTAGGGAACCAAATTTTACGCTTAGCTACTACAAGATTAACTCGGACGCAAATCACGCTCTAGGCATATCTGGCACGAATGCTAAAGGCGAGTTTAAGTCGTATTTTATAAATCAATACACCGGCGAGATAACAGGCGAAAATTTCGGCGATAAATTTATCGGACTAATGTTAAATTTACATACTAACTTAGGCCTTGGACTTAGCAAAAACGAGACGATGCGTCTTATAGGAAAGCATATCGTTGCGGTTTGCTCTATCGCTTTGGTTATTTTGGTTATATCTGGATTTATAATCTATTATCCTAGTTTTAAAACTAAATTTATGCGCGCGTTTACTTTAAAAATCAAGGCCAAAGGCTATGCGTTTTTGTACAGCTTGCACGGATTTGCGGGCGTTTATCTTTGCTTATTTTTGGCTTTTATAAGCGTTACGGGACTTTACTGGTCGTACGACTGGGCGGCAAAGCTCGTAAATAACGCGCTTGGCGAAAAAGAAATTTTTAGAAAAAAGAGCTTTACGCAGGTGAGGGGATTTTCGCTGGAGGACGAGGGCAAGATAGCAAATTTACAAGCCGCGATAGATATTTTTAAACGAGATAGAGAGGATTACGAGCTTTTTAACGTCATCACGCAAGAAGACGGCGAAAATTTTATGATATTTTACTTTGACAAAGGGCTGGAAGAGGACGATAAGGTAAATACGATGACGATAAACGCCGCCAAGGGACAAATTATCAGGCACGCGAGGTTTGACGACGCGAAAAGTTCGATGCCTAGACCTTTTGCGATTCATAAGGCGGTTTTAAGCTTGCATTCGGGATATTTTTTGGGCGTGATCGGTAAATTTATATTTTGTTTAGCTTCGGCGTCAGTTTTGTTTTTCGTTATAAGCGGCTTTTGGATGAGCTTAAAACGGCTCAAAAGATAAATTTGATAAAATCGCTCGAAAAAACTGAAAAAGGCTAAATATGCGAGTGATTTTAGATGGATTTGACGGCTCTTTTTTGCCGATTTTGCAAAGCTTTAAGGCTGTGATGCCGAGCCTTCGTATAACGGGTATCGAGGAGCTCGGCGAGAGCGTAAACGAGAGGACTGCATGCGTAGAAAACAGCGACGCCATCAACGTAAGCGAGCTTTTTGCACGTCAATACGAGCGGGATGAGCTTTTATCGGACGGAACTTTGTTTTTGCAGGACGAGAAATTTAACGAGAGCGGCGAGAGTGCGGCGGTCAAATTTGATGAAAACGTAAAATCTGAAGGTATTCAGGCTAACGACGACGCTAAATTTGTGCCAAATTTGATGGCTAAGAGCGAGCAAAAAATCGCTTCCTTGCAGGAGCAAAATTTGCAAGAAATACAGAATGCTATGCCGCGTCAAGACGCCAATCTGCAAGTAAAAGCTATTTCGCAAACCAGTGCTTTAAGCGAAATAACCAAAACTGCGCCAACTAGCCAAAGCGCGCAAACCGCCGCTCCGCGCGAAACTCCTGTTTTTGACAGAGCTACGCAAAAGGCACCGTCTAGTAAAATATCCGCTTCTAATGAAGCCCTAAAAACGGCCGCCTCGGACGAATCAGTGCAGGCTGCGTTATTTGATTTTAATGAGTCTGCTCAAAATTTGACGCCGCGCGCCGAGCCAAAAGCCGCGCCCGAGCGTAAAAAGCATGAAAGCGCGAGTCTGTTTACCGACGAAGAGGTGCGAGCGATACTGGAGCTAAAATAGCGGCTTAAATTTAGCGGATAGTCAGGCAAAATGCGCAAATTTTACCGCGTCACAATGTACCGCAAAAAGTAAAATTCGTAATTTTAAATTTTAAATAAAAATTTTAAGCCTAAGCGTTAAATTTTTCCGCTAACCTCTCGATATTTAGCTATATCTTAACTATTTTTCGTTAAAATCCGCAATTAAAAATTCTCGGAAAAAATATGGAAAAAAAATATAGACCAAACGTCGCGGCGGTCATACTCGCGCCTTCTTATCCGTTTGATTGCAGGATATTTATCGCGCAAAGGTGTGATATGACGGGTATCTGGCAGTTCCCGCAGGGCGGCATAGACGAGGGCGAGACGCCGCAAGAAGCTCTAAAAAGAGAGCTAAAAGAGGAGATAGGCACGGATGAAATAGACGTGCTTAGCGAGTATCCGCAGTGGCTTAGCTACGACTTCCCCGAGGGCACGACGAGTAGGAAATTTTATAATTTTGACGGGCAGACGCAAAAGTATTTTTTGGTGCGGCTAAGGCCTAGCGCGAAGATCAATATAAATACCAAAAAACCCGAATTTGACGAATATAGATTTATAAACTCAAGCGAGGTTTTAGGCGACGTAAACCACTTCAAAAAGCCGATTTACGGCAAGGTTATCGGCTACTTTAAAGAGAAAGGATTTATCTAATGTTAATCGTCCAAAAATACGGCGGCACGAGCGTAGGGACGCTTGAGAGGATAGAAAACGTCGCCGCTAGAGCGATAGAGGCTAAAAAAAGCGGAGCGGACGTCGTAGTCGTGGTCTCGGCTATGAGCGGCGTGACTAATCAGCTGGTGGAGTACGCCGAGCATTATACGAAGGCTCCCGACGGCGTGGCGATGGATATGCTGCTTAGCTCCGGCGAGCGCGTTACCTGCGCGCTTTTAACGATAGCGCTGATAAATTTAGGCTATCCCGCAGTTGGTCTAAGCGGTAGGCTAGCTGGCATCATCACCGATAGCGTGCATACTAAGGCTAGGATCGAGGCGATAGATACTAAGCGTATGAAAGAGGAGCTAAAGGCGGGCAAGATCATCGTAGTGGCCGGCTTTCAGGGTATAGACGAAAAGGGCGACGTAACTACGCTCGGACGCGGCGGTAGCGACCTTAGTGCAGTTGCGATAGCAGGCGCGCTGGATGCGGATCTTTGCGAGATTTACACCGATGTAGACGGAGTTTATACCACCGATCCTCGCATCGAGCCAAAGGCTAAAAAGCTAGATAAAATCAGCTACGACGAGATGCTAGAGCTTGCGAGCCTAGGCGCAAAGGTGCTGCAAAACCGCTCAGTCGAGCTAGCTAAAAAGCTAAACGTAAATTTAGTCACCAGAAGCAGCTTTAATCACAACGAAGGAACACTAATAACAAAGGAAGAGAGTATGGAAGCAGTACTAGTAAGCGGTATCGCGCTAGATAAAAACCAAGCTAGAGTAACTTTAAGAGGCGTGGTCGATAAGCCGGGTATCGCGGCTGAAATTTTCACCGCGCTTGCAGAAAAAAACATAAACGTAGATATGATAATCCAAAACGTAGGCCAGGACGGCACGACGAATCTCGGCTTTACCGTACCACAAAACGAACTTCACGTCGCAAAAGAGTGCATGGATAAACTAAGCGCATCTAGGGAGATTTTATACAACGACGAAATAGTCAAGGTCTCGGTCGTAGGCGTAGGTATGAAAAGCCACACCGGAGTAGCGTCTCTAGCTTTCCAAACGCTAGCAAACGAAGGCATAAATATCCAAATGATTTCGACCAGTGAGATAAAAATCTCGATGATCGTCGATCAAAAATACGGCGAGCTAGCCGTTCGCGCACTACACGAAGCTTATAAACTCGATAAATGAGCGATTTTATAAAATGGACGCTCGAGGCGATCCGCGAGGAGGGCTCGCTGATGAGCTGGATGGAGGAGAGGCGCACCGAGTGGACGCCTTTGCTCGCCTCGAAGCTTAAATTTTTACTCGAAGGGCGCGCGTTTATCTTGATAACCGATAGCGAGCGCGGCTGGTTTGAGGAGTATTTTTTAAAAAATATAAACAAACCGACAAACGCCCGCCCCGTGCTACCTTTTTTTTCGCTAAAGGCGCTTTATCCGTCTTTTGAAAATATCGGCTCAAAAGAGGAAGTCTCGCTGCTTTTAGATATGCTTAGCCTTGCTTTTCCAAACGGTTACGTGTTTTTTTACGTCGGCAAAAGCGCGGAAAAAAGCTCGCAGATCGCCAAAGGCAAGGACGATAGCTACATGTGGCTTTTTGACGAGCAGGCGCAAAATAGCTTTTATCTAAGCTCTTCCGACGGCGCGCTAGATATCAAGCTTTTGTCGCTGTTTAGGCTCTTTGATAAGAGCATAGACGCCGCTTTATTTGCGAAAGTAACGCTTTAATCTATGCGAAGCAAAATCGTAATCACGAGCGATTTTGAAGCCTTAAAAGAGGAAATTTTAGGGCTTTACGGCGTAAATTCGGTTAGATTTTTTTTCGCCGAGGACTTTTTACTAGAAAACGCAAAAGAGGTTGCCGCCGAGGCATATATCGCGGAGAGCGAGCCTAAGCTACTAGTTTTAGGTGCTAAAAACTTCCGCGTCGAGGCTCAAAACTCTTTACTAAAAATCATCGAAGAGCCGCCTAAAAATATCTTTTTTATCATAGCCTGCGAGTCGAAAAATATGCTCCTGCCGACCGTTCGTTCGCGTCTAGTTACCGAAAATAGGCTTGAAAAAAAGCAGCGCGAAAAAACTGGGCTAGATTACAAACGTCTCGAGCTAAAAGAAATTTGCGCGTTTATCGATGAAAAATCAGCTCTCGAGCGCTCCGAAAAGCTTGGCAAAAACGATCTAAAAGAGCTAATCGCCGCGATAGCTCTAGAAGCTACAGCGCAGGGGGTTAAATTTAGCGCCGAAGAGCTTGAGTATTTTTTCAAAGCCGTGCGCCTAGCCGAGCTAAATACCAAAACTCACGCGCTTCTTACGCCGATACTTCTTATGATTTACGAAAAAGGGCTTAGATGAAAATTTTTAAAATCAATCCGCAGACCGACTTTAACGAGATTTGCGAGATTATCCGTCCTAGCGCCGAGGGGCGAAATTTGATGAAAAAAAAGTCGGCGATCAACTTTTTTTTGATTAAAGATTTACGCTCGCCGGCCGCAAACATCCTAAAACAAGACGCACTAAGCGTTGGCGCTGAGCTCGTGACTAACCGCGACGTGATTTTGGGCGGCGCAAATTCGGACGCGCTTTTAATGGCTACCGATGCGCAAGTTCTTGCGCTTGCCAAAAAAGAGGCTGCTCAGGATTTCGGACTAAAAAATTTGGCTAAATTTTTAAAATCTCCGTTTAAAAAACCGCAGCGCGCGCAGATAATGGGCGTCGTAAACGTAAATGAAGATAGCTTTAACGCCGCAAGCCGCGTGAACGAAAAAAGCGGTATAGCGCGCATCGAAGAGATGATCGAGCAGGGTGCCGAGTATATCGACGTAGGTGCGGTGAGTTCGCGGCCGGGTAGCAAATACGTCGGACGCGAGGTCGAATTTGCCAGGCTTGAAAAGATAGTAGCCGAAATTTACCGCCTAAATTTGCACGAAAAAGCGATATTTAGCCTAGATAGCTTTGATGCGTACTGTCTAGAGTACGCGCTAAATCACGGCTTTAAGATAATAAACGATATCACGGGCGACGTTAGTCTCTGCGCTCTAGCGGCGCGGTACGGCGCGAGCTACTGCCTCATGCACATGCAAAATAGCCCCGAAAATATGCAGGATAACCCGCATTATGAGGATTTGCTCGGCGAGATAGATGCGTTTTTCGAGGCTAAGATCGCCGCGGCGCAGGATCTTGGATGCCGCGATATCGTACTAGACGTGGGTATCGGCTTTGGCAAGACGGCAGAGCAAAATATGATTTTGATAAAAAATTTGGAGCATTTTTTACGCTTCGGTTTACCGCTTTTAGCCGGTGCTAGCCGCAAATCGGTCATAAATTTTTATAGCCCCAGTGAGATAAAAGACCGCTTGCCGGGCAGCCTTTACCTGCATTTGGAGGCCTTTAAAAACGGCGCGCAGATCATCCGCACGCACGACGTGGCCGAGCATGCGCAGATGTTTAGGCTAGAAAACGCAATGAGAAAGCTCGCGGCGTGGTAAGCAAAGCAAATTTAACGAGGAAAAATGGATAAAAAAGAGTATTTAGAGGCCGTAGATACGCTAAACGCGTGGGCGAAGGCCTACTACACCGACGACGCGCCCATAGCCACCGACGAGGAGTACGACGAGCTTTATCATAAAGTGCTTGATTTTGAGAGGACAAATCCCGGCGACATCTCGATGTTTAGCCCGACAAAGCGCGTTGGCGGCGAGGTTAGCGAGGGTTTTGTCAAGGCTCGCCACGGCGCTCGAATGTGGTCGATGGAGGATATTTTTAGTTTTGATGAGCTGCTGGCGTGGCTAAAGCGCGGCGACAAAGAGGGACTGGAGTTTGCGCTTCAACCTAAATTTGACGGCGCGAGCTTAAATTTACTCTACGAAAACGGCGCTCTCGTGCGAGCTATCACGCGCGGCGACGGCGTGATCGGCGAGGACGTTACGAGTAACGCAAAAGTCATCAAAAACATCCCGCTACAAATCGCCTATAACGGCAGGATCGAGATCCGCGGCGAGGTTGTGATCGCTAAAAACGACTTTGACGAGATAAATTTCGCCCGCGCGCAAAGGGGCGAGCCTCAGCTATCAAATCCTAGAAACGCAGCCGCCGGCAGCTTGCGCCAGCTAGATAGCGCCGTGACGGCGTCGCGCAGGCTGAGGTTTAAGCCCTGGGGCTACGGCGAGCAAAATTTGGGCCTTGAAACCTACTCGCAGATGATGGATTTTATCTATTCGCAGGGCTTTGAGCGTGAGGAGTTTTTTAAAATTTGCCGCAGCGCAGAGCAAATCGAGGATGCGTATAAACAGCTCGTAGCGCAGCGCGATAGCAAGCCATTTATGATGGACGGCCTAGTCGTGCGCGTACAGAGTATCGCGGCTAGCGAGGAGCTGGGCTACACGGAGAAATTTCCTAAATTTATGGTCGCGTATAAATTTCCCGCGATCGAAAAGACCACGCGGCTGCTTGACGTCGCGTTTCAGGTCGGACGCAGCGGCGTCGTAACTCCTGTGGGCGTGCTTGAGCCCGTAAATATCGACGGCGCGATCGTAAAGTCCGCTACGCTGCATAACTTCGACGAAATCGAGCGCCTAGGCGTACAAAAGGGTGATTTTATCAGTATTATCCGCTCGGGTGACGTGATACCTAAGATCACGGGCGTCTTTAAACAGCGCAGAGACGGCTCGCAAACCCCGATAGAGAGGCCGCGCAAGTGTCCCGTATGCGGGTCGATGCTGCTAGACGAGGGCGTTTTCGTAAAGTGTCAAAACCTCGAGTGCAAGGCCCGCGTGATAAATTCGCTCATACATTTTGCGAGCAAAAAGTGCCTAAATATCGACGGCCTTGGCGACGCGATCGTAAATCAGCTTTTTGAGGCCGGCTTAGTCGCCAAAATCGCCGACATCTACGAGCTTACGGCGCAGGATTTGGCGAGGCTCGAGGGCTTTAAAGATAAAAAGATCGCAAATCTGCTCGGCGCCATCGAGGCTAGCCGCACGCCCGCTTTGCACAGCTTTATAGCGAGCCTGGGTATCGAGCATATCGGAGAGGTAGCCGCCAAAAAGATAGCACAAATTTACCCGCAAAACTGGCGCGAGCTGAGCTTTGGCGAAGTCGCCGCAATCGAGGGGTTCGGCGAGGCGATGGCGGAGAGTTATGCGGAGTTTATGCAGGTAAATAGGCAAAATTTGGACGAAATTTTGCGTTTTGTTAGCCCTGTCGCGCAAATTTACGAGACGAAGCAAAGCGCGATAAGCGGTAAAACGTTTGTGATAACGGGTACGCTTAGCAAGGGCAGGGATGAATTTAAAAGGGTTTTGGAAGCAAACGGCGCAAAAGTAAGCGGCTCGGTGAGCAAGAAAACGGACTTCGTGCTTTACGGCGATGAGGCCGGCAGCAAGCTAGATAAAGCACGCGAGCTAGGCGTCGCTACGATAACAGAAGATGAGCTAAGGCGGATGATTGAGATTTGATCTATTTACCGCGAGCTGCCTAAAAATCAGCCGAAACAAAGCTGCCGAACTCATAAAGAGCGGAAAAATTTTACTAAATGGAAAAATTTGCTCTAAGCCTAGTTTTGAGGTGGGCGAATTTGATAAATTTGACGGCACGGACGAGCTAAATTTAGACGAGGCTACGGGCGTAAATTTGAAAGCTAGCAAAAATAGCGCGGAAGCGGAAACTAAAAACTTACGCGAGGCAAATTTGACGGACGCAGCCCAAACTGCGGGTGAAAAAGCTCCTAGCGGCGAGCAAAATTTAAACTCCAACGGCGCAAAGATCGAACTCGTCGGCGGAATTTACGTCGGACGCGGCGCGCTAAAGCTAAATATCTTTTTGGCGGCTTGTCCGATAGAAATTAAATATAATAACGCCCTAGACGTTGGATCAAGCACGGGCGGTTTCGTGCAAATTTTACTTCAAAACGGTGTAAAAAGCGTCACCGCGCTAGATGTGGGTAGCTCGCAGCTGGATGAGAGCCTGAGGGTCGATGCGCGCGTGAAAGTAGCTGAAAATACCGACGTGCGCGAGTTTGCGGCTAGGTTTCAAAAACAGATCTCAGACGGCAAATTTGACGGTGCGGAGCAAAATTTAAAAAACCAAATCGAGCCGAATTTTGATCCCGGCAAATCAAATTTTGCCGAGCGGGACGGATTTTTAAGCGAGCCCTGCAAACCGACTTTTGCGCCGTCAAATTTAACGAAGGCTGGAGCCAAGACGGACGAGTCAAATTTGGCTGGCGTAGATTTCGCGGCAAAAACCCAAAACGCCAAATTTGACTCCAGCGCCGCTAAAAACGTCGCACGCAAATTTGATCTCATCACCTGCGACGTGAGTTTTATCTCGCTTAAAGAAATTTTGCCCTCTATCGACGCGCTAGCGGGCGAAAACTGCGATATTATCCTGCTTTTTAAGCCGCAGTTTGAGGTCGGCAGGAGCGCCAAGCGAAATAAAAAAGGAGTCGTGACGGACGCAAAAGCCGTGCGCGAGGCGAGGGCGAAATTTGAGCTTGCGGCGGCAAATTTGGGCTGGGTAATGCGCCAAACGCTCGAATGCGAGGTAAAAGGAAAGGAAGGAAATGCCGAATTTTTCTACGCTTTTAACAAAAGATAATATCACTGCCGTCGCGATCGGGCACTTTGACGGCGTGCATCGCGGCCACAAGCAGCTTTTAAAGCAGCTAGGCGAGTACGGTGGGCTGGTCGTGATCGACAAAAACAAGGCCAACATCACGCCAAAGCTAAAGCGAGCCGAGTACTCGAGCTATCCGTGTTTTTTGTATGATTTTGATAGCATAAAAGGGCTTGGCGGCGATGAGTTTATCGCGCTTTTGAAGCGGGATTTTAAAAATCTGCAAAAAATCGTCGTGGGATTTGATTTTCGTTTCGGGCGAAACAGGGCGTGGGATAAGCATGATTTGCGGCGCATTTTTGACGGCGAGGTGATCGTAGTAGACGAGGTTTGCTTTGACGGCATGGGTGTGCACAGCTCGGCCATACGCGAGTATATCAAACAAGGCGAGATATACAAGGCAAATCGCCTGCTAGGCCGCGAATACTCAATCGAAGGCCGCGTGATAAAAGGGCAGGGCATCGGATCTCGCGAGCTCGTGCCGACGCTAAATTTGGATATCAAAAGCTACCTTTTACCGCGCGAGGGCGTTTATGCGACGAGGACTCGCATCGGCTACAAGACCTATGGCTCAGTTACCTTTATCGGCAACCGTGTGAGCACGGACGGCAGCTTTAGCGTCGAGACGCACGTGCTAAACGAAAATATCGAGGGTGCCCGCGACGTCGCGGTTTGCTTTATCAAGCGACTGCGCGATAATCGCAAATTTGAAAGTCTAGAGGAGCTAAAGGAGCAGATCGGGACCGACATCAAGCAGGCGATGGAGTTCGTCGGCGTGTGCGATCTCTACGTCGTGGGCGATGGTGTGCCTCAAAGGAGCGAGCCGTGAAGGACGAAATTTTTAAAGAACCGATAAAAAAGCAGTTTGAATTTGACGCGAGCGTGGCGTCGGTGTTTGATGATATGATCGGGCGCTCGGTGCCGTATTATGCGGCTTCGCAAAAGCTGATCGCCGATTTTTTAGCGCAAATTTTACCGCAAAACTCTAGCGCGATAGACCTCGGCTGCTCGACTGCTTCGACGCTACTAGCTCTTTGGCGCAAGAGAAACGACCTAGCGCTAAAAGGCGTAGATAATGCGCCTGCCATGCTGCAAAACGCGCGCGCTAAGATAGAGGCGTACGGCGCTAAGATCGAGCTTGAGCTAGCGGACATTTTGGAGTGCGAATTTGACGCTCGCGACGCCGTTTTGATGAACTACACGCTACAGTTTATCCGTCCGCCTAAGCGTCAGGATTTCGTAGCTAAAATTTACTGCGCGTTAAATGACGGCGGCGTGTTTGTTTTTAGCGAAAAGCTGATATTTGAGGATAAGACGCTAAGCAAAAACATGATCGAAATCTACGAAAAATACAAGCTCGAGCAGGGCTACTCGCGCTACGAAATCGCGCAAAAGCGTGAGGCTCTGGAAAATGTGCTGATCCCCTACACCGAAGCGGAAAATAGAAATTTGGCGCTTAGCGCGGGGTTTAAAAATGTGGAGTGTATGTTTAGATGGGCTAATTTTGCCACATTTGTCGCGTTTAAGTAAGAAATTTGGCGGCTCGTCTTTTTCCGCCATACTTCGTTAGCGACTCAGTCGGCTTCGGTCACGGACTATCAGTCCGCTCCCTAGCCTCGTTCGCCGCTGCCTCGTCTAACGAAAAAATACTTTGCCTTATATTTCTTATAGTTAAATTTGAAGTCAAATTTGCAAATTTGAGTCACCGAGACCCGCACCTTGAAAATGCTAACATTTAAAACTTCACACAAATAAATTCAACTTACAACTCAATTTTAGCATTTTAAAGATGCAGGTCTCGGTGCGTAAAATTTAGAAATATCTCCATGCAAAAATATGATTTTCGCTTCGCTTGTAAAAAATATATAAATTTTACCTTAAGAAATATTTTTCTAAGGCTAAAGTGTGTAAAATAGTCGCAAATTTTTGAAAAAGCTCGCAAAAAGAGTGAAATTTATACACAAAATGCGGATTTTGAGAGTAAAATCAGAAAAATTCTTTGAAAGGAAGTTAAATGAAAACTACATCTTTGGCATTAGCCGGCTTGCTTTTCGCGTCTGCGCTAGGCGCAAAGGAGTTCGTATCTATCGGTACGGGAGCGATGACGGGCACGTATTATCCAGTGGGCGGAGCGATATGTCGCCTCGTAAATAAAGATCCGCAAATGAAATGCTCGGTGCAATCAACCGGCGGCTCGGTCTACAACGTAAATAACGTGCTAAAAAAAGAGCTAAATTTCGGTTTCGTCCAAAGCGACGTGGTTTATGATAAATTTAACGGCGTAGGCAAATTTGAAGGTAACGGCGATCAAAATTTGCGCGCCGTCGTCTCGATCTACCCTGAGCTTCTCGCGTTCGTCGTCTCAAAATCAAGCGGTATCGGCTCTATAAACGACCTCGAGGGCAAAGCGATCAATGTCGGTAATCCGGGCAGCGGCAACGAAATGACCGCGCTTGGCGTGTTTAAGGCTTACGGCTTTGACGAAAAAAAGCTAAAACATCACGGCGTACTCACTGCCGGCGAGTGCCCGCACGCGCTAAAAGATAAGAAAATCGACGGCTACTTTTACATGGTCGGCCATCCGACGGCTAACATAACCGACGCGGCAAACTCGCTGCCTATCGACATCGTAAACATCGAGGGCGAGCAGGTGGATAAGATGCTGGCTGCGATGCCGTATTTTGCCAAAGGCACGATACCAAAAGGCACCTATGAGGGCGTGGATCACGACGTAAACAGTATCGGCGTGAAAGCCGTCCTAGTCACGGATAAGGGCATGAGCGATACTGCGGTGGCCGCGGTCGTAAAGGCGATTTTAGATAACTTCGACGAGTACAAGAGCCTACATCCGGCACTTGCTGCTGTTACTAAAGAGAGCCTGATAGAGGGGCTTTCTGCGCCTTTGCACCCTGCTGCCGAGGCTGAGTTTAAAAAGGCCGGCATAATAAAATAAACTAGCTAAGCCGTGCGGGTTGAATTTGACCTGCGCGGCTTGTTTTTGTTAAATTTAGGGCTTATTTTTAGTTTTTTGAGGATTTAAAATTTGACGCTTTGCTAGCTTGTTTTTGGGCGGCGGCGAGTTTGCTTTAGCCGCATCCAAGCGTCAAATTTTAGATTTGGCTCATACGCGAGTTTTTGGCTGATTTTGCTTTCCGTTTGCAAAACCAGTATCTTTATGGTGCTAGGTTAATTTTGCTGATAATAAAAAGCATAAAAACAGGTCAAATTTAAAAATAAAGCCCGATTTTACAGGCAAAGTCGCCAAAATTTATAAAAAGAAAATTTAAGAGGTTAAGAGCAAATATGGATAAAAATTTAAACGATACACGAACAAATACCGAGTCGGCGCAGGAAAAGGAGGAGTTCGTCGAGGTAAAGACGCGCGAGATAAACTCGAGTTTTTATATTTATTTTACGAGCATCATCTGCTTTGCGTGGTCGGTTTTTCAGCTTTATATCGCGTATTTTCCGATGAACACGACGATGTCGCGCTCGGCGCACCTTGCGTTTGCTATTTGTCTGCTGTTTTTGCTCTATCCGCTTAAAATTCATAAAAAAGCCCACTCCAGCCTGCCGTTTTACGATATCGCGCTTTGCGTTTTGGGTACGCTAGCCGCGCTCTATCCGCTTATAGAGTTTTACGCTCTAGCGCAGCGCCCGGGAGACTACACGAGCTTTGATATCGCCGTGTCCTGTGTCGCCGTGGTCGTGCTGTTTGAGGCGGGCCGCAGGATCATCGGCCCGGCACTTCCTATCATTGCGGCGATATTTTTGGCGTATGATTATTTCGGCCAATACATGCCGGACATCATCGCGCACCAGGGTGCTAGCCTAAACAAGCTTGCCGGCCACATGTATCTTACGACCGAGGGTGTTTTTGGCGTGCCGCTTGGCGTTAGCGTGAGTTTTATCTATCTTTTCGTATTGTTCGGTTCGCTTTTAGAGCGCGCGGGAGCGGGACAGTACTTTATAAATTTAGCCTTTGCGCTGCTTGGTAAATTTCGCGGCGGACCGGCGAAAGCTTCGGTTATCGCATCAGGACTAACCGGCATGGTGAGCGGCAGCTCCACGGCAAATGTCGTAACGGTAGGCACGTTTACGATCCCGCTGATGAAAAAGGCGGGCCTAACCAGCACCAAAGCCGGCGCCATCGAGGTGGCTGCGGGCGTAAACGGTCAGCTGATGCCCCCTATTATGGGCGCGGCAGCCTTTATCATCGCCGAGTTTTTGGGCCTTAACTATACAAACGTCATGATCGCGGCCGTGATTCCGGCATTCGTGTGCTATTTGTCGCTGTTTTTTATCGTGCACCTTGAGAGCTGCAAGCTCGGGCTAAAAGGTATGGAGCAGGGTGCCGGTATATCTAAGCTTAAAATTTTCGTGAGCGGTCTGCACTATCTTATCCCGATTTTGGTTTTGCTCTATACCTTGTTAATCGCAAACGAGTCCCCGATCTCGGCGGCTTTTAACGCTATTTGCGTGCTATTTTTGATCATCCTTTTTCAAGAGCCGGTTAAAAAAATGGCTCACGGCGAAGACGTCGGCAAAGAGGACTTTATCATAGGCTTTGCGGATATATTTTGGGCGATGGTGACGGCGGCTAAAAGCATGACGACGATCGCGATAGCTACGGGCTTAGCTGGCATCATCGTTGGCTCTATCTCGCTAACGGGAGTCGGTCAAGTACTCTCTGAAGTCGTGGAAAATTTAGCCGGAAATAACATCATACTTATACTCTTTCTCACGGCGATAATGTCGCTGATACTAGGTATGGGCTTGCCGACGACGGCGAACTATATCGTCGTTAGCTCGCTAGTCGCGCCTGTGATTTTGTTTTTGGCGCACAAAAACGGCTTTCTCATTCCAGCTATCGCTGTGCATCTTTTCGTCTTTTACTTTGGTATCCTAGCCGACGATACGCCTCCGGTCGGTATCGCAGCATACGCTGCGGCCGGTATCGCCAAAGCAAACCCGGTAACCGTGGGTATGCAGGGCTTTTTTTATGACCTGCGCACGACGATTTTGCCCTTTTCGTTCGTGTTTAATAACAAGCTGCTTTTGATAGAAAGCGTAGATGCCACCAATCCAAACGACGCAAAAGGTATAGTGTGGATAACAAATCCGCTAGAGATGGCGCTGATTTTCGGTACGGCGCTAGTGGGTATGTTTGCCTTTTCTTCGGCGCTTCAAGGATATTTCGTTAAACGCGTAAGTATGCTCGAGCGCGCGCTGCTTTTGTGCGTAGTGCCGCTAACCTTGGTGCCTAATATGTGCGCCAAATACATCCCGTTTATCGCGAACGAGTACATTTCTTACGCGATCGGCGTATCGCTTTACGCGGCGCTGTTTGCATTTCAATGGATACAAAATAAAGCGGAAAAGAGAGTCGGCGTAGGCGCTTAGAGCCTGCGCTTTCTCGGCTTGCGTTTAAATTTAGACTAGCTTTGTTTTTATAAAATTAGTGGGTAAGAAAGATAAAATCGGGTTAAATTTAATCGTCAAATTTAACCCAAGCAAGTAAAATTAAAGTCTCTTTGAGCGTTTTAGATCGCTTGCAAATTGGCATCCGAGGCTATCGCCTATCTTGCATGCTTTTTCAAAGAGCGCATATGCCTCTTTAAATTTTTTCTCCTCTAGCAGATACGATCCCGCAGTCGCGCATGAAAAGCCGTCGCCAAGCTCGCAGCCTTTATTTAGCAGCGTGCGCGCCTTTTCTTTGTCGCTAGATACGTATATGCCGCCGGCGCCCGAGCAGGCCTCTTTAGAGCCTAGTTCGCAGCCTTTTTCATATAGCTCAAGCGCTTTTTTGGTGTCAGGCAGGATATCTTTGCCCAACTGATAAAGCGCGCCTAGTTTTGCGCAGGCTAGACCGTTGTTTGCGTCGCAGGCGGCCGCAAATTTCTCGCGAGCCGTTACGAAGTTAGAGCTCTCGTAGGCTTTGACGCCGTCCTCAAAATCGCCGCCCAGAGCAAAAACCGCAGCGACTAGCATTAGAAGTTTTTTCATTATTTCCCTTTAAATTAAAAATATTCTATTTTAGCACATTTAAAATTATTTTTTGTTTAGCCGTTGTTCTCGCGTTTTGAAATCTGGCATGAGCTTTGCGATGAAGTCATAGAAGCTTTTTTGATGGTGCGGGTATATGAGGTGGGTTAGCTCGTGAAGTACGACGTATTCGACTAGCTCGGGGGCTTTTTCGATCAAATTTAGGCTTAAATTTATATAGCCTTTGTGCGAGTTGCAGCTACCCCAGCGCGTGGTCATTTTGCGCACGACGACGCGGTTTATCTTGCGGTTTACGGCAGGAGCGAATTTAGCTATAAAATGCTCGTAAACACGCCTTGCAAAGGTTTTTTTGTAGTTTTCTAGCGCCGCCAAATTTGGAGCATAAATTTCGCCGTCAAATTTACGCTCGTCCGATATTTTAAATTTGGCTTCGTCAAGGTACTGGTTAAGCTGGCTAGCGCCAAATTTGCCCTCAAATTTGGCGCCGTAAAGGTGCGGGTCTAGCCCGTCCGAACTCAAATTTAAACCGTCAAAAACTCCTGAATCGCTTGCAAATCGTATCAAATTTACGCCCTTTAAATTCGGCTCAAATTTGATGCGGTAAACCTCGCCCAGCAGCCTAAACTCGTCCTCGCGCGGTAAATTTGATATGGTTTTTTCGTGAGCCGATTTTAGCCAGTCGTAGTTTTTTTGCACGAACTCTAGCGCCTGTTTTTGCGCGGCATAAAAGGGCAGCGAGACCAATATCGCGCCGGTTTTAGCGACCTTTAGGCGAGTAGTTTTCACGCCTTTTTTAAAATTTAGTGTGATGCCAAATTCGCCGCATTTTACGCAAACGGTTTTTACACGAGGCGTTTTGTTTGCCATTTTCTGCTTCTCCCGCGCCTGGTGTTTACGTGGCCGCGCAGCCACTGGTCGGCGGTAAATCCAATCCAAACGCCGATGATCCCCATACCCTGCACGATGCCTAGATAGTACCCCAGCGGCAAGCTCACGCCCCACATAAACACCGCGCCTGTCATTAGCGGAAATTTAGCATCCCCGCTCGCGCGCAGGGCGTTTACGATAACGATGTTAAAGGTTCGCCCCGTCTCAAGCGCGATAGAAAGCGTAAAAAGCGGCAGCATAACGGCCTTTAGCTCCTCGGTCAAATTTAGCCGCTCCATGATCTCAAATTTGCCAAAATACGCCGCTAAAACGACCGCTAGAGTCGCGATAAAACCGATACGAAGCGCGCGGAAAGTGCGCGAATAGGCCTCGTCAAATCTCATCGCGCCGACTAGGTGGCCGACGATGACTTCGTTTGCCACGCTGATGCTGGCTCCGCAAAGAAGGATTAAAAGCGTGATCTGAAAGTAAATGGTTTGCACGTTTAGGCTGGCTTCGCCCATACTCGCTACAAAGCCGAAAGCCACCATATACTGCGCCATCCAGAGCAAATTTTCGCCCGCGCTCGGAAGCCCGACGGATAAAATTTTACGCAAGATCGCAAACGGCAAGCTAAATAGGCGTTTGAAGAAAATATTAACTTTCGCGTAGCGAGTCAGTATCAAAAATAGCACGATAACGCCCACTAGGCGCCCCACGACCGTCGATACCGCGACGCCGTAGAGGCCGTAGTTGGGTAGTCCTAGCCAGCCAAAAAGCGCTATGGCGTTGCCGCAAAGAGTGATGACGTTCATGAGCAGCGAAACCAGCATAACGGCGGTGGCGAAGTTATAAACGCGAAGCACGGCTGCAAGCACCATGCCGATACCGTCAAAGGCTAGCGCGATACCAAGCATATGCAAGTAGCCAAAGCTCTCGGCGCGAAGCTGCTCAGGGACGTTTAAAAGCTCTAAAATCTCAAATCCGAAAAAGTAAATAAAAACCGCGCTGCCAAGACCGATGATCGTGTTAAACGTGATGCTGGCGTGTATGACGCGTTTGGCTAGGTTGTGATTTCGCGCGCCTAGTGCCTGCGCTACCACGACCGAACAACCAACGCTAAGGAAGCTAAAAATGGTCATAAATAGATCCATTATCTGGTTACCCGCACCCATGGCGCCGACTAGATGGACGCTAACCTTAGTCACCATATAGGTGTTTATGATGAGCGTCACGAAGTGCAAAAACATATCTAAAAATATCGGGATAGTGAGCTTTTTGAGCGATAAATTCATAATTTCTCTTTTGTAACGTGGATTTTAAATAACGTGCGATTATACCCAAATATAAATTTAAAGCGTTTTAAGGCGGCGCGGCGCGTTTTCCCTGCGAGCAGGCATAATCTTTTTATTAGCTTAATCAAGTATAATTGAGAAAATTTAATCTAAACGGATATCAAATGCACAAAACAAATTTCACGTCACGCTGGGCGTTTATCATCGCTTGCGTGGGCTCGGCTATCGGTATGGCCAACGTCTGGGGGTTTCCTTATAAGGTCGGTACGAACGGCGGCGGCGCGTTTTTGCTCGTTTATCTGTTTTTTATCGCGATATTTTCCTACGTGGGGCTCTCGGCAGAGTATGCTATCGGCAGACGCGCCAAAACCGGCACGCTAGGCTCATACGAATACGCATGGAAGAGCCGAAACTGGGGCACGTTCGGTAAAATTTTAGGCTGGATACCGCTAGCGGGCTCGATGTGTATCGCTATCGGCTACGCAGTCATCATCGCGTATGTTTTAAAGGCTCTATTTCAGGCGATCACAGGCTCGCTGATGACCGTGGATGCGAACACTTGGTTCGAGTCCTTTGCGCTTTCGTCCTACTCGGTCGTGCCATTTCACTTTATCGTCGTTGCGGGCACGCTATTTACGCTATTTTTCGGCGCGCACAGTATCGAAAAGACAAACAAAATCATGATGCCGCTTTTTTTCGTGCTATTTTTTATCCTAGCTATCAGGGTGACGTTTTTAGACGGGGCGTTTGGCGGGTATAAATTCGTTTTTCACAGCGACTGGGGCAAGCTAGCCGATCCGATGGTGTGGGTTGCGGCGATGGGGCAGGCCTTTTTCTCGTTATCTATCACGGGCTCTGGTATGATCGTCTACGGCGCGTATCTATCAAAGGACGAAGACGTCGTCGATAGCGCGCAAAAGACGGCGATCTTTGATACGATCGCGGCGATGACGGCGGCGCTTGTTATGCTGCCTGCGGTATTTGCTTACGGCATGGATCCTGCGGCGGGGCCCGGGTTACTTTTCGTAACGCTGCCTAAAATTTTACAAGACATGCCGGGCGGTCAAATTTTCGCGATTATTTTATTTACGGCGGTGATTTTCGGCGGCGTGACATCGCTGCAAAATATGTTCGAAGCAGTCGCCGAGTCGATAATGCACAAATTTCCTAAGCTAAAGCGTGGCGTCGTGCTGATCGCACTTTGCATAATATGCTTTGGTATCGGCGTAAATATGGAAGCCATAACTAGCTGGGGGCCGTGGATGGACTTTGTCTCGATCTATATCATCCCTATCGGCGCGGTGATCGGTGCAGTGTCGTGGTTTTGGGTCATCAAAAAAGAAGAGATCATGGACGAGATAAATACCGGCGCGGCAAAAAAGCAAGGCGCGCTGTGGTATTTTGCCGGCAGATATATTTACGTGCCGATGGCGCTTACGCTTTGTATCATCGCGCTTAGCATGCATATCTCGTTTTAAGGCCCGCGCGTGGCACTCATAGATCTAATCGAAGTTAGTAAAAAATTCGGCCCCAATGAAATTTTAAACAAAGTAAGCCTCAGCGTAAACGAGCGCGAGCGTATCGCTATCATCGGTAAAAACGGTAGCGGCAAAAGTACGCTGATGAAGCTGGTCGCGGGCGCGCTAGAGCCTGATAGCGGCAGGCGTATCGCGCAAGGCGGCGTTAAGGTAGAAATGCTCGCGCAAAATCCTAAATTTGACGATGCGGCTACCGTAAAAGATGCGCTAAATTTGGAGCTAAAAGAAATTTTTGACGCTAGGGACGAGTATGCGGCGGTGCTAGAGGCGCTCGGCCGCGATGCGCAAAACAAAGAACTAAACGCGAGGCAAGACGAACTAATTAAATTTATCGAGGCAAAAGACGGCTGGCAGATCGAGCGCAAGATCGAGCGCGTGCTGGAGGAGTTTAAGCTAAAAGAGTACGAAAACCGCGCTGTTTCTAGCCTTAGCGGAGGCGAGATACGCCGTGTGGCTCTGGGCGCGCTGATACTTAAAAAGCCCGATATTTTGCTGCTTGACGAGCCTACCAATCACCTTGACGTTTATATGGTGAGATTTTTAGAGGATATGCTAAAAAGCTCGCGTCAGACGATAGTTTTTATCTCGCACGATCGCTACTTTATCGACGCGCTGGCAACCAGAAGCGCCGAGATCGAGGAGGGCGCGCTAGCGTCGTTTGAGGGCGGTTACGCGAACTATCTAGCTAAAAAAGAGGAAATCCTAGCTAGCCTAGCCAAATCTCACGAAACGCTGCTAAAACAGCTAAAAGCCGAGGAGGAGTGGCTGCGCCGCGGCGTCAAAGCGCGTCTAAAGCGCAATGAAGGACGCAAAGAGCGAGTGCTAGCCATGCGAGAGGAGGCGAAGAAAAATCCGGGCGTTATACGCCGTGTTAGGCTCGAGCTTGAGCGAGCGAGCAAAAATTTTAACCAAACGCAAAGTGTAAACCGCAAAAAGATGCTCTTTGAGATCAAGCAACTAAGCAAAACCATCGGCGGCAAGCAGCTTTTTTCGGGTTTTAACGCGCGCGTTTTGCAAGGCGAACGCATCGCGATAGTCGGGCGAAACGGTAGCGGCAAAAGCACTCTTATTAAAATTTTACTCGGATTTGAAAAGCCTAGCAGCGGCGAGATCAAGCGCGGCGAGGTGCGCGTAGGGTACTTTGATCAGTCGCGAAGCGCTCTGGACGACGATAAGAGCCTCATCGAGACCTTTTGCCCAAACGGCGGCGATCACGTCATGGTGCGCGGGCGAAATATGCACGTCTACGGCTACCTTAAAAATTTCCTATTTCCTAAAGAATTCCTCGATAAACCTATCGGCGTGCTAAGCGGCGGCGAGAAAAACCGCGTGGCGCTCGCGCTGCTTTTTAGCAAGGAGTACGACGTGCTCGTGCTTGACGAGCCGACAAACGACCTGGATATCGCAACTATCAACATACTTGAGGACTATCTGCAAAGCTTTGAAGGCGCCATAATCATCGTTAGCCACGACCGATACTTCGTCGATAAGATCGCGCACAAACTATGGGCCTTTGAGGGCACGCAAATAGAGGTGCTGCATCAAGAGTACAGCGTCTATCTCGAGCTAGAAGACGAATTAGCCGAGCTTGGTAAATTTGAAGAAAGCCTAGCGAGCGAAGCCGAGCAAGCGCAAAAACAAAAGAGCAAAACCGGCGCGAAGCTAAGCTACAAGCAAACGCAAATTTTATCCTCGCATCCCGAAAAAATCGCCGCGCTAGAAGCTAAGATAAAAGAGCTAAACGCCGGCCTTAGTGATTCTAAAATCTATCAGCAAATCGGCCTAACCGCGCTTTATAACGACCTAGAAGCGGCTAAAAGCGAGCTGGAGACGCTTGAAAATGAATACTTTGAAGTCTTGGAAATCGCCGAAAATTTGGAGCAAATTTGAAAAAATTAACTAAAACGGGCAGAGTTAGCGCTCTAAATTTACGCACTATTAAGCGAGACGAGTTTATCGGCGCTAGTTTTGAGCTGGACGGGATTAAATTTAGCGGCGTTTTTTCGGCGGATTTTAGTCTAGAACAGGGCGACCTCGTGCGCGTAAAGTACGAAAGAGACGGTTTTATAAATAGAATAACCCTGCTTGAAACCCTGGCTAAAAATAGTGAAAACAAGAGCATGACGGCAAAAATCATGAACATTGCGGTTTTTATCTCGCTGACGCTTCTTGCTCTTTGTATCGCGGGCGGAGTGATTTTTTCTTTGATTACTGGCAGATTTGAGATTCGCGATTTTACCGATATTGTTCGGCTTATTTGTATTTGCTTCCTTGTTTGGTCGCTAGCGTACCATGCGATAGGAAAATTTAAAATTTTGAGACAATTTGCATAAATTTTGAGCTCAAATTTGCCTCGAGGCGTTAAAAATCATAGCTTTTAAAATAGGCGGCACCTTGAAAGATAAAAAATTTATTCTACTTTGCTTATTTGCGCTTCTTGCCGTGCTTTTTACGGTATTTTTTATGGTTTACGTCGCTAGCTACGAGGAGAAAAACGAATTTACCCAGATAGGTAGCAGCGAATTTTACGCAACGCCGCAGGGTAAAATTTACGCGCTCGTCCCAAGCGGAGGCAAATTTGAGCTAAAAGGCGTGCGTGCGGATAAATTTAAAGTCCTTGCGCCCGGCGGTTATCGCGGGCGAAACGTCGGCATGGGCGAAAGTGCCGTCTACTGCGGCAATCTCGCGATGGGCGGACTAGATCCCTCTCGCGCTAGAGCGATTGGCAACGGATATTTTACGGACGGCGAGATTAGCTATTTTTGTAGCGACGTAGGCGAGAGAAACTACGAGCTGGTCGGCTTTACCGAGATGGTTCAAACTATGGCGTACGCGATATTTGGCGCTGATAAACCGCAAAGCTATATCTATAAAACCCAGCGCGTTTCTAGCGTAAATTTAGCCCCGATTTTAGATTTCGGTTTTGCGGCGGAAAAAGCGGCTTTGCGCGGCGAAAGCGGCAGGGTGTATTTTGAGGGTAGGCAGCTAGAGGATGCAGATGCTAGGGCACTAAGATACGTGCTAGACGCGCGCGGACGAACTAGTGATTTTTACGTCACGGACGGGCAAAACGTCTATTTTAAAAGCTCGCGGCTCGCGGTCAAATTTACGGCAGAGCTGCACGAGGCGGCGTATTTTAACGGCGCCCACTATCTTTTAGAGCCTTCTAGCGGCGTGGTTTATGCAGATGAGCATGAGTTTGCGCCCGAATTTGCGCCTTACTTGCTACCCTTTGGCGTCTCCGGTGCGCACGCTTATCATCTACTTTTTCGCGGCAAGGGCGGGATTTACTTTTGTGAGCGTGAAAACGGCGAGCTAAAACGCGCGGGAGACGATCCTTTTGCGGGTGATATTTCGCCGCTTGCGGGTAGCGTTTTTGTTAGCGACGCTCAGACTTATTTCGTGCAGAGCCGCGAAGTATGGCACAGAAATAAGAGCGGCAGACGACTAAGCTCGCGCCATACGGAGCTTTTTAGGCTTAAAACGAGCGAGCAATGGCGCAAAATAGGCCTTGTGCGCAACGGCGTATACGGCGCGGTTTATGCCAACGGCGATAAAATTTACTATTTTGACGCGATGGGAACAGTGCAGATGATTGACGCTAGCATTTACGAGATCGCAGACGTTGCCGCCATAGAGATTTTGACGCGGCCGTATGACCCGTGCGGACAAAACATAAGCGGCACAGACATCCGCAAGATGATAAAAGAGGGGCGGCTCGTGCCGGCGCAAGGCGAGCTTGTTTTTGAAGCGGTTACTAGCTATGACGGTGTGGAGAGGTATTATCTTTGGATATTTTTAGGGGTTGCGATTTTGGCGGCGATCGCGGGCAAAGCTTACGAGTATAAAAGCCGTGCAAAAGCGGTAGAAAACGAATTCGCGACAAAACCTCGCGGCAAGGCAAAATTTAGACGGTAAATTTGCTTAAAACGTTCAAATTTGACGCTATGCGCGCCGCTAGCAAATTTTAATCAAATTTTCGCTAAAATCGGGTCAAATTTAAAAGGAGTGCAAATGAAACTGGGAAATTTTTCCGCAAACTCAAGCCTAAGCAATCAGTACCTAGAACAAGCTCAAAATAACAGCGCAAAAGCCCTAAATAACATCTCTGCACAGCGCGCTCTAAGCGGTATCGACAGCGCAAATCTAGCTATCGCAGACTCGCTTCGCTCCCAAAGCTCCACGCTAGAGCAGGGCGTCGCAAACGCAAACGACGCTATCGGCATACTGCAGATCGCCGACTCCACGCTAGCAAATATCACGCAAAGCGCCGACCGCATCGGCGAACTCTCGGTGAGATATAACGGCGGCATCCTAAACGCCGACCAGCAAAAGATGATAAAAAGCGAGACGAATGCTCTAGTGGGCGCGATGAGAGAGAGCACGCAGCAGGCGAGTTTTAACGGTAAAAACGTATTTGGCGGGCAGATGAGCTTCCTAACCGGCAACGGTACGGCGAGCGTAAATTTAAATGCGCCCGATTTTAGCGGTATAGACGTGGGTAGCGGCGAGAGCGTGAGCAAATTTATCGGTAGCGTAAACGCTCTGCGGGGCGAGATCGGTGCGGCGCAAAACGGCATAATCTCGGGCATCAACGCAAGTCTAACCAAAAACGTCGCACTAAGGCAAAGCGAGTCGCAGCTGCAAAATAACGACATCGCTAAAAATCTAAGCGCGTTTAAGCAAAACGACCTGCAAGCAAACGCCGCTATCCTAGCTCAAGCGCACAATACCGCAAGCTTGCAAAGCCAGTTTAACAGGCTTTTGGGCTAAATTTAACTGCTTTTATATTTTAGCCGCTACGCTCATTGGCGGCTAAAATATTTTTATTTTGTGCTTACTTCGGTGGTTTGATCGCGCCTTAAATCAATCGGTCAAATTTACCTAAACCCTCCACATTACCTTTGCTAGGATTATCATTATGACGCACAAAACAAGGGCGATGATGTGCGAGTATTTGCCGAATGGATCGGGCTTTTTAAGCTTATAGACGTAAAAGAGCGATATCGCCGTGATTAGGCACATTAGCCCTAGCACGCCGATCTTGGTCGCGAGCAAAATTTGAAACGAGCTACCCAGCCATCCGTTCTCGCCGCCAAAATAATCCTTCGCCATATAAACGCCGCTGATAATTAGGAGCAAAAACGCAGTGCCAAAGACCTTCGCGCTGCCTTTGGTGTAGGCTTTTTTGACGCGAGCGAGCGTATCTTCGTCTACGTGCTTTTTGGCAAACGGAAATATACAAACGTCGAAAAATACGTAACCGACGAAGGCTACGGCACTCAAAATATGAACGATCAGGAAAAATAGATACATTTAGGACCTTTTTTGTTTGATTATATTTAAATCGGTCGTCCAAATGGATGATTTTGGTTAAGGATTGTACTGAAAAGAGGGCTAAAATTTATAAAAATAAGCGGATAAAAAACTACATGGGGTCAAATTTGGATTGCGTAAATTTAAGAAAAATAAAGTAAGAGATATGTAAAAAACCGCCCGTCAAATTTAACGGGCGGGGCAAATTTAAGGGCGCGTAAAAACGCTAAAACCTTAAATTTACGTTTGAAGCCCTTGCCGAAACAAGGGCTAAATTTTACTCGACTTCGGCGTCGATGACGTCGTCGTCTTTTTTCTTGCCGCCGTTTGCTTGCTCACTCGCAGCGCCGTCTTTTTTATACATCGCTTTGGCTAGCTTGTGGCTGGCTTCGCTTAGAGTTTTGACCTTCGCATCGATCTGCTCTTTGCTCGCGTTTTCGTCTTTTAGCGTCTCTTTTAGCTCGTCAAGCGCCTTTTGGATGCGCTCTCTATCCTCGGCCGGGATTTTCTCGCCTAGCTCATCAAGGCTCTTTTGCGTTTGGTGTGCTAGCGCGTCGGCTTGGTTGCGCGCCTCTACCGCGTCTTTGCGTTTTTTATCGTCCTCTTTGTGTAGCTCGGCGTCTTTGACCATGTTGTTGATCTCGTCCTCGCTTAGGCCGCTTGAGCCTGAGATCGTGATATTTTGGGCTTTGCCGGTAGCCTTGTCTTTAGCAGAGACCGTTAGGATGCCGTTGGCGTCGATGTCAAACTCGACCTCGATCTGTGGCACTCCGCGAGGAGCGGCAGGGATGCCCTCTAGGTTAAACTGACCCAAAGACTTGTTGTCGCGGGCAAATTCGCGCTCGCCTTGGAGTACGTGGATCGTGACGGCGCTTTGATTGTCCTCGGCAGTTGAAAATACCTGATTTTTCTTAACCGGAATAGTCGTACCTTTTTCGATGATTTTCGTCATCACGCCGCCTAAAGTCTCGATACCTAGGCTTAGCGGAGTGACGTCTAGGAGCAACACGTCCTTCACGTCGCCTTTGATGACGGCGCCTTGGATCGCCGCGCCGATAGCTACGACCTCGTCCGGATTTACGCTTTTATTTAACTCTTTACCAAATGCCTTTTTGACCTCTTCTTGGACTAAAGGCACGCGCGTAGAACCGCCCACCATGACGATTTCTTTTATATCTTTTTTGTCAAGTCCGGCATCTTTTACGACCTCGTTTATCTTGGTGATCGTTTGAGCGACTAGATCCTCGATCATGCCTTCAAATTTAGCCCTAGTTAGCGTCTTTGTGAGGTGTTTAGGACCAGTAGCGTCGGCGGTGATAAACGGTAAATTTATCGTCGTTTCTTGAGCCGAGCTTAGCTCTTTTTTGGCCGTTTCGGCCGCCTCTTTTAGGCGTTGCATAGCCATCACGTCGGTTTTTAGATCGATGCCTGAGTCGCTTTTAAATTCGCTTGTTAGCCAGTCGATTAGGCGGTTATCGAAATCATCGCCGCCTAGAAATGCGTTACCCCCCGTAGCTAGAACCTCGACCACGTTATCGCCGGTTTCTAGTACCGTAACGTCGAACGTACCGCCGCCCAGATCGTAAACCATGATCTTCTCGGCCTCTTTTTTATCTAGGCCGTAGGCTAGAGCCGCCGCGGTAGGTTCGTTTATGATACGAAGCACGTTTAGTCCGGCGATGGTGCCCGCTTCTTTAGTCGCTTTTCTTTGGCTATCGTTAAAGTACGCAGGCACGGTGATGACGGCGTCTACGACCGTTTCGCCCAGATAGCTTTCAGCATCCTCTTTTAGTTTTATGAGCACTTTTGCGGAGATTTCTTGCGGAGTGTAGACCTTGCCCGCGATCTCGATAGCGCACGCGCCGTTTCTATCTACGACGTGGTACGGCAGTCTAGCTTTAGCCTCCTGCGCGTTTTTCTCGTTGCTCATTAG
>CAUQHH010000006.1:0-29037 GCA_963517705.1 uncultured Campylobacter sp.
CGGCCTACACCTACGTGACCTTTCATACGGCTTATATGTAGACGTACTATCCGGCCGAATTTATGGCGGCTTTAATTACGAGCGAGGAGACCAACGCCGATAAGATTTCGCGCTACATCGACGAGTGCAAGCGCCTAGATATCGCTATCCTGCCGCCGTCGGTCAATAAATCTGCCAAAGAATTCTCAGTCGTTAGCGAAGGCGGCAAAGACGCCATCATCTACGGCCTAGGCGCGATAAAGGGCGTCGGAGGCGCAGCGATCGAAAATATCTTAGAGGAGCAGGCCAAGGGCGAGTTTAAGGACATCGACGACTTCGTCTCGCGCGTGGATAACTTTAAGGTAAATAAAAAAGTTTTTGAAAGCCTGATAAAATCGGGCTCGTTTGATAGCTTCGGCCTAACGCGCAAGATGATGCTAAACAACCTAGATAACATCGTAGAGGCGTGCAAAAACGCCGCTACGATCAAGAAAAACGCGGCCGAGAGCCTCTTTGGCGACGACGAGAGTATGGCGACGGTTAAAACTAGTCTCGTGCGCGACGACTCCGAGCTAGAGCTAAAAACCAAGCTCAAATTTGAGCTAGAAAGCGTGGGTATCTATCTCTCCGGCCACCCGCTAGACGAGTACCGCGAGCAAATCTCAAAGATAAACTACACGCTAAGCGATAAATTTGACGAGCTACCCGAAAACGGCGAGATGCTGTTAGTCGGCAAGATCGAGGATCTCACCACCAGGATCAGCAAGAAAATCGAGATGTTGGATTTTCACGGTACGGTCGAGATCGCGGTCTTTGACAGGAGCCTTGGCGCGGTCGAGGCGATGAGTGCCGATGAGCGCGATTTGCCGCATGCGTTTAAGGTTCGCTACTCCAAAGACGGGCAGTTTATGCGCATAAATTTGGATAAAATTTTGACGCTAGACGAGGCTATGGGCATGGATTTTTCGCATCCGCTCGAAAAATACAAAGAGCAGATCGAGCAGATAAAACACACGCCTAGCAAGGACTTTGGCAAGATAGATAAAACGAGCGAAATCCTAGTCGTCGGCAAGATCGCCGAGATCGCTAAAATCCCTAGCAAAAAAACCGGCAAAGAGTTTATGATGCTAAGCATCATGGACCTTTTTAGCACGTTCAAGGTTGCGGCGTTTGACTCCGAAAAAGGACTCATCGAGAGCCTAAGCGAGGAGCAAAAGGACGCTCCGTTAGCATTTAAGGTGCGCTACAGCCGCGACGATCAGGGCGCTCGCATAAATCTAATCGACGTCGTGAGCCTAGAGGACGCGCGCGATATGAATTTTCAAAGCAGAAGCTTTAAGCAACGCAAGGAAGCAAGCGGCGCAAGCTATCAAAACGGCTCGGCCGCTAGCGAAAACAGAGGCAAAAGAGAGCTTGAGGATCTGGTTTTGGAGCTAAATTTGGACGAAACGGGCAAGGATCTCATCACGCAAATTTACCGCGCCGCCATCGGCGAACACCGCGCAGCAGCCGATAAAAACAACAAACGCCTGATCATCCGCATCAAGGACGTGCAGGAAGGCCGCGCGCTGGTTTATACGACGGAGTTTATCGTGGGGGATGGGTTTGGCGAGAGGGCGTTGGGTTTAAAACAAGCCGTTTAAATTTGACGGCTTGTTTTTTGAGTTTAAAGATGAGAAATTTGCCTATCCAAAATAGCTAATGAAGCTTGAAAAAAGCGGCGTAAATATACTAAAACCCATAGATAAAACCGCAGAAAAGAAAAGTCTGGACGTAAAAGTCCAGCCGTTTTCTTATAAATTTGGCTTCCAAAGCCATTTTTTACTTTCAAATGATACAATTCTGATTTCAATTATTACATTTTGTCTTTAAATTTGACGGGAGCTCTTATGAAAAAAGTGGTTTGGCTAAATCCTGTTGTAAAAAACATCTACGACTTTGCGGCACTTAAAGAAATTTTACAAAACAAAGGCTTTAGCGTAGCCGAGTGCGAAAAAGACCACGTTAATAGCGTCAAAAACGCATACAAAAATAGCCTCGCGCAAAAGGAACTCATCTTTGATAGTCGCTGTCCTAGGGCTGCAAATTTCATCAGGGCAAATTTCAAAGAGCACGCCAGCCTCGTTTCAAATTTAAACCCTATTTTGATTGAAAGCGCCACCGAGCTTAGCGCAAAGCTAAAAGAGGACGAGTGGCTCTACGTGACGACGCCCTGTGAGGACTTGGCCGAGCTTGGCAGGGGGCTAAATTTAGCTCGAACCACATTTTTAACCTGGAAAAGCTTCAAAGAGCAAAATGAGATAAATTTGGAGACAAAAAAGCTCGAAGTAAGCCCGGTACCGCCTGGATTTTTTTCAAATTTAGGCGTAAAAACTCTAAGCCTTGGCAGTAAAGAAAAGATACAAAACGCCCTTTCATATAAATTTAGCGAGCTTAAAAACTACCGCATTATTGAGCTTTTATACTGCGAAAACGGCTGTCACAACGGAGATGGGCTGTGAGGGAAATTTTTAAAAAGAGCATTTTGATCCTAGCGATCTTCGCCCTCTGGCAGGTCGTTTGCGAGCTGGAAATTTTCACACCATATATCTTACCAAGTCCAGCGACGACCTTTAAGACGATGCTAGCCATGATACAAAGCGGCGAGCTCGTCACGCACACGGTCATCAGCTTTAAGCGTATATTTGTAGGCTACGCGCTCTCCTTTGCCCTAGCGCTCGTGCTTGGAGGTATAGCAGCGCTTTTGCCAAAGATCGGCGTTTATTACGAGTGGATACTGGAGTTTTTTAGAAACATCCCGCCGCTTAGTTTGATCGCCATTTTGGTGCTTTGGTTTGGCATAAACGAGACACCAAAGATCATCATTATTATCCTAGCCTCGTTTTTCCCGATATTTCTAAGTATCCAAAAAGGGCTAACGAGCTGCGACGTGAAGCTCATCGAGGTCGGTAAAATTTTTGGCTTTAGCAAATTTGAGATTTTTTACAAGATCATTTTTAAAAGCTCGCTAAAAGATATCTTTGTCGGTATGCGCATCGGCTTTGGCTACGCTATGCGCGCGATCATAGGAGCTGAGATGATAGCGGCTTCAAGCGGGCTAGGCTACCTCATACTTGATGCTGAGGAGCTTTCGCGCGCGGATAGGATATTTGTAGGGATTTTTACGATCGGCGTTTGCGGCGTGCTCATAGATAGGCTCTTTTTACTTTTGATAGCTAAATTTAGCCTTTTGCGAGGTGAAAAATGATAGAAATTTCAAATTTATCCAAGCATTTTTTTATTCACGGCAAGCGAATAAATGTCTTAAAAGAGCTAAATTTAAACATAAAAAAAGATAAGATCACCGTCATACTCGGCAGGAGCGGCTGTGGTAAAACGACGCTTTTACGCCTCATCGCCGGTCTTGAAAGCGTAAGCCTTGGCGAGATAAAATTTAAAGAGCAAGCAAAGATTGGCTTCGTCTTTCAAGAAGCCCGCCTCATGCCCTTTCTAAACGTCTATGAAAATATCGTTTTTGCGCTTAAAAAGCATGAGATCGAGCCAGCAAAGATCGATAGCCTGATCTCCATGATAGGGCTTAGCGACTTTAAATTTGCCGCCGTTTCGCAGCTCTCTGGGGGTATGAGCTCGCGCGTTTCGCTTGCAAGAGTGCTTGCATATGAGGCAAATTTGATCCTCATGGACGAGCCGTTTGCCGCGCTTGATGCCTTTACGAGAGCTAGCATGCAGGCTGAAATTTTAAAAATACAAGCCGGCAAAACTATCCTTTTCGTCACGCACAACATCGACGAGGCGCTATTTTTAGCTGATGAGATTATATTGCTTGAAAAAGGCGGTATAAAGTCAAACTACGATCTATCAAATTTAGCAAGACCACGAGATCTGCTAAGTGGCGAGCTAATAGCGATAAAGCGCAAAATTTTGAGTGAAATTTAGGATAAAGATAGATGATAATTAAAACCAAAATGAAGCAAAAAATTTATATAATCCACAAAATTTAAATCACAAGGAGCAAATATGAGAAAGTTTTTCAAGGTTTTGTGTGCGGCCTCTTTGCTTTGCCTAGTAGCAAACGCAAGCGAAGGCTTAGATAAGATCGGCATGACCTACGTCAAATCGCCGCTAAACGTCCCATCTATCGTCGATAAATTTAAAGGCTTTTACGCGAAGTCTTTTGGCGTGCCGGTGGAGTACTCTGACATAACATCAGGTGCCAAGCAAACGCAAGCGCTCGCTTCAAATTCACTCCAGTTTTTAAACTGCGTGGGTGGCACCTCGGTTATACTAGCGGCTGCAAATAAGGCTGATATCAAGATCGTAAGCGCCTATTCAAGGGCGCCAGAGGCATTTGTGATATTTGCCAAAGATCAAAATATCAAGTCGCCAAAAGATCTAAAGGGCAAAAAGGTAGCAGGCCCAAAAGGCACGATCTTAAACGAGCTTTTGGTTAGATATCTAGCGCTTGGAGGGCTTAGCATAAACGACGTCGAGTTCGTATCTATGGGTATCCCGGCTGCACAGGCTGCGCTAGAAAACGGCAGCGTTGATTTGGCGCTTCTTGCAGGTCCGGCAGCCTACAACGCTCAAAAATCAGGCCTAAATGTAGTGACAACCGGCAAAGGCGTCATCACTCCGGTCATCGTCACGGCTACAAGCGGAGAGTTTTATAAAAAGCATAAAGACGTAGTTGAGAAATTTAAAAAGGCTCAGGACGAAATTTTAGACTACATCAAAGCAAACGAGGACGAGGCGCTTAAATTTACGGCTGAAGAGACCGGGCTAAGTATAGAGGCGGTAAAGAGCATGTATCCTCAGTATGATTTTAGCTCAAAGATCACTGCTGAAGATATAAAAGCGCTTGAAGCTACGCAAGAATTTATGCTTGAGAGCAAGATGATCGAGCAAAAAATAGATATAAAATCGCTTCTACTAAACTAAATTTAAAGGGCAAATTTGCCCTTTAAATTATTCTCGACACCTTGTAAAAAGCTGCAAATTTTAATTATAATAATGGGCATTAGCCTCGCAAAGACGCTAAGAAAATAAATTTAAGGAATAAAATGAAAAACTTGATCGCATTGATACTTTTTGCTATCGTAGCTGTGGCCGGCGAGCCTAAAAAAGGCGAACTAAGCCCCGAAAAAGAGGCGTTTTTAAACGCTAGATACGAGGAGCTCAAAAAATCCTGCGCCCAAAAGGACGCGAGAGCTTGCAAGCGAGTGATCTTGTTTTACCAAAAACAGGCCAAAAAGCAAAACGAAAAAGACATCCGCGAGGCGATGCAAATTTTACTCGCCGCGTGCAAGGATGGCAAATTTGACGCGTGCACGGCGGCGGGCGAAATGTATATAAACAACAAAGATTTTATCGCCGCAAGGGAGATTTTGAGCCCGGCTTGCGATAGCGGGTATCAGGATGCTTGCGTGCAGTACGGCAAGAGCCTTGAGGCTGACGGCGCGCCCGGCAAGGACGAAAAACGCGCGAAAAAGCTATACGAAACCGCCTGCGAAAAGGGTTCGGCGCTAGGGTGCGAGCATCTAGGGCTAGCGATCGGCAGCAGCGCACCGCAGCAGGCCGTGGGCTATATGCGCAAGGCGTGCGAGATGGACGCTTGGCGATGTTTTAGATTCGGCACGATGGCGATGCCTTACGGGGCGGAGGAGGCGATAAAAGCACTTGTTAGAAGCTGCCACGAAACGGATATGCTCGCAGGCTGCATCATGCTGGCTAAATACCACGAAAAAGAGCTGCGCGATATCGCGGGCGAGGCTGAGGTGAAGCGGCTGTATGCGCGGCTTTGCGAGCTGGTGCCGTATGGAGAGCACTGCGAAAAGGCGCGGTAAATTTAGCAAAATTTGCGGCTTTTGGTCTTGATATGGCGGCCTGGCGAGCTAAAGTCAAATTTGAAAAGCTCGCCAAGGCGGCTCAAAAAAGCGGGCAAATTTAACAAAAACCAAGTCAAAGGAGCAAAAATGGCGATCATAAAAGTAGATCTACAAAAATCATATCCCAAACCCGGGCGCGACCACGCTCGTATCGGCCAAATACTGCGATGACGTCAACGCGATGGCGATAACGTGGGCGCAGGCGCTTGATTATGACAAGGTTACCATCGTGCCGCATAACGGCTCGTACACGCGGACGCTCATCGAAAAGAGCGGGTATTTCGCCGTGCAGATCCCCACGGCAGCGCAGGCGGAGCTGGTTAGCGAGCTGGGCGCCGAAAATAACTCGCGCTTTGATAACGCCGACAAGATGAAAAACGTGGAAATTTTCTATCAAGATGACTCCCGCGTACCGCTGATCGCGGGCTGCGCCGCATGGCTCGTTTGTAGGCGTATCCCCGAGCCTCACAACGAGCAGAGTTATGATCTTTTCATCGGCGAGGTTGTCGCGGTGTATGCGGACGAGCGGATCTTTGACGGCGGGCGCTGGCTGTTTGAAAAGATCCCTGACGAGTTAAAGACGCTTCACTACGTCGCCGGCGGTCGGTACTATCTAGACGGCAAAGCAGTAGATACTAAGCGCACCCCCATAGGCGGCGAGTAAGCGCCTCGCAAAATGCTGGCAAATTTGTAAATTTAAAACGAGCGCACGCGTGAATACGCGGCGAGCTTCGGTAAAATTTCAAACTAAAGAATCTAAAAAAGGATAGAAAATGAAAAAATATATCGTCATCACCGGCGCAAGTTCTGGTATCGGAGCGGCTGCGGCAAAGGCGTTTGCAAGGCGCGGAGAAAATTTGATCCTAATCGCGCGCAGAGCGGAGCTTCTGCAAAGCTTAAAGGACGAGATCGCTAAATTTTCGCCCGAACCAGACGTCGTGATTAAAATTTGCGACCTTGCGCGCAGCAAGAACGTCCTAGCGCTTTGGGACGAGCTAAAAAGCTACGAGCTAAAGGCACTCATAAACAACGCGGGCTTCGGAGATTACGGCGCGGTCGGCGAGCGCGATCTATTCAAAATCTCGCAGATGTTGCAGCTCAACATTATCTCGCTCACGCTGCTAAGCCACCTCTTCGTACGCGACTACAAGCGCAAGCCCTCTCAGCTCATCAATATCTCCTCCGCGGGCGGCTACAGCATGGTGCCAAACGCCGTCACCTACTGCGCGAGCAAGTTTTTCGTAAGCGCCTTTACCGAGGGCTTGCACCGCGAGCTAGCGCAGGATAAAGAGGTCAAAATGCAGGCCAAAGTTCTAGCACCCGCCGCGACCAGGACGGAGTTTGGTCCCGTGGCGACGGATGATGCAGGCTACGACTACGACGCGGCTTTTAAGCGCTATCACTCGAGCGAGGAGATGGCGGAATTTCTGCTCGCGCTTTACGATAGCGACGCGTGCGTGGGCGCGGTGGATCGAAACAACTTCGAGTTTAGCTTGGGGGCTGCGCGATTTGACTACGCGGGCAAACTCTAAATTTATGCATTATGCGTCGTGCGACGAGGCGTAAAATTTGAGTAACGCAGCGCCTGAACTAAATTTGACCGCAAAGCGCGTTAAAATTTAAAGAAATTTAAGGAGCCAAAATGGGTAAAACGGCTTTAGTCGCAAGAGCTACGGGAGCGATCGGACGCGAGATCGTGCGCGGGCTTTGCGAGAATGAAAACTACGACAAAATCATCGTTTGGGCGCGCAGGGAGCTAAAATTTAGCCACGAAAAGCTAGAGACGCAAATCGTAAATTTTAGCGACGTAAAAAACATGCCGCCGCGCGAAATAGACGAGATATTTTGCGCGCTGGGCACGACGATGAAGCAAGCCGGCAGCCGCGGACAGTTTTATAAAGTGGACGTGAGCTACCCCGTAAATATCGCAAAATGGGGCATCGCATCAGGCGCGCGCCGTTTTGCGCTCATTTCGTCGCAGGGCGCGGACGAGCGGTCGAGATTTTTTTATCTACGCGCAAAGGGCAAGGCAGAGAAAAAGATCGCCGCGCTAGATTACGAGAGTGTGCAAATCGCGCGGTTACCTGCGATAAAAAGCGAGCGCGAGCAGGTGCGTATGGGCGAGCTCTTTATGGTTTGGCTGTTTGGGCTTTTGCCGAAGTTTATCTTAACGAACTACCGCCCGATGAGCGCGAAGGATATCGCGGCCGCCGTCATCGCCGCCGCGCAGACGGAGGCTAAGGGCGTGCAAATTTATCATCCAAGAGAGTTTATTTAGAACAAAAACGTAAAGGTCGTTTTGGCTTTAAGCCTTTAAAAACGCCGAAAATGCGCCTGCTATTTTAAAATAAAAAATCGGCTGAATTTTGCAAGGCGCGCGGACTTATTTAAATTCGGCTCTTGAGCGCGGTTTGGGTATTTGCTCGGTTGCGGCCAAAACCGGGTATGTCAAAAAGAGGCTCGCTTTTATGTTTGGCTATTTACCTGACTGCGGCCAAAAGCGTCGCTAAGGCGGCTTTCACGCCGCAAGCCGCCTAACAGGTAGCGCGAGCCTGCACGCAGTTTTGCTTTGCTCGCGCAAAAATCAAAACGCCTATTTAAAGACTATGCCGGATTTGGTAAAATCCATTTGTTCCGGTTCGACGTTTAGTAATGATTTAAAAACTAGCCTGCCTACGGCTTTTAGCTCCGTTTCATGCGCGGGATTTGGATGCTGCTTTAGCTCCTGCTGCATCGCCATCAGCAAAAACCCAAGCCCCATAGATATCTGATACGAGTTCATCATTTCCGTAGCTTTTCCCTCAAACAGCTCCGGTTTTTTGCGCAAAAACTCGGCGATCTGCAAAAATGCGGGCTTTACGGCCTCGTCTGGCATCGGATGATTAAAATACGCCGCATAAGCGCCTCCTAGCAGCGCCACGATGCCGGTCGCCACGTTTTCTTTGGGTATGCCGTATAGCTGCTCGACGCTACCGTTTAGCTTATCTATACCCTCTACTAGCAAGCGCCGCCCCTCGTCTTGCTGCGCGGCGGGAAATAGCTGCGCTATCTGCTCTATGCCGTCCATATCCAAAAAATGATCTCCCGCTCGCACTAGCGCACCCGTATAGAGTATATCGGTCTTGATATCTTTGACGTAGGCGGAATCATCGGGCGGATTTAAATTTTTTCTTGCTTGATTCATGGCGCGGTTATATGCATCCTGCCGCAACCACTGCTCGTTAAAATCAATCGTAAAAAACGCCTGCGCGCTACTAAAACACATCACCGCTCCAAGCGCCGCCGCGCCGACTCGAATTTTGCCTAAAAATTTCATAAAACGTCTCCTAATACAAATTCATGCGACGACGCCGCATTGCCGGCATTATACCTAAAATAATGCGGCTGCTATATTTTTTATTTGATTGCCTCTACGCCGCCGCGCAGACTGACGCCAAAGGCGCGCGAAACGCACGGCAGGTAGTCAAATTTCGCGCTTAGGCTCAAATTTGACGCCGCTAGCAGCCTAAATTTACTAACCGCTCCGCCCGCAAAATCGGCGCTAAAATTTAATCCCTCGCACGATCTGCGCGCCAAGACCCGTTTGCATATGCCGCAAAAACATCGCGTGATAAAAGTCCCCCTCGTGCCCCGGCGCGTCGTAGGTGGCGACGAGGCTTGCCGGCACTAGGACTTTGCGCCTGACGTTTGCCTCGTTTGCGCTAAGCTTTAGGTGCGAGACTAGCTGATAGACGCATAGATCGGTGCAGTCGCCGAGCACCACGAAGGTGTCTATGTGCGGATTTTGCGCGATAAACGCGTTAAATTCGGCGCAGTAAGCCGGGCTCAGGGAGTTTTTGCGAAAGATTTTTATCTCGTCAAAAAACGGCAGATCGCGCAGCTGCGGTATCGTCTTCGCGCCCTCGGTGCCTTTGATAGCGTGTGGCGGAAATGCGTCAAATTCCGCGCAGTTTGCCTCGTGGCTATCCTCGAGCAGCACGAGATTTCTCGCACCCGCCGCGTAAGCCGCGCTAAAAGTCTGCGCTATGGCGTCCGCGATCGCGCCCACTCGAGGGCTAGCTAGCGGTCCCATGCTGCAAAATCCCTCTATCATATCCACGCTGATAAAGGCGGTGTTTGCCGCGTCGCCCGCTAAAAGTTCACTAAATTTAATCTCCTTTAGCTCCTCAAACCACTTTGCCAAATCCTCTAAGATTTTCGCATCAAATTTCATTTTCTCTCCTTGTTTTGATTGTTTTTTTGTTCGTTGTTCGGCTCGCCGAAGCTAATCTCAAGCCCCCCGAGCCGCCCTAAATTTCGCGTTCAAATTTAATCTCGCCCGAAGCATTAAATTTCATCAAATTTGCCGTCTAGCCGCGTGTCTTTGCGGGTAAATTTACGCAAAAGCTCTTTGGCTCAAGCTCGATCTCGATACTGCCGCCATGCGCCTGGACGATCTGTAGGCACAGGTGCAGGCCTAGGCCGTTGCCCTTTAGTTTGCTCGTTTTAAAAGGCTCAAAGACCATGGCTTGGTTTTTGATCGGCACGCCGCTATCGGTCACGGTAAATTTATGCTCGCCCTCGCGCTGCTCGTAGTCCACGCGCACCCAGCCCTCATCATCCTCGTTTTCCTCGACCGCGTCGATCGCGTTAAATAGCATATTTTGAAACACCATCGCCAGCAGATCGCGGTCGCCGACGTATGGCAGGTCGGGGAAATTTAGGCTAAATTTGATCTCCTTGCCGTATGTGTAGCACTCTATCGCCGCTTCGCACTCGCTTTTTAGCTCGGCTAGGTTAAAATCGCGCGCGTTTATCGTTAGGCCTTTGGTGAAAAGCAAGGTGGCCTTGATGATGCGCTCGACGCGCCAGATCGCCTTTTGCATCTGCTCGACTACGGGGCGAGTGCGCTCGTCAGCCTTTTTTATCAGCGTGGAGGCTAGCAGCGAGATCGAGCCCACTGGGTTGCGTATCTCGTGGGCTAGGTGGGCGGCGACTTGACCCATCGAGGCTAGGCGCTCGGTGCGCTTTTCGGTCGTTATATCGGTTGCGGAGATGATTTTTTTGCCCTCTTTTTGGGCAATTTTGATGAGGTAGATTTGCCCCGCGGCGCTTATCTCGCCTTCATTTTGCGGGATAAATTTTAAAATTTGCCCCAGTTTTAGGGCTTCGGAGTTTTGTAAAAATATCTCGCCCACCTCGTCCAAAACCCAGATCGCGTTTGGCAAAATTTCCACGATATCTTTGATAAATCCTTGCAGATTGGCATACGACGCGGTTAGGTTTTTGTACTCGCGCTCTATCAGATAGGTCTGCTCGATCAGGCTCTTTAGTCCGTCCTGGACGCTGGTTTTGTCGATCTGGGTCATAAAAGCTCCTCGAAATTTTCTAAATCAAAAAGTAAAATTCGCTCGTTTTTTAGGCGGCTTACTTCGTTGCTAAAGCCGCTTTTGGAAAATAGCGCGACGGCGTCCGGCACAAAGCCTAGTCGCTCGCATTTTTTAAGGAGTAAATTTACCACGTTTTTGCAAATTTTATGCTCTTTAAATTTAGCTTCTCCGACGACGATGCGTCCATCAATGTTTAAAAATATATCTATCTCGATATTTTTCGCCCACAGACTCCGCACTCGCGCAGGCTCCGCGCCTAGTCTAAACGCCAAAAGCTCGCGGCAAAGCAGCTCAAAGCCAAAGCTCGCGTACGAGTCGAACTCACGTCTGATAATCTCCATCAGTGCGGCCTTTTCTCCGTTTTTTAAAAGGGCTAAATTTGGCTCGATGAAATAAAACCAAAACCTAGTAAAATTGTCGTTAAAGACCACTTTATCCTGCGCCTTATCGCGCTCGGGCAGTTTTTTGGCCTTTTGATATTTGCTTTTTACGCGCGGTTTTTCCAGCGTCTTTTCGATACTAACCACGCCCGAGTTTATCGCGGCGGCGTAAATTTTTAGGATGAGAGGGCGGGGCAGAAATTTATTTAGAGCGTATTTTTTGCGGTCGTTTTTAGCAAGCTTGCAAAGGGCAAATTTAAGCTCGCTCTCAAAAGGCGCGTCAAAGCTAAATTTGAGCGACAAATCTTCAAATTTATCTAAAATTTCTTTTTCGATCGCCTCGAAAATATCGTAATAATTCGCTTCAAATTTTAGCGCGTCAAAGACTAGATGAAAGTAAATAAGCTGCAAGATATCAAGGTGCTTAAAGCGCGCGTAGCTTGATTTTAAGGCGTAGATTTTTGCTCCTTTTTAGTCCATTTTAGCACAACTTTGGTTATAATCTCTTTTTTTATAAGGAAAAATTTTGGTTAGCATCGACGAAATCAGGAAAAATATTATTTTAAAAAAGGGCGTGCGCTACTTTGACTACACGGCCTCGGGCCTAGCCTACGCGCCAATAGAGCGCAAGATCGCAAAATATCTAAAAACCTACGCCAACACGCACTCAGAAAGCGCCTCAAACGCGCTAAAAACTCAAAAACGCTACGAAAAAGCAAGGCAGAGCCTAAAAGACGCGCTGGGGCTTGACGAGCGATTTTATCTGATCTCAGCTGGCTGCGGCGCGACTGGAGCTATAAAGAAATTTCAGGAAATCATGGGGCTTTATTTGCCGCCTATGAGCGCAAACCGCCTAGGCGAAGAGGAGGTAAAAGGCGCAAATTTGCCCCTCGTCATCGTCTCTCCATACGAGCACCACTCAAACGAAGTCAGCCTGCGCGAGGGGCTGTGCGAGGTCGTGCGCATACCGCTAAGCAAGAGCGGGGAGATAAATTTCGGCAGGCTCGATCAACTGCTCAAAATCAACTCAAAGCGCGAGATCATCGGCTCTTTTAGCGCGGCCTCAAACGTCACGGGGATAATCAGCGACTACAAAAAAATCTACGTGATGATGAAGCGATACGGCGCGACGGTGGCCTTTGACGCGGCTAGTTTTAGTTCGCACGACAACCTCGACGCAGACTACTTCGACGCGCTATTTCTCTCGCCGCACAAGCTTTTAGGCGGCGTGGGTAGCTGCGGACTGCTCGCGATAAAAAAGGAGCTGGTAAAATCAGACAAACCGACCTTCGCCGCGGGCGGGACGGTTAGCTACGTGAGCCGTAGTTCGCATTTTTTCGCGCCAAGCGTGGAGCGCACCGAGGAGGGCGGCACCCAGCACGTGATGGGGCTCATAAGAGCCGCTCTAGCATACAGGCTGCGAAACGAGGTCGGCCTAGACGTCATAAAAAGCCGCGAGGATGAGCTAACAAAGCAGTTTTGCGAGGGGTTAGACGAGATCCCAGAGGTCGTGAGCTACTGTCCGCGTGGAGTGCCGAGGCTGCCGATTTTTGCTTTTAACGTTAAGGGCGTTTCGCCTTATGTTTTCGCCGAGGCGCTTAGCGAAGACTACGGCGTGCAGACTCGTGCGGGGTGTGCGTGCGCCGGTCCGTACGGACACGATCTGCTCGGACTAAAAGACGATCAGAAATTTGATCAAAAGCCCGGTTGGGTGCGCGTGAGCCTGCACTATTCGCACACGCCAAAAGACGTCGCCTATCTGCTAAAGGCCATCAAAAAAACTATTAAAAAATTTAAAACCAAAAAGGAAAAGAAATGAATAAAATTTTAGCCGCAGCCTTGTTTGCTCTTTGCGCCGTCTGCGCGCAGGCAAAGCCATTTAGCCCTGAGCAGTACGCAAAGGTGCTGCGCGAGTACAACTCCGTAGCGGGCGCGAAAAACTACTTTGAAAGCGGTAAATTTAAAGAGGAATTCGAGCTTCGCAAAAAATACTGCGACGAAGGCCTAAGAGACGCGTGCGGGGATCTGGGACTGCTCTACGTTACGGGTCTAGGCGCGCCAAGAGATAGCAAAAGGGCGGGCGAGCTATTCGAGTATGCCGCTAAAAACGGCGAGTTTAAGGCTATCTCGCAGTACTACGAAGCCGCACTTGACATAGCTCGCACGGCGGAAAAGTACCCGGACGACAAGGTAGTGCAGCACCTAGGAGCCGAGTTTAAAAACTCGCTAGAGCAGTGCAAAGCCTACAAGGGCGACCGCCACGTGTGCTTCCGCGCGCTGGTGATCAGCGGTATGCTACCAAAGGGCGAGGGCGGCCTGGGACTATCGCAAGCTGAGTTTGCCAAGACGTGGGAGGATATCGTTGTGAGCGATGTCGAGCGCAACGGCATGGACGAATCGAAAGTAAATGCGCTGGCAAACGAGCTAGACGGGCTAGCGACGCGGTAAATTTGCGGGCTTTTGCAGCGTAAATTTGCTTTTTTCGGCCAGGCGATCCGTCAAATTTGACCGTCTGCGCTTTTGTATTTTTGCGGGCGGCTTCGCGTTTGGCTCAAATTCGGATTATTTGGCTCAAATTTGACGCGCCGGCAATTGCCGGGCTTAAATTTGGATTGATTTTTGGGTAAATTTATCGAGCGGCGCAGAATTTGCTTTTGCCCAAATTTGACCGCTTTTTACGGATAAATTTAGCTCGCTCCTGATGACATTTTGCGGCTTGCTGGCTTTTGCCGGCGGGCTTTACGGCTATCTTTACGGCGTAAATTTGCTAAATTCTGCTAGCGCCCTGGCAAATTCGGCCGCAGAGCTTAAAGCCTTTGCTTATGCTTTTTGCGAGCGGTCAAATTTACGCGCCCGCGCGGGTTTTTGCCTCGCTCAAATTTGACGTATTTTTGTGCCCAGCTCAAATTTGCTCAGCGTTAATTTTTACGAATTTACAAAAACTTTGGAGAAAATTTAGATGCGAGATTTGCGCGAGTTTCAGGTCTTAGCGGGCGAGGTAAAAAACGTGAGATGGAGTGCGGCGACTGACGAGTGCGTTTTTGAGATCGCGGGCGCGAAATTTAATGCTAAAATCGCTAAAGAGTGCCTCGTGCCTCGTGAAAACGACCGCCTAGCCGTAGCCTATGACGAACAAAACGAGGTTTGGAATTTTAAAAATTTGGCCTCGGGCAAGTGGCTCAAAAACTATGCTTGGCGCGCGCATTTGATGATTTTTGAGGAGGCGATGATGGAGTTTTTGCCTAGTAGTATTTTTAGCGCTATTATGATGATACCGATAGTTTGGCTGGCTAGCCACCTTTCGGATTTTGGATACTTAGTTATTGTGTTTGCGTTTATTATTTGCCTGTTTTTATCGTTGCCTTTGCTGTATTTGGACGGCAAAACTCGGACTGATAAGGCAAACGCGTATCTAGCATTAAGAAAATTTTTAAAAGAAGCGGATTTGTAGTTCGTCGTCAAATTTGCCCGCTCAAAAACGCTGCCAAACGCGGCAAATTCGGCGCCTATTTTTAAATTTGACGGACAAACGAGCGCTCAAATTTATAGGCGCTCAAATTTCGGACGCGAAAACTTAAAATTTAAAAGGATTTAGCTTGCAAGAAATGCAAAACGGTTTAAAACTGCTCGGCGGCCGCGCTGGTTCGCTTGAGTGCGTCTATAAAGACAAAAGCGGGTTTGATTATGGCTTTAGCTTGGGGGGACAAATTTTAAACGTTAGCTCGCTACAAAGTCCGCTCTTGCCGGTAAATGACGGCGATGAGGTGCTAGCGGTTTGCGATAAAAAGGGGCGGGTTTTGGGGCTAAAAAACCGCTCTTTAAACTCTGCGGCCTGGTACGCCTACGAGCCTAGCCTCTTTTTTGCGGCTCTATTTTTTGTGCTGTTTTTGTTGTTTGCCGCGGTCGGCGTTTGGGCGATTTTCTCAGGATTTGACGGACGGCAGCCGCTTTTTGGCACTTTGCTGCTAGTTTTTGGTTTCGGCTCTCTTGCCCTTGCTTGGTTTAAATATCACGGCGAGGCGTCTTTGGGCTTGCGCGTTAGGTTGATGCTTGGCGCCACAAAAGAGCCCAAGGCAAACGGCGAAGCTAGCGGCGCGGCGCGAAATCTAAGGATTTTTGAGACGAAAGAGAAAAGCTATTTTAGCGTCACGGTCGGCGATACGTTTTTGTGGGGTAGCAGCCCTAAAAAGCGCGCCCTGGAGCTAGCAAACGGCGACGAAGCGAGCGTAAAATACGAAAATTTCAGGGTTTTAGAAATACGAAATCTCAGTAAAAATCTGATGGCGAAAAAATCGCAAGGCTTTTTTGAGAGGGTGTTTTGGTTTAACGTTGATATCGCGATCAGCCTTTGTGTGGGACTTGTTTTGCTCTATGCGGGGACGATGGATTTTTGGTTTTCGCCTTTTGCGGGGATAGCCGGCTTGATAATCTTGCTCGGTGGATTTGGATTTAACGTGTTTTATAAAAAGGATTAGCCTTTGGAGCGGCTTGGTAAATTTTGCGCGAAGATTTCAAATTTGAGCCCGTTCGCCGTAAATTTGACGCTCAAATTTGGCGTGTCAAATTTGAGCAGTGCAAGCGGACTTGTCAAATTTAAAGCCGCCAGCCCGCGTTTAAATTTCACAAAAACGCTTGCAAATTTGCCGGGTGGCAAGTCACGGAGATAGCGGCGATAAAGCTTAAATTTAGCGCGATCTCCGTGGTTTATAGCGAGGCAAATTTACGCACGGCAAGACTAACTGCGACCGTTAAATTTAGCCTAAATTTTGCAAAAACTCCGTGTATTCTCTAGCGCCGCGCTCTATTTCGTCCTGGCTTGATACGTAGTCCACGCCCGGAGTCTCCTCGGCGCCGTAAAATGCGAAAAAATCGCGGTAATCGGCGTGAAAATAGTATTTAAACGCAAGCTCAAACGGCGTAAGAACCTCGCGCAAGCTAAAATGATAGCGCCCTTGCGGGCAGTAGTCGCTCTTTTTGATGCCCGCAGTCACGGCTAGCGCGACCTTGCGGCCCGCGATACCGTCCGAGCCGCGCCCATAGGCGAAACCGTGCGTCATCACCGCGTCGATCCATGATTTTAAAATGGGAGGGCAGGAGAAGTTGTGAAGCGGAAACTGCAAAACGAGGGCGTCGTGGGCTCTGATGAGCTCTTGCTCGCGCGCGGCGTCGATATCGCCGCTCCCGTAAACCTGCGTCAAATCATGAACGCTAAAGAGCTGCGGCTCTTTGAGAGCCTCTTGCAGCAGGCGTTTGTTTATGACCGAGTTTTGGATGCCCGGGTGGGCTAAGATGATTAGAGTTTTCATTTTTCTCCTTTTTAAATTGAGTAAATTTTAACCGTCGGCAAGCGCCGCCTTAGGCTCGCAAATACGCTGTTTCAAACTCCAACGGGGTAAATTTATACTGCCTTGCGCTTCTATACGGAATTTCGCGATCGGCGTTTCAAAACCCAACGGGGTTATACGCAACTATCTATCGCCGCGCCGCTTCGGGTGTATCGTTTCAAACTCCAACGGAGTAAAATTTAACCCAACCATCGAGGCGCGGCCTCTCACTCCCCAAAACGTTTCAAACCCCATCAGAGCAAATTTTAGCGGACTCGGCTTAAATTTGAGCGGAGCATTGCGCAGTTTAGCGATGCAAATTTAGCGCATTTTTACAAAAACGCTTGCAAATTTCGCAGATTTTCTTTTATGGATGCTGGGCGGTAGAGCGCTGAGATAACGGCGATGTAGTCGGGATTTAGTGCGGCGATTTGCGCGATATTTGCTGCGTTTATGCCGCCGATCACGCAAACCGGGATACGTAAAATTTCCTTTGCGCGCCTGATCGTTTCAAATTTACAAAGCGGGGCGTTTGGTTTGGTCGGGCTCGCAAACAGGGCGCCAAATGCCGCGTAAGAGGCGCCCTCGTCCTGCATTTTTAGGGCTAAATTTAAATCGTCGTAGCAGCTAACGCCGATAAATGCGTCCTCGCCTAGGATCTTGCGAGCGGCCTTTACTCCGCCGTCGTCTTTGCCGATGTGCACGGCGTTTGCGCCTATTTTTGCGGCAAATTTTACGTCGTCGTTTACGATAAATCTCGCGCCGTAACGCTCGCAAAGCTCTTTTAGCGCAACAGCTACGCGCTCGTTTTTGGGTTCAAGCTTGGTGCGGTACTGTAAAAATTTCACTCCGCACTCTAGTAGCTCGCGAGTTTGCTCGAGTACGCTATTCCCTGGCGTTAGGACGTCGTCCGTGATAGCGTAAATTTCAGACATTTTCGCCCGCGGCTTTGTGATCTAGCAGCCGCACGCCGAAATTTGAGCCGTGAGCGTTTTTGATCGCGTTTGCGACGAAGGCTTTGGCGCGCCTGATCGCCGTAATCTCGTCTGCCCCGCACGCTAGGGCGCAGGCGATAGCCGTGGCGAAGCTACAACCAGCGCCGTGCATGATCGTAGGATGTTCTAGCGGTTCTCCGAATTTAACTACCTCGCCGCTTTTTTTATAAAGCGTGTCCTCGCAAATCTCGCTCGTTTGCGTGCGTTTTAGCATGACGTCGCAGGGCAGATCCGCGCCTAAATTTAACCGCTCGCCGTCAAAATTTAACCGCAAAATGCGCGCTTCGTCTAAATTGGGCGTCGCGATGCGGGCGAGGCTTAAAAGCTCTTTTAGCGCGTTTATGGCGCCCTCTTGCAGCAGCTTTGCGCCTGATTTCGCCACGCAGACGGGGTCTATCACGGTCGGCACGCCACGGTTTTGCTCTAGCCAGGCTTTGACGCAGGCTATGAGCTGTTCGTTAAAGAGCATGCCGATCTTTACGGCGTCAAATTTTAGCTCGGCGCAGACGGCCTCTAGCTGCGCGTTTAAAAACTCGGGCGTTACGGGCATCACCGCGCCCACGCCGTTCGTGTTTTGCGCGGTTAGAGCCGTGATCGCAGTCGCGCTATAGCAGCCGTAGGCCTCGCAGGTTTTTATATCCGCTTGCACGCCGGCACCCCCGACGCTGTCGCTGCCAGCGATGATTAGGATATTTTTTTTAGGATTTTTCATTGTTTTGCCTTGAGCGGTTTTGTTAAATTTATCTTTAGGCGAATTTATCTGTCGCCAAAATCCTTGCCAAACTCGACGCCAAGTTCCCTTAAATTTACGGGGCCGTTTCCTTGCGACTCCATCGGCGTTGGCGGAGTTTGCGGCTGCGTTTGAGCAGGTTGCTTGTTTGGAGAGTTTTGTTCGGTTTGATCGTTTTTAGTGGCGTTATTTTCGGCTTTTTTAGGTTTTTTCTTCGGTTCTTCTAGCTTTTTGCCGGTTAGGCACTCGTAAATTTCCGCGTGATTCTTCTTTGCCCAGTCCTCTTTGACCTCGATTTTTTGGTACTCTTTGCTAGTAGACGAGGCGAGGCCGTTTTTGACCAGGGTTTTGTTTAAGATTTTGCTTTCGTCGCTTACTTCGCATATCCATCTATCGCCTAGATTTTTTAGAGTGAGCACGTAGTAGTTGCGCTCAGGACGAAATATCTTTTTGATCTCTTTGTCGTAGGATTTGGTGAAATTTTCCAGCTCTTTTTTATCTTTTATGCATTTTGCGCCGTTATAAAATTTGACGTTTGCAAGCTTGCAAGGGGCGATCACGGCGGCGTTTAGTCTAAAGACAAAGGTATCGTAGTCTAAAATTTTTTCTAGAAAAAGGACCTCTTTGACGACTTTTTCGCGTTTGGATTTGGTCGTTTGGATGATTTGCATGTCGGTAAACTCGGCTACCAAATTTACCGACAGCAAGGCTAAAGCGCAAAATTTAAGCAGAGTAAAAAATGCGCTTTTTTTCATTATTTCAGATCGTATTTTTCTAGCAGTTTATCGTAGCTGCCGTCTTTTTTCATCTCGTCGAGAGCAGCGTTTATCTTAGTGACTAGATCGGCTTGCTTGCCTTTATCAAACGCCATAGAAAAGCCCTCACTACCGTCTGTTTCTTTATAAAATTCCTCAAGCTCCGGATTTTTCTTTAAAAAGCCGTAACCGATCGAGCTATCTAGTACGACCGCATCTATCTTGCCTTTTTTTAGTCCCATGATTAACGGAACCGGATCCTCGCCAGGTACGACTTTGGCGCCCGCGATAGCGTTAGCGGCGATCTCCTGGACGGTACCTTGTTGTACGCCCACTCTTTTGCCGTTTAGGGCTTCTTTGCTCGCGATAGCGTCGTTGCCTTTAGCGCGCAAGTAGATATTTTCGGTCGCATAATAAGCCTGGGTGAAATCGATAGATTTGCGTCTATCGTCGGTCGCACTCATCGCGCTTGCTACGGCGTCGATCTTGCCGGTTTTTAGAGCTGGGATGAGGCCGTCAAAGCTCATATTTACGATCTTGTACTCAAAACCCGCGCGTTTAGCAAGCTCCGCTACTAGATCCATGTCAAAGCCGGTGATCTTGTTTTGCTCGTCCACGTACTCAAACGGTGGATAGTTGGCGGCTGTACCTATCTTTAGCTCGGCGGCGCCAAGCGTAGCTAGAGCCGCTAAAAGCAGCGCAAAAATCTTTTTCATGTTCTCTCCTTTAAATTTGGTTTCAAATTTAGCCCGCGTTTTGGTGCGGGCTCGCAAATTTACTTCAGGCCGTATTTTTCCATCATCTTGTCAAATTCGCCGCTCTTTTTTAGCTCCTCTATCGCGGCGTCTATCTTGCCGATTAGCTCCAGGTGTTTGCCTTTATTAAACGCGACCGCAAAGCCCTCGGTGCCGTCTGGAAGCTTTAAAAACTCCTCCAAATCAGAGTTTTGCTTTAAATACTCGTAGCCAATCGGGCTATCTGTTAGCACGACGTCGATTTTGCCTGCTTTTAGCGATAAAATCGCAGCCGCTACGGTTTCTGCAGGCACGGCTAGGTCGCCGCAGATGGATTTAGCCGCGCTCTCTTGCAGTGTGCCTATTTGCGCGCTTATTTTTTTGAGATGCATATTGGTCGCATTTACGTCGGTGCCTTTTTTGCGGATGAAAAGATTATCCGAAAAATAATAAGGCTTCGTAAAATCGACCGATTTTCTTCTCTCCTCAGTCGCGCTCATGCCGCTTAGCGCGGCGTCTATCTTGCCCGTTTTTAGGGCAGGGATCAGCCCGTCAAAGCTCATGTTCTGCACGTCGAATTTGACGCCGATTTTCTTGCCGACGGCCTCTATCATATCGATTTCAAAGCCTACGATTTTGTTGTGCTCGTCGATATACTCAAACGGCGGATAGTCCGCGCTCGAGCCCACTCTTATCGTTTGTTGTACCGCTACGGGGGCTGCCTCGTTTTTTACTGCGGCGTCTTTGCTCGCGTTTTCATTTGAGCTTTGACCGCAGCCTGAAAGCATCAAAGCGGCGGCTACGAAAACGAAAAGTTTTTTAAATTTGCCGGCGGACAAAGCCGCAACGATGTTTTGTGACATTTTGACCTCCTTTTAGTGGTTTAAAATTTTACCTAGAAAATCCTGCAAACGCTGATTGCTAGGGTTTTCAAATACGTTTTTAGGCGTGTCGTCCACGGCTATTTTACCGCCGTGCATGAAAAATATCCTATTTGCCACGTTTTTAGCAAAGCCCATCTCGTGGGTGACTACTAGCATCGTGATGCCTTTTGCCGCGACGTCTTTCATAATGTCTAGTACCTCGCCGATCATCTCTGGATCTAGCGCGCTGGTAGGCTCATCAAAGAGTATGACTTCGGGATTCATCGCGAGGCTTCTAGCGATTGCTATACGCTGCTTTTGACCGCCGGAGAGCTTGTGCGGGAATGCGTATTTTTTATCGCTTAGACCCACGCTTTTTAGTAGCTCGTCTGCTCTTTTTTCTGCGCTTTCTTTATCCAAAATTCCCGCTTTTATCGGAGCTAGGGTTAAATTTTGCAAGACGTTTTTATTTGCAAAAAGATTAAAGTGCTGAAAAACCATGCTCACTTTTTGACGGATTTTGTTTATATCCGTTTTTTTGTCCGTTATATCCTCGCCGTTTATCTTGATGTGCCCACCGCTTGGCTCTTCTAGGCGGTTTATGCAGCGCAAAAAGGTACTTTTGCCGCCGCCGCTAGGACCTATGATAGCGATGATTTCGCCTTGTTTGATATCCACGCTGATATCGTCTAGGACGCGTAAATCGCCGTAATTTTTACTCAAATTTCTAATATCAATCATGGCGATTTAGCCTCCTCTCTAAAATTTTAACCAAAAACGTAAAGAACTTCACGCTGACGTAGTAAACTATGCCTGTGAAAATGACGGGCTCCGGACTATAAAACACCGCTTGCAGGCTCTTGCTTTGCATCGTGATATCTATGACGCTGATGTAGCCTACGACCGAGGTCTCTTTAAATAGCGAGATAAATTCGTTCGCAAGCGCAGGCAGGATGTTTTTAGTCGCCTGCGGAAACACCACCTCGCGCATCGAGACGTAGTAGTTTAAGCCCATCGCCCTTGCGGCTTCCATTTGCCCTTTATCGACGCTATTTATGCCGCTACGCACGATCTCTGCGACGTAGGCGGAGCTGTTTAGCCCAAGCGCGATCAAAGCGACGTAAAAGTTATCGCTCCAGGTCGCAAAAATCACGACCGAAAATATAAGAAGCTGCAAAATAATCGGCGTTCCGCGCAGGATATCTACGTACTCGTCGATGAGAAAGCTTAAAATTTTGATATTTAAAAACTTTAAAAACGCTAAAATAAAGCCCAAAGTCACGCCAATGGCGGTGCCGCCGATAGTGAGTCCCAGCGTCACGCCGTAGCTTTTAAGGTAAGCTAGACGTTGGGCCTCGTTTAACTCCGTCGGATAAAAATAGTAAACGCCCGCGGAGACGATGAAGACGAAAAAAAGCGCCCTAAAAAATTTTTCGTTTAGCATTTCTTAAACCTTAAAAGTGTAATGAGGGTAAATAATACGAAAAAAAATATAAATTTAACCTTTTTTACGCGAAAAAATTATCTTTTAAACAAATTTATCATATTATCGTAACTTAAATTTAAAAAACCGAGGGAAATTTATATGGATTATGCACGCTATATCGCCATCGCGCTGTATTTTGGATTTTTACTTTTCGTAGGGCGATACTCGTATAACAAAAACGCCAATATGGGCGAATACCTGCTCGATAATCGACGCCTAGGGCCGGTCGTAACCGCGCTAAGCGCAGGAGCTAGCGACATGAGCGGCTGGATGCTGCTTGGCGTGCCGGGCGCGCTATATGCCACCGGGCTTGCCACGATTTGGATGGTTTTGGGGCTCGTTATCGGAGCGTATTGCAACTACCTCTTTTTAGCAAAGCGCCTGCGCGTCTATACTGAGGTTGCTAGCGACAGCATCACGATCCCCGATTTTTTACAAAATCGCTTCAAGGACGAGACCAAAATTTTACGCATAGTCTCAGGGCTTTTGATTTTGATATTTTTCACGCTATATGTGAGCAGCGGGATAATCGCGGGCGGTAAGAGCTTTGAGAGCTTTTTTGGATTAGATTTTAAATTTGGCGCGATTTTTACGCTGGCTATCGTCGTTTTTTACACGTTTTTTGGCGGATTTCGCGCGGTTTGCATCACGGACGCGTTTCAGGGCATGTTGATGTTTTTGGTTCTAGTCGCCGTACCCGTAGTAGCGTTTTGTAATCTAAATTTGCCAGACGGCGCTACCTTTTGGAGCGAGGTGGCAAAATACGGCAAAAACCACCTAAACGTCTTTTACAACCAGACTTTTTTAAGTATATTAGGACTCATGGCATGGGGGCTTGGGTACTTCGGACAGCCGCACATCATAGTTAGATTTATGGCGATACGAAGCTCAAAAGAGCTAGCTCAGGCGCGCCGCATCGGTATCGGCTGGATGGCGATCGGCTTAGCTGGAGCGATGATGAGCGGGCTGATCGGCTTTGTGTATTACAGCGAGTTAAATTTGCCTCTAGCAGATCCTGAAAAGGTCTTTTTGCAGCTTGGCGAAACGCTGTTTCATCCGTTTTTCGTGGGTATCATCATTTCAGCCGTGCTTTCAGCCATCATGAGTACGATCTCTAGCCAGCTTTTGGTTAGCGCAAGCTCGGTGACGCAGGACTTCGTGTTTGCCTTTTATAAAAAAGAAATTTCGCAAAAAGCTCAGGTCGCCGCGGGCAGATACGCTGTCGTGGCCGTCGCGCTTGTGGCTACCGCGCTTGCTTTTAGTTTTAACGAAAGCGTGCTAAACGTCGTTGGTTACGCGTGGGCGGGCTTTGGAGCGAGCTTTGGGCCGGTGTTGCTTTTTAGCCTTTATTGGCGTAGGATGAGCGCGCTAGCAGCGCTTCTAGGCATGATAACGGGCGGGGCGACGGTTATCGCGTGGATCTCGCTCGGGCTAAATTCTTACGTTTACGAGATTTTGCCTGGCTTTGCGGTCTCTTGCATAGTGATTTATCTCACCAGCCTCTACGGCGACGCGATAGACAAGATGAGCAACGAGCCAAACTCGGCCACCGTGCAGGACGAATTTGAAAAAATGAAAACGAGGCTGTAAATGCAAAGTAGCGTAAAATGCGGTAACTGCGGCGCCGAAGTCGATGTAAATTTGGCTCTAAAAACCGAGCTTGAGCTTGAAATGAAGCAAAAAATGGCGGCGGCTAGACGAGAGTTTGATAAAGAGATCGAGACCAAAAGGGCCGAATACAAGGCGCATTTAGACGCTTTAAACGCGAAGGAAAAAGAATTCGACGCTAAATTTGCCGCAGCCCTAAACGCTAAAAAAACAGAGCTAGAAAATGAAATAAAAACAAAACTCGAGGGCGAAAATTTAAACATAGTAAATGCCCTAAAAACCGAGCTTGAAGCCAAGTCAAAGCAGATAAACGAGCTAAATTTAAAGACGCTTGAGATAGAAAAGCTAAAACGCGAAAAGAGCGAGTTTGAAAGCGCGCTGATGGCTAAAACCGAGGCTGAGCTAAGCAAGCGCCTAAACGAGGAAAAAGAGCGGCTAGGCAAGGCTTTGGCCGAGCAAAACGAGCTAAAATTTAAGCAAAAAGACGAGCAGCTAGAAGCGCTAAAAAAGCAGCTAAACGAGGCGCAAAGGCGCATAGAGCAGGGGAGTGAGCAACTGCAAGGCGAGACGCAGGAGCTCGCCATCGAGGCGTGGCTGCGGGAGAAGTTCGTATTTGACACCATAGACGAGGTCAAAAAGGGGGCAAACGGCGCGGACGTGATGCAGATCGTAAACACCCGAGAGGCGCAAAACTGCGGCAAAATATACTACGAGAGCAAACGCACGAAAAATTTCTCAAACGAATGGATAGAAAAATTTAAGGCCGATATGCGTGCCTCGGGTGCGGACGTCGGAGTGCTAGTTAGCGAGGCGCGCCCGCGGGAGCTAGAGCGCATGGGGCTGGTTGACGGCGTATGGGTGTGCAACTACGAGGAGTTTAAGGCGCTTTGTTTCGTGCTAAGGCAGGGCGTCGTAGAGCTAAATTTCGCCAGGAACTCCGCGCAAAACCGCTCAAACAAGATGGAGATGCTCTACTCGTATCTCGTTAGCAACGAATTTAAGATGCGTATCGAAGCCATCGTGGAGGGTTTTTCTGCGATGAGCGAGGAGCTGGAGCGCGAGAAAAACGCGATGAAACGCATCTGGAAGAGTCGCGAAAAACAGATCGAAAAGGTGCGCGACAACGCGATCGAGATGTTTGGCTCGATAAAGGGGATCGCAGGAAATGCGATAGGGGAGATAAGGACGCTGGAGCTGGGGTTTGATGCGGGCGAGGAGTAATTTTTTTTATAAATGATGAATTTTAGGTTTTAAAATTTGAAATCCGCCTTGGTTACGTGTTTCATAAATTTACGTAATACCTATAAATAATGAGGCACAGTATTTATACCTAAAGATGTTCCTAGTGGAGAAGTCTTAATTGTTAGTTTCATTTTTTATCCTTTTAAAGTTAAATTTTTTATTTGTTTTGTCATATAGAAATACCATTAAAATAAATAAAAACGGATATATAAAAACATCAAATTTAAAGCCGCCATAAACAAACATATCAACAAAATCAGAGAAGAATTTGGCGCAAGTTGGCATATAAAACAAAACAAAACTTATACTTCTAATTGCAAAAACAAAAAATAATATTGTTGTTATAAATAAAAGACATAAAAAATACTCTTTTGCATATATGTATATAAACATCAGAAAACAGCCTGAAAGAATTATCATAAGATGTGGCGTTAAGTCTATTTTTGAGATATTAATATGTTTTATAATGCTGTTTTTATCTATGAAAATATAAAGAATAAACAATGGCAATGATATTTTAATAATCAAATAAGCCAAGTTATACACAAAAAAATCAAATCTGTTTGTGATATTAATATTGAGACAATAAAACAAACAAAGTAAAATGATAAGAATTTTATACTTACTAAAATTCATTAAGTTTTTTAAAACTACGCTACGTCTAATAGCAATAAATCCAAGTTCTTTACTTTGGATCTCTGTAAATAACCAAAATAAAATAGTTTTCATAATTATATAACCTTCTGTTTTTTTATCACTGTTTATGTTTAGGTTACTGCTAGATTTAGATCTCTTAAAAATCCGCTGCTTTGCGAATTTATCTGACCGGTTTGCTCTCAATTCAGATTATATCATTTTTATATTTTTGAAGAGATGGTGTCTGCATTAAAATATATATCGGCCACCTTTTGTTCTTTATCTTTGCTTTCAGTGTAATTTCCTTCAAACATTACGTTATTGCTGTTGCCTGAGTCGTTATTTATTGTTTAAAGTTTTTGTATCTACGGGCTTTAAACTTTTTAGCTCATTTTCTTGGGGTATGCCATTGCCTTTGTAGCACTCGCAAATTGCGCTCACATCATCCCTAAAATGCGTCTGTTTTAAATGGAACCGAGTAATGGCAAAAACGAGGCAACGCCTTTAGCTTTTTACTTTAGTGCGCCGCCTCGCTAGCTGTTTTAGGGTACTTACTGTGCCACGTCGTCGATTTTAAAAATTTAACTTGCATCGACCTGAATTTTATATTTACCGCAGTGGGCGCAACGAAACAGATAGCCCGCCATGTCGCCGCCTGCGACGAGGTAACTCTGCACGTCCTCTACCGAAATTCGCCGCGCAGGGCGTATTGGGCAAAGACCTCCTCCGCGATGCCCAAATCCTGCAGCTCCTTCGTGCCCACGTCGCCCAAAAACTCGCAGTAGTCGTCGCAGCAAACAAGCCAATGCTCGCCCTGCCAGCTAAAATATCCAGGCGTCCTTTTAAATAGCTCCTCGGTTTTAGCCTGCGCGTCCGAAGTGCTAGGCGGCAGAGGGTCGGCGTCCTGGATGAAGCCGGCGTCAAATTTCGCCGCAGCCGCACCGCTAGCGATGCAGTGTGGGCAGAGATATTTCACGTTCGCCGTGCAGTAAATGCTACCGCGATAATAAACGCCCGTCGCCTGCTTGCAGCACTCGCAAACCACGCTCGCATCGTCCTTGAACACGCCTGTTTTAAAGGGATCCGGGTGGTAGCGAAAATGAGGCAGGACTTTTGGCTTTTTATTCGCTTGCGTCGCTTTGCTTGCGGTTTTGGGGCGCTTTATCGCGTCCGCGTCGCCATTTTCGACATACTGCTTCAGATAGCCGAGCTTTTTAAGCTGCTTTCTATCCTTCGGATCGCAAATTTTGGCTAATAGCTCGCAAGCGTCCACCAGTACGAGCTTTGCCTCTTTTTCGGCGTATTTTTCGAGCTCGTCTTTGAACTCATACAGCGCCAAAATGCTCGCCGCGCCGCTGTCCGAATCCCAAAACGCCTTTTGAAGCGCGATATATTTTTCTCTAAATTTATCCATTTTCTCCCCTCAAATTTGCGGTTGCGTGCGGGATTATCTTTAAATTTTACTGAGCGGACATGCTATTTTTGGATCAAATTTCACTCCGCGCAGATTACTTTTAGCTTTGCAAGATCTAAAATTAAACTGTGCGAAAATGCGTCTATCACGACTCCGGCGTATTTGCCCTCAGCGCTTTCTAGCATAGCGGCGTAGTCCTTTAGGCGCAGGTTTATCGCCTCCTGCTCGGCGTCGTTTCGCCATCTCATCATCTCGGCTCTACTGGAAAATGCCGGAAAGTAGCTAAGTCCGCTCTCTTCGTCTTCAAGTAGGACAAATTTGATATTTGAGCCCTCTTCTTCATAAACCGCGCTGCCGTCGGGCTTTGCTAAGGCTTGATTTATGAGTACGGGAGCCAAAAACTCGGCCTTTTTTAGCGCCGAAATTAGCGCCTTTTCACTCTGCTCGCCGCCGTCTAGTAAAAATGCGTCTATGAAATCGTTTAAATTTTCGTTCATCTTTTGCCTTGGATTAAATTTGGCGTATTATACATTTTTGCGTTTTTAAATCAAAATTTAGCAGTAAATAAGCTTTGCGTTGCTATAATCACAACCTCACTTCAACTGGCGGGTTCATAGCTCAGTTGGTTAGAGCATCCGGCTCATAACCGGATGGTCCCAGGTTCGAGTCCTGGTGAACCCACCATTTATTTCTACTTTTTAATCTATTTCATTTTTTAATATTTTAAAATCCATCATCTTGCTTTAGTTTATCGATATCGTACGAGTAGGACGGACAAAGGCAATAGCGGTAAGTGGTATAGAGATATCTTTGAACATAGATGATACTAAAGTAGGGTTGACTCTAGTATCAAGCCGATCAAAAAATACCTTGCAATAAAAATGATTTTGGTGATTTTTATAAATGCTTTAATGAATTAATCTAAAGATTAAACTATCTCAAATTTTATTCTAAAATTAATTAAAAATTAACGCAATCAAAAACACTCCAATTTTGATAAATTTTAACGGCTAAATTTTAAATTTGACCAGCCTATACGTCGGATCAAACCTAAACGCGAGCAAATTTTGCAAAATCCCAAAAAGGCACATAAAAGTAACGAAGCTACTGCCGCCGTAACTGTAAAACGGCAGCGGAATGCCCACCACAGGCGCAAAACCGATCGTCATCATGATATTTATACTCACGTAAATAAAAATAAGCACCCCGATCCCCGACGCCATCGTCTGCGTAAAATAATCATCCTTTAGCCCGTAGTTTAGGCTGAGCAGATGAGCTATCAGCGCGCCGTAAAAACTAAGTAGCGCGAGCCCTCCGTAAAATCCGTATCGCTCTATCGTGTACGCGAAAATAAAATCGCTAGTAGAAATCGGCAAAAATTTAAAGTGCGTCTGCGTCGCCTCGTCTTTTGGCTTGCCCTTTAGTCCGCCGCTGCCGATAGCGATGATGCTCTGGCGCACGTGGTAGTTGGACTCTTCGCTTAAAAAATCGGTAATGCGCTTTTTTTGATAATCGTGCAAATTTTCGTAAATCACGGGCGCCGAGAATAAAACTCCCGCAAATATTACGACCCAAATTTTTTTATTTACACCGATGATAAAAAGTACGGCATAGCCCACGATGAGTAGTATCAGTGC
>CAUQHH010000007.1:0-27921 GCA_963517705.1 uncultured Campylobacter sp.
CCACAGCATTATGCTTATATAAAAATACCATTTGTATTATGTTGTATTTTTCTAGATTTCATCAACTTTTTTCCATTAAAACCTTAACAAGAAACCCAAGTCCTATTGAAACTACTACTGTGATAAAAATAATTTGAAAAACATCAAGTAAATTCATCTTTTTCCTTATCCTATTAGGTTCTTTATTTGTGTTTATTTGGCTTTATTTTAGCATTTTTTAATTATTTTGTACTCTTATTGTTAGCGGGGTTAGTATCATTTTTGGCTAGCGGCTTACTCAGTATGTTTCTTTGTTTTAGCTGTCCGCACGCCGCGCTGATATCTAGCCCCTTGCTCTGCCTGATGGTACAGGTCACGCCGTGGTCGCGTAGGTACGTCTGAAACGCCTCCATGTCGGCCGTGTTTGGACGACCGTATTCGCTGCCTTCGTGCGGATTAAAGTAGATCAAATTTACCTTTGCCTTGATACCGTGCAGTAGTGAGACCAGCTTTTTGGCGTCTTTTATGCCGTCGTTCATGTCTTTTATGACGAGGTACTCAAACATCACTCGCTTGCGCATATCGATCGGAAAGCCCCTCACTGCCTCCATAACGGACTCGATTTTGTAGGCGTTGTTTATTGGCATTAGCTTGCTGCGAAGCTCGTTAGTAACGGCGTGCAAAGATATCGCTAACAGCACGCCCAGATCCATCTCGCCGAGCTTTTTTATCTGGCTACCTAGCCCGCTAGTACTAACGGTTTGGCGGCGCGGAGCGATAGCTAACCCGTCGTTTTCTTTTAAAATTTTTATGGCTTTACTAACGTTTTCTAGGTTATCTAGCGGCTCACCCATGCCCATATATACGATGTTTACGCGGCGTTCGTAGGGGATTTTATTTTCTCTTTTTATCCATAAAATTTGACCTACGATCTCGCCCGGCGTTAGGTTTCTCGTTAGTCCGCTCTTGCCCGTTAGACAAAACGAGCAGCCCATGCGGCAGCCTACCTGCGAGCTAACACAGATCGTATAACGAGCATGGCGTGCCACCTCGCCGTTTTCGTCGCTGATCTCTTCTTTCATCGGCAGTAGCACGCTTTCGATCCGTAGTCCGTCTCTAAGCTCGAAAAGATATTTGATAGAGCCGTCGGAGCTCTGTTCAAATTTGACGCACTTTAGCGGATCAAGGTAAAACTCCTGCGCCAAATTTGCGCGCATTTCCTTCGGCAAATTTAGCATCTCGTCAAAACTCATTGCATTTTTTTTGTATAACCACTCGAAAATTTGCTTCGCGCGAAACGGCGGCGAGAGCTGCTCTTTTAGCTCATCTAATGTAAAATCAAGCAAATTTTTCAAATGATTTCCTTTTGTTTTAAGTATTTTTCGAGCTCTTTTTTTGCTTGCTCGTGGTTTTTGATAAAGTCTGCGTGTGCGTTTTTATCACAAAAATTCGTTGCTACAAATATGCCGTAAGCGGGGATTTGAAGTTTTTGCGCGACTTTAAGGACGGCAAAAAACTCCATATTTTCTAAAAAATATCCGCGATCGAAAAGTTTGTGAGCCAAATTTCGGTCGGTCGTGATAAAATTTGAGGAGTTTATCTTGTATGTTCCACGTGGAACAATAGAAGCGATTTCGCTCTCTATAGGCGAATAGCTCTTGTTTTCTAGGCTTGAAATTTCGATGTTTGCCGCGGCCGAGCTCTCATAAATTTTAAAAACTTCACCATCTTTGTAAAGTCCTGCCGAGCCTATAAAAATGATTTCTCTCGGCAGCGCGTTTAAAATTTTATCTGGATTTTGTGAAGTTTTCGCGCTTTGCAAAATAGGCGAATCAATCAAATTTAGCCTCTCGTCAAGCTGCCGATTAGCCGTCAAATTTTGCTCGTATCTACCGCAACCATCAACCATAGCTCGCTTTTGCAAAAGCGCCGTCAAATTTATGCTCATATCCATTAGCCCGACTCCCATAGGTAGTGCGAATGCAAATACTTCGTTTCGTCCCGCTGAGATAATCACGCCCTGCCCTTTTGCACGCTAAATTTGAGCTCAAATTTCACAGTCTGACCTCGACGCCGTTTTGTCTGAGGTATGTTTTAAGCGCCCTAATCTCGATCTCTCTAAAGTGGAAGATAGAGGCTGCTAGGCATGCGTCCGCGCCCGCTAAAAATGCGTCCTTAAAGTGCTCCATTTTGCCCGCGCCGCCGCTTGCGATGACGGGGATGTCAAGCGCGCTAAAAATCCGCGTTAAATTTAACTCAAAGCCGTTTTTAACGCCGTCGCAGTCCATCGACGTGAGTAAAATTTCGCCAGCACCGCGCTCCTGAGCTTCTTTCGCCCAAGCAAGCGCGTCCCTGCCGGTATCCAGCCTACCGCCGTTTATAAAAACCCTATAACTCTCGCTCGTCCTCTTTGCATCGATTGCGACCACGACGCACTGCGAGCCGAATTTATTCGCCGCCTCGTCTATTAAATTCGGATTTTTTATCGCGGCTGAGTTGAGGCTTATTTTGTCGCAGCCGACGTTTAGCAGGCGCGAGATATCGTCAATCGTGCGTATGCCGCCGCCCACGGTCAGCGGGATAAAAAGCTCGCGCGCGACTCGCTCTACGACGTCCACGATCGTATCGCGCTCAAGGTGTGACGCCGTGATATCGAGGAAACATAGCTCATCCGCACCCTCCTCGTTGTAGCGTTTGGCTATCTCGACCGGATCGCCAGCGTCCACGAGACCTACGAAATTTACGCCCTTTACCACCCGTCCGTCTTTGACGTCTAGGCATGGGATTATGCGTTTTGCAAAATGATTCATCGCTCTTCTTTAGCTAAAATTTGGCTTTATTTTAGCTAAATTTGACTTATCTAATCATTACATAAGATATTTTTGGGTAAAATCGGCGAAAATTTAAGGTAAATTTACGCCGATGCCGCAAACATCGGTGTGCTTTAGGTGGGTGCAGGGAGCTTGCTCCCGCCCGTAAAGAGTGGCTTCGCTACTCTGCGGAGTTAAAATGGAAAATATTAAAGCAAAAAAATGCTTCGGGCAAAATTTTTTACACGACGAAGCGACGCTAAACAAAATCATCCAAGCGATTCCCAAAGATACGCAAAATATCGTTGAAATTGGGCCTGGCTTAGGTGATTTGACATTTAGAATTTTGCGGATTTGCGGCGTAACTAGCTATGAGATAGATACCGAGCTTTTTGTGCTGCTGCAGAAAAAATTCGCAAACGAAATTCAAAACGGACGATTGAAACTTTTTTGCAAAGACGCGCTGGATCAATGGAGCGAAGACGGCCTAAGCGATGAGCCGTATTTTTTAGCGGCAAACCTGCCCTATTACGTCGCTACGAAGATGATCCTAAATGCGATCGAAGACGAGAAATGTCGCGGCCTGGTCGTGATGATACAAAAGGAAGTAGCGCTCAAATTTAGCGCGAAAAGCGGCGATAGAGATTTTAGCTCTTTGGCGATTTTAGCCTCACTTCAAGGCGGCTGCGAGCTACTTTTTGACGTGGATGCGAGTTGCTTTAACCCGCCGCCGAAGGTGACTTCTTCGGTTATAAAACTGCAAAAAAGTAAAAATTTAATAGGCGAAACCGGTGTATTTGAGAGTAAATTTGAATACGAAAAATTTAAAACTTACCTCAAAACCGCCTTTAGCGCGCCTAGAAAAACGCTAATGAAAAATTTGAGTTCAAGCTATAAAAAGCCTGAAGTCGAGCGAATTTTCGGTCTGCTAAATTTGAGCGCAAACATCCGTCCGCACGAGCTAAATGTCGATCTTTATCTAGAAGTATTTAAAAATTTAAAGGAAGATAATGAACGACAAGAACGAAGAAAAAGCGGTGGTCTCTCAGGGCAAGAGCAATAAAAAGCGTAGATTTCGCCCGAGAAATAAAAATAAACAAGAAAATTTAGATCAAAACGCGCAAAACGGCGAGCAAAAAGCCAGCCAAAGCGTGATAGATAATTTCTTTTTAGAGCCTTTTGACGGCGGCGAACAGCACGCGCAAAACGGCGAACAATCTAACGCTAACAAACAAAACGGTAAAAGAAATCGTAGTAAAAATAACAAACAAAACTCCCAAAACGGTGCGCAAAGAGAAAATAAAAACGCTAACAAGCAAGCCGCTAACGCCGAAAATCAAACAGCAGAAGCTAAGCCGAAAAAACAGCGAAAGCCGAAGAAAAATTTACCCGCTAAGCTAAATGGTAACGAGCAGTGGCAGCAAGATATCGCCGCGTCTATGGAGGCAAATAAGGCCATCCACGAACTGCGCCTCGAGCCGATGAAATACCTAAACTCGACCGATCACAGGATCCGAGTAACGCCTCTTGGCGGACTGGGCGAGATCGGCGGAAATATGACGATATTTGAGACCGACACGAGCGCGATCATCGTGGATATCGGCATGAGCTTTCCTAGCGAGAGCATGCACGGCGTGGATATCCTGATCCCCGACTTTGACTACGTGCGCAAGATAAAAGATAAGATAAAAGGCGTCGTCATCACGCACGCACACGAGGATCATATCGGCGCGGTGCCCTACTTTTATAAAGAGTTTAAATTTCCGATTTACGCCACGCCGCTACCGCTTGGTATGATAAATAACAAATTTGAAGAGCACGGGCTAAAGCAGGAGCGTTCGCTTTTCCGCTCGGTCGAAAAGCGCAAGCCGTATCTGATAGGGGATTTTGAGGTCGAGTGGATACATATCACTCACTCTATCATCGATGCTAGCGCACTTGCCATCACGACAAAGGCAGGCACCATCATTCATACGGGCGACTTTAAGATCGACCACACGCCGATCGACGGCTACCCAACAGACCTTGGCAGACTCGCATACTACGGCGAGCGCGGCGTGCTGTGTCTCATGAGCGATAGCACGAACAGCTACAGAGAGGGCTTTACTAAAAGCGAAAGCAGTGTGGGTAAGACCTTTGACGCGATTTTCTCAAAAGCCAAAGGCCGCGTGATAATGAGCACGTTTAGCTCTAACATCCACCGCGTCTATCAGGCGATCGACTGGGGGCTAAAATACAACCGCAAGGTCTGCGTCATCGGCCGTAGTATGGAGCGCAACCTCTACACGGCGATGGAGCTTGGCTATATCAAACTCGATAAGAAAATTTTTATAGATGCTAACGAAGTCGGTAAATTTAAAGATAACGAGGTGCTGATAGTCACCACCGGCTCTCAGGGCGAGACGATGAGCGCGTTATACCGCATGGCTACCGACGAGCACAAATATATAAAGATAAAGCCGACCGATCAGATCATCATCAGCTCAAAGGCGATCCCCGGCAACGAAAGCAGCGTCTCTACGGTGCTAAATTTCCTCATCAAATCAGGCGCTAGCGTCGCGTATCAGGACTTTAGCGAGATACATGTGAGCGGTCACGCCGCACAAGAGGAGCAAAAGCTGATGCTGCGCCTAATAAAGCCTAAATTTTTCCTTCCCGTCCACGGCGAATACAACCACATCGCAAAGCATAAAGAAACTGCTGTGGCATGTGGCGTAGATGAACGAAACATCTATCTGATGAGCGACGGCGATCAGATAGAAATTTGCCAAAAATACATGAAGCGCGCCAAGACGGTAAAAACGGGCAAGGTCTTTATCGATAACCAAATCAACAAGCAAATTTCAGACGACGTCGTGATCGATAGGCAAAATTTGGCCGAAGCGGGCGTCGTGATGATCATCGCGCAAATTTCCCGCCACGGCGCTAAGCTCATAAATAAACCTCGCGTTATCAGCTACGGTCTGGTTGGCGATAAGCAAGACGGCGAGTTTAGAAAAGAGATGGAGGGCGTGTTGGAGCAGTATCTAAGCAACGTCAAAGAGGAGCTTTTAAAAGACGGCAGGATGCTCGAGGGACAGGTGCGCCAAGTCATCCGCAAGCATATATTTAGAAAAGTCAAAAAATACCCGACCATCGTGCCGATCATATACCTGATGTAGGGGCGCAAAATGAGCGAGATGATAAAAATAGCCGCTAACGTGCTAAAGACGGAGGCTAATGAGCTAACGAGAAATGCCGAAATTTTAGACGGCGAATTTGAAAAAGCGGTTGAGACTTTATACCAAACCAAAGGCAAAGTCGTGGTTACGGGCGTAGGCAAGAGCGGACACGTCGGCGCAAAGATCGCCGCGACGCTTGCTAGCACGGGCACGCCTAGTTTTTTCATGCATCCGACCGAGGCGATGCACGGCGATCTGGGTATGATCGGCAAGGACGACACGCTACTAGCCATCAGCTTTAGCGGCGAGAGCGAGGAGCTAACCAAAATCCTGCCTCACGTGCAGCGTTTTGGCGTACCGATAGTTGCGATGGCGAGGGATAAATTTAGCACGCTGGGTAAATTTAGCAACGCATTTGTGAAGCTTGACGTTAGTAAGGAGGCTTGCCCGTTGGACGCTGCACCGACTAGTTCGACAACGCTAACGTTAGCCTTGGGCGATGCGTTAGCCGTTTGTTTGATGGAAAAGCGAGGCTTTAAAAAAGAGGATTTTGCAAATTTTCACCCCGGCGGAAGCCTTGGCAAGAGATTGTTTTTAAAAGTAAAAGACGTGATGAGAAGCGAAAATTTGCCTATAGTACGCTGGAATGCGAGCCTAAAGCAGGCGATCGACACTATGACGCACGGCAAACTCGGTACTGTTTTGATCGTCGATAAAGACGGCGTTTTGGACGCAATCTTGAGCGACGGAGACCTTAGGCGCGCGCTGATGAGAGAGGATTTTGATCTAAATGATGCCGCGATCAAATACGCGACGCTAAAGCCAAAAGAGCTAAACGATAAAGAGATGTTGGCGATAGATGCGTTAGCGCTCATCGAGCGGTACAAGATCCAGTTACTAGCCGTCGTAGAAAACGGCGTTCCGGTCGGTGTTTTACACATACATGACCTTGCAAATTTAGGACTATAAAATGCAAAAAAGCAGACTAAACAAATTTATATCGCATAACACGAGTTATTCGCGTAGAGAGGCTGACGAGCTCATAAAACAGGGCAAAGTTAGCGTAAATGGCCGCGTCATTAGCGAGCTAGCCACTAGCGTTAGCGATGAGGATAAAGTGAAGATAAACGGCCGAATAGTGAGGCTGAAAAAAGAATTTACGGTAATCGTTTACCACAAACAAAAAGGCGAGATAGTTAGTAAAAAAGACGACCGCGGACGCAAAACGATCTATGATAGTCTTGACCGACAGTTTGCAAAATTTGTTAGTATCGGGCGACTTGACTATGCTAGCGAGGGGCTACTTTTGCTAACGGACGCTCCAGCGATCGCCACCGCGCTGATGAACAGCGACGTCGAGCGCGAATATTATCTCAAAGTAAAAGGCGAGATAACGCCGGAGGTCATAACGGCGATGAATGAGGGGTTTTTTGCTGCAGATGCTACCAAGGGCGCGCATGCTAAAACTGCGATAAAATCAATGGAATTTAAGCCCTTTTTGGACTATAAAGTTTTTGGCTCAAGCGGCGGCTTCACGAAGTTAAAAGTCGTGATAAACGAAGGGCAAAACCGCGAACTACGCAGGTTTTTCGGATATTTTGACCTTGAGGTGATGGATCTAAAACGCGTTAGTTTCGGCCGCGTGGATCTTGGTATGTTAAAACCTGGCAAATGGAGATATTTTGAAAACGGCGAATACGAAGCGCTGAGAGATTTTCTAAAGGTAAATAACGTTAGGTACTAACCTTTTATAAAACGTTAGCGATTAATTATGTAAAATTCATAGTTAAAAATTAACGTTAGCTAATAATTCATCAAACTGATAAACTGGCGAAAAAATTGATCAAATTTTTGGAATACGTGCAAATTTAACCGACAAAGATCAAATTGCAACATTTACCGTTAATAAGTCATCTGCTGTAGCAGTAAATTTACTAACGTTTAAACGCATGTTTGAACATTGAATTTATAAACTATGAGGAAACTCATTAAGTTTTTTACTAAATTTTAGCTGTAAAATGTAGCCAAATTTAAAATAAAATCCGTCAAATTTAACCCAACAGATTGATTTTTAACCAGTTTTACCTTTGTAGAGATAACTAAAGACGTTTTGAGCTTTTAGGAGAATAAAACAAGCAGGCTTCAAAGGCTAAATTTTATTCTCCGAAAGTAAGATAAAAATCAGCGGATTTATCAGCGTTTCGCCGCGTGCGGCATAGAGCATGACGTCCTCGAAATAGTTATCGTTAATGCCGTAAACGTGGTATTCGTACGCACCGATGCCGTATCCCATCGGAGTGATGTCCACACGCGAGTACCAGGCGTCTTTAGCTAGAATATAGCGGCTGGTGTCTTGCGAATAAACCCACAGTACGACATCATCTTTGTTTTTTTGCCGCATGAGCCACGTAAACGAGTTTGAGATGTCGTAGAAAAAGTACGTGTCGCCATTTGGCATCACCGCCTGAGCCGTGTTATTTAGGTCGCTGATGAGCACCCTGCTCTCAAAGCAGAGGTATTTGTTTAGCTCGATTTCTAGCGGCTTTTTTTCTATATTGCCGTGGCGAACGACGATTTTGCCCTCGCTAGTATCCACGGAAAACGCGAGTAGCGCCACCACGCCGATGAGTAGCACGGCGGCGAAAATTTGCCTTATCATAATAAAACTCCTCGCAAAAGGTAGTATTTAGCGACGAAAAAGCTGCAAACAAGAGCATTTACGATCAGCCAAAAAGAGGAAATTTTGAGCAAATGCTCGTAAGGTTTTTTCACGATTAGCTCGACCAAAAACGCCGATATACCGTAGAATATACCCAAAAACAGCGAACCCCAGATGAGGTAACCGACGTAAAAATACTCGCCTTTTAGCATGCAGTACGGGCATTTGTGATTTGGTTGCTCGTAGACATAAAGCCCGAAAAAATAAGTGATCGCGTAGTATGCGATAAATAAAAACAGCAGGCTGCAAACAAAGCTCGCCATCGTCTGCTTTAGTAAATTTAGCGTCAAAATGACCGCAAAAACGGCGTAGTAAAAGACGACTAAATTTAACTTCGTGTAGCCAAACGGTAGCTTTGGCGCCTGAAATACGACCGAGCAACAAAAGACGGGTACTTTTAACGGCACGTTGCTAAAAAACAAAATCTCAGTAGCAAATTCGACCAAAACGCCGATAAAAAGCGCGGTAAAGATGACGTATTTTCGCTTTAAATACGGAAAATTAGTCGCCTTTAAATCAAGCGAATTTATGATGAGCCACAGTCCAAAGCCAAAGATAAGCAGCAGTTTTAGCAGTAGCAAAATGCCGCCAAATTGATTTGATCCGATGACGCCCGCCGAGCACATGGCGCCCGGCACTACGTCTGCTAGCTCGTTTAGAGATAGCGCGAAAAATACGAACAAAACGATCTTGCAAACTACGGCGAAAAACAAAATCGTATTTACGAGGTAGTTGCGTTTTTCGAGGTCGTATTGTAAATTTGACGTCGAGTTAAAGTCCCACAACCGCATAATGCGCACGACGAAATACTGCGAAATGCCCATCAATACTATGATGATAAGCTCGATCAGTAAAAACGCGATGACAACGTCCGATAAAAATACGCTCACAGCATCTCTCCGTCCTGCATCCTCACGTAGCCGTCCACGAAGTCCAGATCGTCAAACAAAATGTCGTGCGTGGCGACTACGACGGTCTTTTTTAGCTCTTTGAATTTTTTCAGCATTTCGATGAAGATGAGCGAGTTTTGTTTGTCCAAATTTGCCGTCGGCTCATCGGCTAGTATGACGCTAGGATCCATCGCTAGGGCCCTTGCTATCGCACATCGCTGCTTCTCGCCGCCGCTTAGTTTTGAGATGATTTGATCTTTTTTGTGCGCGATGTTGGCGAGATTTAGCGCGCGCTCGATTTGCGAATTTAGCTCGGCTTTTTTAAGACTTGTTAGGCTTAGCGGCGCCAGCACGTTTTGATAGACGCTAAGGCCCTCGATCAAGTTAAAGGACTGAAATATAAACCCAACCTCGCTATGTCTAAAATTTGAGCTCATTATATCGGGCAGCTTTGAGACGTTGCGACCGTTGATCAGCGCCTCTCCGCTACTTGGCTTGCTAAGCGCGCCTAGAATGCCTAGTAGCGTACTTTTGCCGCTACCGCTAACGCCTTTTATGATGACTAGATCGCCGCTTTTTACCGTCAAATTTATATTTTTCAGCGCGTGAAATTCGTTGGGTTTATTTTGATTGTAAATTTTACAGAGATTTTTTACTTCTATTGCGTTCATTTTACCGCCTCGCTCATGTCGCTAACGGCGATGCGCCACGACGGGATGATGACGAATGCCAAAAACGGAATCACGCTAAAAACGAAGATCAAAAATAGCATATTAAAGTCGATGATCGGCGTAAAATCCGTGAAATTTGCCACCTCGCTGCCTAAAAATATATCGCGTAAAAACGGCGCGCCGAATAAAAACACGTAGATATAGGCTCCCGCGACGCCTAGCAAATAGGCGCTAAAAGAAACGACGATATTTTGGATAAATTTAAGCGCGATGATGTTTCTTACGCTAAAACCGATACTGCGCAATATCGCGATCTCCTTTTTCTTCTCGCCGTAAGCGAGCGAAATTTGATTTTTCAGCAGGATGAAAAACGAAACCATCGCCACGACGTAAAGCACCATGAAAATGCCGCCTTTGTAGTAGTAAAGGTGCCTTATTTTGGCTACTCCGTCCTCGATGCTCGTAACCTCGGTGTTTGGATAGATGTTTTGGATCTTTAGGGCCACTTCGCTGATCTCGTTTACGTTTGGTACCTCGACGTAGAGCCTCGTGTATTCGCCCTCTTTTAGGCTTAGCACTTCGCGCGCGGTGGCGGGATTCATATAGATGACGTCGTTTGAGACGATACCCGTTTCATGCGGCGCTGTTTTGTTGATCTTTATCGGTATCATTTTTTCTTCGGTTAAAAAGTTAAAAACGTCCTCGTAATAAAGCTCAGCCATCTCTTTTTTCACGCCTTCGCCCACGATCATCTCGTTTTCGTCTAAATTTTCGTCGCCGACGATGTGAAACCAGACTCTCTTTTGCGCGAAATAATACTCTCCCTCGACTGCGCCCTCTACGCTAGCAACGCCCGCGATCTTTGAGACGTCGTAGATGTAACCGTCGTGCATCAGGTCGCGTTTACCAGCGCGCAGAGCCTCGACGACGACTTCCGGTTTTGAGCGGGTCAAATTCGTAAGGTCGCTTTGGATGGAGCTTGAGACGAAAAGAGCCGCGCTTAAGATAAACACGATAAAGGCGAAGATAAAAAAGCTAAAAGCGTGATCGGCGCGGTCTTTATAGAGCAGCGTAACTGCGTAATCGATAAAATTTTTACTCGGCATAGACAAACTTCCCATACTCTTTTGAAATAAAATTCGTCGAAATTTGCGCGTCTTTGACGGATTTTTGGATCAAATTTAGCTGGGCTTCCTTGCCTGCTCTATCAAAGCCAAGGTAATGCGCTCCGATACAAACGTAAAGGATCGCAAAAAAGCCCGCTAAAACGCAGATGAGTCTCACATCAACCTCTCAACCAAAAGCGTAGTTATCTCGTCAAATTTGACGATCTGTTTGCCGCCGTGATCCTTGGCGAATGTTTTAGCGTCCTCTTCGTTTGCAAATGGAATCAGTTCGTTGCCCATAGGTCCGAGTACGTTTGAGCCGGTTACGTAGTAGGCGGTTCTGGCGTCGATTTTGTTTAGCTTGTAGTAGTCGCTAACGAAAATTTGATCGTCCTTTTTGCCTTTTTCGAAATAATACTTCATCATATCCTTGACGCCGTCAAAGTAAAGCTCCTCTTTGCTTGTTTTCATCATCGTCGCCCACTGCGGATTTTTGCCGATTAGCATACCGCAAACAGGGCAGCGTGCGCCTTTTGGTACAACGATCCTCTCGGCTTTTTGCGTTTTTTGCTTAGATTTTGTGGCTTGATCGCTCGAGCCTAAATTTGCCGGAGCGTCCCATAGATACAAAGCGGCGGCTTGCAGGTGTTTGTCGTATTCAGGGGCTTTGCTAGCGCCCTTTGCGTCGCATGTTTTTTTAAGGTGGGCTTTTAGCTCGGAGATGGCTTTAAAGCTTTTTGGATCGACTTTCTCGCAGTTTGCTTCGTAAAATTCCTTGCCGTGTGCGTAAACGCCGCCCTCGCGTTTGGCTTTGATCATCTTGTTATCACCCTCAAAGTCCTGCCCCGCGATCTCGTATGCTTTGGCAAAGTCCATTATCTCGCCGCCGTTTTCGGCTTGGAACTCTTTTGCGTCGGCCTCAGTTGAAAAGGCGTATTTGCTATTTCTAGTCATCGTGCCGCCGATCTTGCTACCGACGACGTAAAAGGCTTTATTCGCATCGATCAAATTTAGATTTTTCGTATCGACGACCTGCGCGTCGCTTGGGATCTTGCCCTCCGTGAGCTCGTATAAGCAGTGGAGCGACGCTACTTGCTTGCCGTTATAAACGTGGTTTGTTTTGTAGAATTTAACCAAATTCATTCCGCAAACGGCGCAATACTCTTTATCCTCGCCGCTTCCTACTAGCGTAGCTTTGCTAGGATCTACGCTTTGAAACATCGGCTTCATCTTGCCGGCTTGCTCATTTGCTTCGGCGCCCAAAAGTAGCGCCGCCAGTAGCGCCGAACCCAAAATAGAACGTAAAATCATATTATCTCCTTAAATTATTTAGTTTTATTTGTTTCCGGTTTTAAAAACTCCGCATTCTCACACGCGACTTTTAGGCCTTTTGCGCAGCTTTTGTCAAAGAGCTCTTTAGCCTTGGCGACATCGGCCGTGACGCCTTTGCCCTCGGCGTACATTATGGCTAGGTTGTTGCAGCCTTTGTCGTAGTTTAGAGCGCAGGATTTTTCGTAAAATTCTTTAGCTTTGGCGTAGTCTTGCTCCGTACCTTGGCCGAATGCATACAAAAAGCCGAGGTTGTCGCAGCCGATACCCACGCCGCCCGCGCAGGCCTTTTCGTAAAAGGCTTTTGCTTTGACGTAGTCTTTTTCTACGCCCATGCCTTCAAGGTGTAGGTAGCCTAGGTTATTGCAACCCATCATATCGCCGTAGTCGCAGGCTTTGGTGTAGAGCGAGATGGCTTTTTTGATATCGGTTTTGACGCCTGCGCCGTTTGCATAAAGGAGTCCTAGTGCGGTGCAGCCCTCGTCGTCTTGGCAGGCTTTTTCGTAGTATGCGGCTGCTTTAGCAAAGTCCTGAGTCGCGCCGTTGCCGCTTTCGTAGATGTAACCTAGATTGTTGCAGGCAAGCGCAAATTTGGCGTTGCAAGCCTTTTGGTATAAATTTATCGCCTTTTCGTAATTTTTCTCCACGCCGCCCGTGCCTTCGAAATACACCACGGCAAGATTATAGCAGCCAGAGGCCTTATTTTCCTCGTGGCAGGCTTTTTCGTAGATTTCTATCAGCTTTTTATGGTCGCCGCTTTGCTGGGCTTGCATGCCCTCCTGAATAAAGCCCGCGTTTGCGCTAGCGCATAAAACCGCCGCCGTTAGTAGTTTTTTATACATTTTTTCTCCTTTTAAATCGTTTTTACGTCGCGCCCTCTAAAGGCTAGCGCGGTTATTAAAAGCATGCAGCCAAGCGCGATATAGACGCTAATATGCACCGGCGGCAAATCTCCGCTGGCATAAGAGTGCATGCCCGTTAGGTAAAAATTTACGCCAAAATAAGTCATCGCGATCGAAGCGTAAGAAAACACCGATGCGATCAAAAATACGTATAGCGAATTTAGCTTCGGGATAAAGCGCAGATGCAGCGCGATCGCGTAAACTAGGATCGATACGTACGACCAAGTCTCCTTGCTATCCCAGCCCCAGTAGCGCCCCCAGCTCTCGTTCGCCCAGATTCCGCCGAAAAAATTTCCAAGCGTCAGTAAGCAAATGCCGATAATCAGGCTCGCCTCATCGATCGCCGCGATATATCTGATCTGTTCGTTTAGGCGCGTTTCGTTGGCTTTGTTTTTAAACGCCATGAGTCCTAGCGCGATCAGCCCCAGCACGCAGCCAAGGCCCAAAAATCCGTAGCTAGCCGTGATGACCGAGACGTGGATACTGAGCCAGTACGACTTTAGCACCGGCACAAGGTTGGTAATCTGCGGATTTACGAAGCTCATGTGGGCCACCAGCATCACGATGCCGGCCAGTAGCGCAGCCGCCGCAAGCGCAAGCAGCGAGCGCCTAAAAAATATCATCCCCGCTAGCGCTCCCGACCACCCGATGTAGATCATCGATTCGTAACTATCGCTCCAAGGCGCGTGCCCCGAGACGTACCAGCGTAGCGCCAAGGCGGCCGTATGCACCGCAAAGCCGAGCACGAATGCCGCTAAAATCGCTCGCTCAAGCGGCAAAATCCTTCTAGATAAAAATACCGAAGCAAGCCCTAGTAAAAGCGCGGCAAAACCCAAAATCCAGTAGAAATAAACGAGCTTTTTAAACACCGAAGCGCGGTTATAAAATACCTCGGCATCGACTCTGCTAACGCTAGGTAAAATTTCCGCCGAAGCCGTTCGCTGATAGTTTCTTAGTGCGGCTAGCGCTGAGTCGGCCTTGCTCCAGTTGTTATCCGCGATACCTTCTTGCAGACCAGTTATATAGTCGTTTAGTATGCTTTTTGCACTGGTATCGACTCGCTCGTCGCTAAATGCGTCGTTTGGCGAGAGCCATGCGTGCTGCGGGTCGTTTGCTACCGGGATAAATTTAAAAAACGTGCCCTTAAACGTTAGATACGCGATGTTTAGTCGCTCGTCAAATTTGATGAGGTCGTTATCGAGCGTGCCTCGTTTTGATAGAGGTTTTTCGTTTGCGGCTTCGACCTGCGCGGCTAGTTTATACTCGCCGTTTGCGTCAAAAGCGTCCCTAAAGCTCGCATATTCTCCGCTCAAATTTAGCATTTTTTTGATTTCGCCGTTTTTTATTTTGACGATTTTTATCTCTTGCCAGAGTGCGGGATTTAGATTCATCCCAAGCACGATTTGTTCGGCGCTTAGGCCGTAAAGCGAATCTGTACCCGAGATTTTATTTACGATTTCGCCCGCTTCCGTGCTAAGCGGCTTTATCCTGCCCGCGTAGTCTTGTACGAGAAGCTTTGCAAAATCGCCGTTAGCGTGAGCGGCGGTATTTGCGGCGAAAGTTTTTAAAACATCGCTCTGGTTTTGCTCGGCCGCGTTTGCGTTAAAATTTAAAAAACCAAGCGCGATAAAGGCCGCAACGAGCGAAAATCGGCTGTTTTTGATGAAATTTATGAGTTTTAAAAATCGGCTGTTTTTGGTAAAAAAGTTGCCGATGACGCCGACGCAAAGCAAGAAATATCCGACGTAGGTAGGAATTTTACCCGGATCGCGGTTGACCTCTAGCACCGTGCCTTGCTCGTCCGCGTCGTAGGATGACTGAAAGAGTTTAAAGCCTTGCAAATTTAGCGGATGATTCATGTAAATTTTATATCTCGTTAAAATTTCGCCCTCGTCTGAAAGCGCCTCTACGTCGCTAGAGTAGGAGGACGGGCTTTGCGAGCCGGGGTAGCGCTCAAGCTCAAATTTAATAAGCTTTATCGAAAAGGGCAAGCTAACTAGCTTTGAGCCCCAGGTTAGCATTATCTCCTCGCCGTCAAAGTTTAGCGTGCTAGGCTCGCCCAGCCAGCCCGCTCCGCCGTGGATTTTAGCCGTTTGCTCGCGCTGCCCTTCAAAGCCCGCTTTTACTACGAGAGTGCCTCGTTCGCCTTTTGGCGCGGGTTTATACGAGTCAAATTTGACGGTGAAATTTTTGGAATTTATACTTTGCGTGAAGCTAAAATTATTATCGCCGATTTGGGTTAAATTTAGTGGATACTCGAAAAATGCGTCTTTTGTGCGTATTTGCAAAAACGGCTTGACGCTCACCATCTCGTTTCCGCTCTCGCCCGCTCTTACGTGCAGCACGCCCTCGGTACCGAAATAGCGCGTCAGCGCCGCGCCGATAAATATAACGATAAATGCAGCGTGAAGTACGAATGAACCGAAGCGGCGCCACATTTTGGTTTTTACGATGATAGCGAGCAGGCAAAGCGCGAGCGCACCCATAACGCACTCGTACCAGCGCGCCTCGTAGACTAAAATTTTAGCCGTTTGCGTATCGTAAATGCTCTCTAAGAAGGTTGCGACGCCGGCACCTGCGGCAAGGATGAAGAGGAGGCAGAGCGCAAATTTGTAAGAAGTTAAAAATCTAAAAAAATTTACGCCCAAAATCGCCTCTTTCGAATTTTTTACATTATTATATCGTAAGTTTGACCTGCGTATAGTATAAACATTCTAAGAAGTAATACTCCGACCACGCTAGCAAGCGCGCTAACGTAGAACGCAAACGCGGTGTGAGCGATCTTTTTGCCCAGTGCGAAATTTAAAACTAGCGGTACGCAAAAACCTATGCCCACGACGCCTAGCCAAAATAGCTGAGCATAAATTCCCTCGCTAAAGGCAACGCTTGCAGCTTTTTGCACGTCGCTGCCAGTGATTAGCGAAACGAAAATCATACCTATTAGTAAAATTTCCATCGCTAAAACTGGCCACTCGACCGCGTGTAAAGTTTTTAGATCGCCGCCGTGCTGGTCTGCTTTAAAGAAAAGCGCGGCTATCAGGCTTGAGCCTGCGATGCCTGCCGATAAGCCAGACGCCACGAAAAGCGCAGGTAAAACGGCGGTATTAAGGATAGGAAATCTAACTAAAACCGAGATCAAAAAGCCCGTATAGGCGCAGATAGCGACCGCAAAAACAAGCGTAAGCGCAAGAAGTAGCGGTCGAAGCGCATTTACGATTTTCATCACAAGCTCGAAAAGCCCTTTTAAAAAGCTAAGATTGCGCGCCAAAAACTCTCTTAGGCAATCTTCAAACGCATAAAGGCAGGCTACGAAGCTAAGCGGGATATAGACGCAAAGCGCCGCAACGCCCACGGACATAACCGATGTGAAGTTGTAATTAATCAAAATTTTCCAGAAAAGCAGTGGCCTCTCAAGGTCGGCTACCAAGCAGACCATACCGAGTAAAATAGTAACTAAAGATAGTAGCGACGCAGCCTTAAACAGTGGCGTGCTCTCGGTCTGTTTTTTGTAAAATTTGATGAGGATCGCGACTATCAAAGCGCCGCCGCTCATACCTGCTAACAAAAGATAAACCGCGATCGGCCAGCCCCACTCAACGCCGTGCGAGAAGGTCGCAGTGAAATTTATAGCTCCGTTCATATCACACCCCCAATTTAACCGCAGGAATATAGCGCAGGCTCGGCTTCGTGCCGCACTCAGGATGCATGCGCAGGCTGTCTTTTACGCGCAGTAGCTGGCTGATGTGCGACTCTTCGTCGTTTAGATCGCCGAATACGATCGCCTCGTATCTGCACGCCTCGATGCAGGCCGGCTCGTGACCGTCCTTTAAATTCGTATCCAAGCAGAAGTTGCAGCTCTCTGCGGCTCTTGTTTCGTGATTTATAAAGCGCACGTCGTAAGGACAGGCGACGATGCAGTATTTACAGGCGATGCAATCATCGGTGTTCATTGTCGTGATGCCGGTTTTTTCGTCCTTGTGACAGGCTTTAGTCGGGCACACGCTCACGCACGGTGCGTCCTGGCACTGCTGACAAGATACCCTGACATAGCGCTTTTCTTTCAAATTTAGCGGATCGGTTTTGTCCTGGATAAAAAGCCTCATCTGACCTTTCGGGACCAAATTTACCTTCCTGCACGCAATCTCGCAGTCGGTACAGCCCACGCATTTGTTTTGATCGAATATCATACCGTAGTGCGGCTTTTTCCCGCTTTCTTTAGCTTCGGCGTCTAAATTTATACTCTTGCCAAACGCGCTAGCCGCGCCGAGTGCGGCTGTGCCCGAGGCTAGGTATTTAAAAAACGTCCTTCTTGAATTTTGCTCTTTCATTTTATTTTCTCCATTTGTATGGATTTTACCTCATCTGCTTACGCTGTTTCCGTGTCCGCCGTGAAACAGCCTAGGCTCTTTTTCGTGTAGCTCTTTTGCCGCACCGGCTAGTTCGCTAGGTTTTAGAGCCTTTACTAGCTCGACTTCAAAAATCAGCGTCGAGCCGCCCGGTATCTCGTCTGCACCCTCGTCTCCGTAAGCTAGGCGAGACGGGATGACGAATTTATATTTTGAGTTACCGTTCATCATCATAAGCCCCTCTTGTAGGCCGTCTATTAAATTTACCATAGAAAGTAGCGCGGGTTCGTTTCTAGAGTAAGTATCGTCAAAAACTTTGCCGTTTATGAGGTAGGCTTTATAGTTTAGCGCGACTACGCTCTCAGGCCTTGGCTTATCGCCGTCGCCGACTGCCATGACTTCGTACTGAAGCCCTGATTTAGTCGTTTTGACCTTTTTGTTTTTGGCGTTTTTCGCCATAAATTCTTCGCCCTCTTTTAAATTTTTTTCAAGCGCTTTTTTTAGCGCGTTTTGGGTTAGCTTATTTAGTTTTTCGTCTCTTTGGTTTAGTAGAGAGATGATCTCTTCGTCAGTTAGTTTTTGTTCTTTTTTAAAGGCGTCTGCAAAGCCGTCTAAAAGAGCCTTGCTGTCAAATTTAACGCCTAGGCTTTCTTGTTTTTTTAGTTGTGCGGAGATATAGGTTCCGGTTGAAATTCCGATACTGTATGATTCTTTTTGCTCTTGCGTCATCGCCTCTTTATCCGCCGCACTTGCGCACAAAACGCAGCCGGCCGTTAGGCAAAGAGCTAAAATCGGGTTTTTGCTAAATTTAAAACGCATAAATTTTACCTTATTAAATTTGGACGCCACAAAATCGCGGCGTCCGTAATCGCATCATAAATTGTTGTTTATGATTCTTTGGGCTTCTTTGATGTACTCTTTAGAAGCGTCGAGTCTTTGTTTTGTGTATTTAAAGCCGTGCATACCCCATGAGCCGTCTTTTTGTAGCAAGTCGACAGTGTCTTGCGCTTTTTCGATTAGCTCATAAACTCTCGTCTTATCGCTAGGGCTTAGTTTCTTAGTTTCTAAGATAGCGTAAAGTCCCTCGATACCGATTTTGACTTGAGAGAAGTCGTTTTTAACAGGAGTTTGCCATCCCATTACTTCGTCATAAACCTGTTTTTGGTTCTTGAAGTGTAGGGTAGGTTTTAGCTCAGATAGTACTGGGCTGTGGCAGCCTTTAGTATCTTGCATATCTTTATCGGCCCAAGACGTTCTAGCGCACGCCCACATTAGGTCAACGAAGTTGTGTCCGTTTTTATCTCTTTGGAAGTGCCAATCTTTAGTGTCTCTTGGTCCTTTAGCAGCGTCGCCCGCAACTAGAGATTTTCTAGCTGGATCTACGTCGATCTTCCAGATGTGAGATCTTCTTTGAGTATCGAATCCAGCGTTGTCTTGGAACTGGATAGCGTAGAAGTTCTCGCAGCTCATCATGAACGGCATATGGCAAGATGCGCAAGTGTTGTCTTTATGCGTATCGGCTCTAGAAGCGATATATGCTTGCTCTTTGTGGCAATCTTGACAATCTTTTCTGATTTTTGGTTTAGTGTAAAGCGCACTTAGGTAGCCTTGCTCTGAGTTATAGTTTACGCCTTTGATAGTCTTATCGCCTACAACCAGACCAGTGTTATCGTGTGGATCGTGGCAAGTGGTGCAGCGCATACCTTTATCGTAGTGAGCGGTAAAGTATGATTGTGAACCCTCAGATCCGCATCCTGGTCCCATTGATTTAAATTTAGAGCTTAGAGATAGGTCAAGCTTGCCTTGGTTTAGAGGATTAGCGCGAGCTAGGTCTGGGCTATAGTTAAATCTTTGGTGACAGCGTTCGCAGTTTGATGTTCTAAAGTTTGTAGCTCCGTCAAGGTGACCGCCGGCTCCGTGACACTCCTCGCAGCTTACGCCTTTAGAGATAGTGTGCTTTTGAAGCTCTTTAGCATTACCAAGAGCCGCATAGAACTCTTTCTTGGTTTTGAAGTCAAATTTGAACGGGTGGCAAACTTCGCAGTAAGAGCCGTTTGCTTGGAAGAACATTGACTTTTTGTATTTAGCGGCGTATGAGGCTAGACCTCTGACGTATCCGCCGTTATCGCCGTAATCAGCTAGAGTTTCCGGAAAATCAGGAACGAAATCTTTGATTTTCTTAACTGTTTCAGGAGTTAAATTTAGCGCCCAAGTTCTTTGGAATTGGTTACCGCCTGCTACGACTTGACCAGTACCGTCTTTTAGGTTACCGCCCTCTATGTGGTAAGTTCCTCGCAGCAACCACGCGTCTACGTAGCCGAATTTGGTTCTTAGGTGTCCGACGGTGGCGTAAATAACGTCCGGGGTAATACCTTGAGGCAAGATAGATGCAGTATCAGGGCTAAATACCGGATCGGTTAGGTTGTTGTTAACCTCCGGGTGCTCGCCGGGGAAGCGGATAGTAGTGGCGTGGCGCGATCTGCTCCATACCTCGTACTGCGCAGGGTGGCACTCGCCGCACTTTTCTGATCCTACGAATTTGTTAGGGAACTGCAAAGACGAACCAGCAGGTATCCTATACATCATAGAGCTGTAGCCTTTACCGCCGTCTCTTTTACTAGCTTTTGACATATCAAAGCCGTGACCTTCGGCAAGCCACTCAAGTCCACGGTCGTGAACATCTAGTTTACCGACTGTTTTACCGCCGTATTTTGTGAAAATCGGGTGGTTTTTAAACAGCCACTCATACATCTCTTGCTCTTCTACGATGTAGTCTTGCAAGGATATTACGCCTCTACTTTGAAGCGTGCCTTTTGGGTTTGCTATGACGTCTCGCGCTTGTTGAGACATCTGCATGTTGTGTTCTTCGCAACAGGCTTGCGATGCGAAGACGCTAACGCCCATAAGCAAACCTAATAAGGTTTTACTTAAATTCCTCATTGCGCCCTCCTTATAAATTTTGGATCTAAAATCAAAAAGATTTCATACTGATAATGCTATCGTAAAAAGGGGGCGAAAAAAGGGGAAATTTAATAAATTATGAATTTTTAAATTTAATAGTAAATACTACGCCATTATTTATATTTTGCGCGTAAATTCGGGCGTTATTTTTTTCGGCTATTACCTTACTCATATATAGCCCAAGCCCGCTGCCTGACTTTTTAGTAGTAAAATGCGGCTTGAAAATTTTATTTATCACCGCTTTATTTATATTACCGGCGTTATTTTCGAGCGTTATCGCTCGCTCGCCGTTTTGCAAAAGGGCGGTTATTAAAATTTGCCATCGGTTTGCTTGCGCCCGCTCTTGCGGCAGATTTAAAAATGCTTCTTTGGCGTTATTCATGACGTTGATTAAAATTTGAATGAGCTCATTTATATTTCCGTAAAGCGTAAAATTTTCTTTTATCTCGACTTTTACGTCTATGACGTGTTTTTTGAGCGCCGCATTTAAAATTTTACAAGCCTGCTCTATGGCTTGTTTTACCTCAAATTCGCTCTTTGGCATATTTGGATTAAAGAAATTTTTAAAGTCCTCGATAGTGCCGGACATAAATTTGACCTGCTCGTTTGCCTCCTCGATGGCCTCTTTTAGCCTCTGCTGGCTTAGCTTGCCTCGCTCGGAGTAAAGCTCCAAATTTACCAGAGTCGAGCTGATCTGCGCTAGAGGCTGGCGCCACTGGTGCGAGATGTTGCCGATCATTTCACCCATCGAGGCCAGGCGGCTTTGATTTATCATCAAAAGCTCGTTTTGCAACTTGGTTTTTTCGTTGCTTTTGTGGATTTTATAAACGAAAAATAAAAACGCCCCGAATATCGCCGTGATCGCCACGCCGCTAACGATAAATTCCTGTTTATGATAAAGCAAAATGCTTTTTACCGGGATTTTAAAGCTCACCATCGCTATCGTGTCGCCGACTTTGCCCTCGAAATTGTTCAAATTTCCGTATTGTTCGAGCATTTTTTTAGGCGCGCTGTTTATGTTGTGGCACTCGACGCAAGACGGGTGGGAGTTTTTGACCGGAAGGCCGACGAAAAAGTACGAGGCGTTTTGGTCTTTGATGATATCTGAGTAGATCTCGTATTTTCCCTCGTTAAATACTTATAAAAATTAGTTTTCAAATTCTGTGCCTTCGTGCTCGGGGTTTAGCGGGTTCGTCGCCGTTAGTCTGTAGTCGTAGTTTATGTTTTTTTTGGCGAGCTGGATTTTGTAAATTTGACGAGTAATATAGGATGAGGACATGAGCCTTGGATCAAAAAGGTCTTTGTCTATGGCGCCGCCGTCTTTTAGCTCTTCTATGAGCGGGCGCTGGACGGTAGAGATATAGTCGCGTATACCGTTCATCGCGTCAAGTACGTAAAATGCCTCCTGTCTGGCGTCCTTTAGCGCAAGATCGCGGTAAAAGTTAAAAACCAAAACGGTAATGGCGCCGTACAAAACGACGAGCAGTAGGACGATAAATTTAAATTTGGACTTCACATAGATATCCTACGCCGTATAAATTTTTGATTGTGTCTTTGCCGATCTTGCGGCGCAGCTCTTTTACGATGGTTTTGATGGCCTCTTTGGTCGGTTGTTCAAATTCCCACATGTAGTCAAATAGCTGCTCGTAAGTGATGGTTTGATTTTTGTTGTTTAAAAAATACTCCAAAAGCTTGCTCTCGCTTTTGGAGAGGCGACAGGCCTCTTCCTTTATATATATGATTTTTTTACTAAAGTCGTATTTGAGGTCGTCGTTGATACTAAACATCGGCGTATGGTCGATGAGCTCCATCGCGACGTCTTCTAGCACTTTTATAAAAGTATCTTTGTCATAAGGTTTTGAGAGATATCTCGTGATCTTTAGCTCCACTGCGCGCCACAGATACTCTTGCTCAGTGTGGCTTGAGATGATGACGATAGGGATTTTGCGGTTTGCACAGCGGATCTTTTTGGCTACCTCTAGTCCGTCCATGTGCGGGACGCTGACGTCTAGGATGAGCGCGTCGTATGAGCCGCTCATAGCCTCATCTAGCGCCTCGATGCCGTCGCTTACGCCTTTTACTTCGGCAAAAAACAGCTCAAGGGAGTCGATCATATTTTTTAATATATAAGGCTCGTCTTCTAAGCAAAGGACTTTTTTATTGGATAAAACGTCTAAAACGGAGTAATCTTGCATCTTTTTCTCGTACTAAATTTTGCCGATACTAACACAAGCAAGCTTAAAATACTATTTTTAAGGATTGAGATATTAACCATAAAACATAAATTAATCAAAGTTTTTGATGATGTAAAATTTGGGGAATAAATTTAAAGATGGTGGAGTTAAGCGGGATCGAACCGCCGACCTCTTGAATGCCATTCAAGCGCTCTCCCAGCTGAGCTATAACCCCAATTGTTGAAAAGATTTTGGAATTATATCATTTTTATCTTACGAAATTTTGAAATTTGACGAAATAAAATAAAATTTTAAGCAAAAATCAGCTAAAATCTCATTTTTCAAACAAAATGCGGGAATAGCTCAGGGGTAGAGCACAACCTTGCCAAGGTTGGGGTCGCGAGTTCGAATCTCGTTTCCCGCTCCATCGGTTTTAAATTTAGGGAATTTTTGCCCGGGTGGCGGAATGGTAGACGCAAGGGACTTAAAATCCCTCGGTATTTTTTACCGTACCGGTTCAAGTCCGGTTTCGGGCACCATTGACTTTTAGGCGACATAGCCAAGTGGTAAGGCATGAGCCTGCAAAGCTTTGATCCCCGGTTCGAATCCGGGTGTCGCCTCCAAAAATTATAAGGAGAGAAAATGCGTTATTTACTAGTGCTATTATCTGCTACTTTGTTTATGGTCGGCTGTTCAAATACTTGGCGCGGAGCCAAAGAAGACACAAATAACGCCGTTGAATGGTCAAAGGAAAAAGTCAACAAAGGCGCTTCCTATGTTAAGGAAAAAACCGAATAAATTTGGCTATAATTAGCCAAAATATTTTTGCGGGAGATGGCTGAGCGGTCGAAAGCGGCGGTCTTGAAAACCGTTGAGGTGTGAAAGCCTCCTGGGGTTCGAATCCCTATCTCCCGGCCACTATTTAATTATTGTATTAACTCCTAATATATTAGTATCTCCAACTTTTAGTTGTATTTTTTGTAAATTTGAATATCTTTTTTTGATTTTATTGCATGTATTATTTGCAGTTAAAGTAATAAATCTAGTAAGTGTCTTTAAATAAAACGCAGTTATTAACCGTTAGCCTAAGACAAAGCTACCAAATATAAATATCGGCATAGTTTGGAGATTCGCTGACCAGTCCATGGCATATTTTATTTCTTTAGTTTAGCCCCCCCGTCGGCTCCGTTAGTAGAAATTTTAGTTCTTTCGTCAAATCTCTCCCGAGTAATTCATATATTTTTGGTTCTTGCAAAAGCGAGTTTATGCTTTTTTCAGATTCTACGCCGTATTCATCGATAGTAGTCGTAGGAATTTTTTCTTGTTGTAGTAAAATTCTCGCCAAATGCTCTATTTGAGGTATCAGCAAATGACTTGAAACCAAAAAGTCTCTATCAAAGCCGTAATATAAGCCATGCGCCCAGATATCTGCCCTGCCAGCCGGAACCGTGCTAGAATTTCTGCAAATATCATAAATGAAGCGCATAGACACTCTATGCTCCTCTAAAATTTGCCAAAATGCGGGCAGTATACTGCCGTCTACCGCCAACTCGACATGTATATGGTATTGCTGGTACATTTCATGTTTTAATCGATCATCTTTTGTGGTTATTTGCGACAATTTTCTTCCGTCAGCATCTACGTAAATTTGAGTAATAAGATTTGAAAAAAGAGACTTTTTTAAAAGCTTCTCGGATGACTTTTTGATATCTTCATATAGTGGATTTGCTGTGATATTAGCTAGGCATAATACCGCTTTGGATAGTTGCTTGCCTTTTACTGCTAGCTTTGCATTATTTTGATAGCGTGAAATATCGATCTTATCAGTAGCAATCAAACTCATTTCTCTTATAATATCTTGGTTATTTTGCCCCATCAGCTTGCGTATCTCGTCTATTTTTTGATTGATTCCGAGCTCATTTCTATCTTTTGCAGGAATACTTCTGAGCTCTTTTAGTGCTTGCTCTAGGTCTATTTTTGACGATATAGCGCTGCTTTCTTTTGCTTTTTCTATTAAGATATTAGCTATTTTGAGTGCGGTTTCGGCTATTTTACGGCTATTTTTGAGCTTCTTATACCATTTTTGCGACTCTTGATAATAGTCTATAGCCGCCATAAATTCTCCCTCTTTTAGCAAATGAATCGGCAAAATTTTCTAATTTTTCAGCTACGTTTGATTGCAGTTTTTTGTCTAGCTTAGCGATATCTAATAAATACGACATCCTTAAGCAGTAGTATTTATCGGCCGGTTCTGCCTTATTAAAACACTCTAAAATTTTATTCGATATTTCGGCGTATTGATTTTTTGTGATTTTAGATAGCTGCGATAGTCTAATAGCTCTTTCAAACGCATCTATCTTAAATTGATTTAGCGACTTTGGCTCTAGAGATATTTTCGAGTATTCATTTACGGCGATCTCTAAAAATTTAGTATTTTTGGGATTTTTTAAAATCCATAAAATATCGGCGATCCTTGATTTTAGTCTGCAATCGGTCATTTCATCCAAAGTACTCTCAAAAAATTCCAAATCTTGCTCGGTAAAATCCTCTAATATCGCTGATCTGCTATTGCCCCAGATGCACCCCGCTTCATACGGTTCGTTTAAGCTTCCCGGTTTTAAAGCCATAGAGCAAGCATTTCTTAGTAAATAAAACACTTTGCTAGCTTTTAAATTTCCGTTTCTAAAATTTTCCTCGCACAAGTCCGCAAATTTAAAACTGTAATCGTCAAAATATTTTGCGTCTTTGAGTATTTCGTCCAAGTTTATACCCAAAAAATCATCTTTGGTTATCGTTGTTTGCTGTATTTTTCGATCAAATTTCATCCTTTTTAGACTAAATTTCTCACTCCGTCATCGCAAATTTAACTAATCTCGGCCGCGCGATACGCTCGTAGTCCTTCGTGTTTAAAATGATAGAGCGATCTAGCAAGCCTGCGTTAAAAGCAAGCTCGGCATAGCGCGTAAGTAGGCTCGGATCGGCGATAAGCTCTAGCTCCTCATGAAAGCTAAACGGCGGAACACTGCCAAAGACGCAATCAGTGAGTCGCATGACCTCGTCAGGGCTGGCTAGGCTAGCTCTAGTGCCGCCAAGTGCCTGTGCGATGAGCTGTAAATCAGCTTTGTAATCCGCCGGCAGTACGGCTAAAACATATCGTTTGGCACCCCCGCCCTTTACGACGCAAGCAAGCGCCTTAGCCCCCTGCCCTAGCTCCGTGCCGCGCGCCACGGCGACCTCGGCCGATGTTTTGGCGCTCGCGTGAGATACGGTGCGAAAGTCCGCATTTTGCGCGCTTAGCAGCTCTTTTAGCTTCTCAAAAATTTGCTCGGACATCGTTGTTCCTTTATTTAAAATTTAGTTTAAATTATACAGCAAATTTTAAAAACCGCCCTGCTCTTTTTTGAAAATTTAACAAGATAAACGCTTGTAAATTTGAGCCCATCTTAAACCGCCTAAATTTAAATATTTTTGGCTATCATTTTGTAAATTTGCCTTAAAATGAACGTAAAGAAAAAGAGCAAATTTACAAAGGAAAATCATGCAGATTGACAAAATCCAAATCGAAGCAGGCTGGAAAGAGGCGCTAAAAGATGAATTTTTGAGCGAGAATTTCGCCCGCGTAAAGGAAAATTTCCTACAAGCAAAGGCTGCGGGCGAGGTCTATCCGCCAAATGCGCTGATATTTAACGCCTTTAACCTCACGCCGTTTAACGCAGTCAAAGTCGTGATCCTGGGGCAAGACCCATACCACGGCGCGGGACAGGCGATGGGGCTAAGCTTCTCCGTGCCTCGCGGCGTCAAAATCCCGCCAAGTCTTGCCAATATCTATAAAGAAATCCGCGACGATCTGGGCGTAACGGAGCCAAACTCGGGCGATCTGAGCTACTGGGCGAAGCAGGGCGTACTACTGCTAAATGCGACGCTAAGCGTTAGTGCAGGGCAGGCTAACTCGCACTCGAATTTCGGCTGGCAGGAGTTTACGGACGCTGCAATCAGGAAGCTTAGCGAACGCGCCCAGAACGTTGTTTTCATGCTCTGGGGCAACCCGGCTAAGGCCAAAACCCCTCTCATCGACGCTAACAAACACCTTGTACTAACGGCGGCTCATCCAAGCCCGTTAGCGCGCGGCGCGTTTTTTGGCTGCAGGCACTTTTCAAAGGCGAATTTATATCTCGCCGAGCACGGCAAGGCGCCGATAGATTGGGATTTAAACAACGCGGTTTAGGATGGTTTGATGTCGGCTGCGACAAAACGAGCTTTTGTGATTTAGCTAAAGCGAGTTTGCAAAATTTGGTAACTATGCGGTTTTAATTGCGCCGGGCTACGTCAAATTTGCATTCAAAAGCTTGCCAGACTAGGTTTGGCAGGTTTCAAATTTGATTGTAGAGCTTTTGACTCTACTCGGCAAAAGCGGCTCAAATTTTCTATAAAACAGGCCTACTTTTGCGCCTTTTCTGCTCTCATTTCATCTAGCACGGATTTTATCTTGGCCGATTCGCGCTCGCAAAATTTCTCGTCGCCGCTTTGTATGATTAGCGCCGCTTGGCCCTCCTGAGCTTTTTGCAGCTCGCTAAATTTGAGCTCAAACAGCCTAAATGCTTGCGGATCGTCTTTTAGCTGCTTGGATTTTGTTTCGTAAAGCTCGTTTAGGTAAATTTTGCTTTGCTTTACGTACTCCTCGCACGCGTTTTGAGCGCCTAAAACCAGTGTGCCCAGAGCACAAAATGTCAATATTTTTCTCATCGTCGTCCTTTAAATTTGCGAAATTATACACTTTTTTAGGTTTTAAATTTTATAATTTTCAAAAATTTAAAGGCAGAAAAATGAGACGAAAAGATAGAGAACTAAGCGCGCAGGAGGGGCTTGCGATCAT
>CAUQHH010000008.1:0-26750 GCA_963517705.1 uncultured Campylobacter sp.
GGAAAATATCTTTAAAGAGGGCGGCAAAGCCGTAAACGTCAAACTTGCCGTCGAGAAGACGCTGCTTAGCTTTCAGACGGAGTTTTACGCACAGTTTAAGGCTTTTAAAGACTCGTTAAGCGAAGAAGTAGCCCTAGCGCACAAAGGTGAACTAGACGCGCTAGAAGCGTACAAAAAGACGCTGGAAGAGATACTCTACTATCTGCGCGATAACGCCGAGCTGCTCACGTCAAACTACATCATCTCGGAGCTAAATTTAAAAACCGCGATAGATTTTATCAACGAAAAGGCCTCGTTTACGAGCAAATTTAACGTTGGCAAGGCTGCGATTATATTCGTAGTGTTTTTGTTTTTCGTCTCGTTTACGACGCTACTTAGTAAGCTCACGCTGTGGGCGTTAATGAAATTTTTCGTCAAGCACGACTCGGATAGACAGACGAAAGGGCGCATCGTCGAGATTATCAAACGCCCGATGTTGCTCACCCTCATCGCCTACGCGATAGATATCTGCGTCTCGATCGCGTATTATCCGGCTCCTATGCCGATAAAATTTGCAAATTTCCTCACGATCACTTTCGTTATCGCCGTCACTTGGCTCATACTTAGCGTACTAAACGGCTACGGCATGGTGCTCATCAACGAACTCACCAAAAAAAGCGGGCGCAAAGAGGTGATAAATTTGATCCTAAAGATCATCTATTTCATCATCTTCGTTATCGCGCTACTTATCGTGCTTAGCAAGCTGGGCTTTAACGTCAGCGCCATCATCGCCTCGCTCGGTATCGGCGGCCTCGCGGTAGCTCTTGCGACTAAGGATATATTGGCGAATTTCTTTGCCTCCGTCATGCTGCTCTTTGACAACTCGTTCTCGCAAGGCGACTGGATCGTCTGCGGCGACATCGAGGGAACGGTCGTGGAGATCGGGCTTAGAAAAACGACCGTACGAACCTTTGATAACGCCCTTATATTCGTACCAAACTCAAAGCTAGCCAGCGATCCGATCCGAAACTGGAGTAGGCGAAAGATGGGACGGCGCATCAGGATGCTAATCGGGCTAGAATATAGCGCCACGACCGAGCAGATCAAAAAATGCGTCGATGAGATCAAGCAGATGCTAATCGACCATCCGGACATCGCAAAGGGCGACGATATGGGCTCTAAAAAGGCTAGTAGGTACGACCGCGGTATCGTTTCGATCGATGATCTAGCGGGCTATAAGTCAAATTTATTCGTCGTCGTGGACGAGTTTGCCGATAGCTCGATAAATATCCTAGTGTACTGCTTTTCAAAGACGATAGTTTGGGGCGAGTTTTTGGCCGTCAAAGAGGACGTGATGCTAAAAATCATGAATATCGTAGAGGCCAACGGGCTTGGATTTGCCTTCCCTAGCCAGAGCCTATACGTCGAAGAAGTGAAAAAATAATTTTAAAGGAGAGAAAATGAGCGAAGAATTTGACTACGAAGAGGAAGATTTGGAGGAGGAATACTCCGAATTTGACGACGAGAGATCCGAGAAATACAGCTACAACTACGACGAGAACGACTACGAATACGGCGACGAAGACGAAGAGGATAGCTACGAGATGTAAATTCGGTGCGTTAAATTTTGACTTGGCGGATTAAATTTACCCGCCAGAATTTGGAGCGTTTAAATTTAGCTTGTACGAGTAAATTCGGCACATGGTTTTCAGCTGATTTTGAGCCGAATTTGAACCAATATTCGAATTTGTCTTTTTTTAATTATCCCGACAACCGCCGCCTTCAAATTTAGGCATTTATATCAAGTTTTCGGATTTTATTTAGAGCATCTAAAAGCTTGGTTACGTCCGTTCCTTTTTCTTGTTCGGCTTTGATAAATTTCTCGAAAAATTCGCGCTTTATATCCTTATAAACGTAGGTTTGGCTTTTACTCGTTGCTTTGATTGGTTTAAATTTCTTTTCTTTGGCTGCGTCTGCTTGCGCTTCCTCTTTGGCTGTTTCGTCAAAATCGCCCTTTTTTAGCGCGATTTTTTGCAGCACGTCCCCGATACTCTCGCCGTTTTTAAATACGTCTTTTAGAAATTTAAAAAACTCTTTTTTGCTCGCTTCGTCCGCGTAGCTTACGCGATCTTCTATATCTTGCCCAAGAAGCGTAATGCGCTCTTTTGCGGGCGTTTGGTCGAAATTTAGCGCACCGTTTTCGAGCGAAATTTTGACGTTTGCGTATTCTCCTAGGATTTTATTTGCCGCGTACTCGAGCCATTTATCTTTAAATTCCTCCTCGCTCATATCTGAATCCAGCAGCTTTGAGGCCTCGGCGTCCATTGCTACACCGCTACCGCTACGCATGAGCCCTAAGCCAAACCCGCCCAAATCCACATTAAATCTCTTCATAAATTTATCCACGCTAAAGACGTCCCGCCTAAATATATCGGACGGATCGCCCGCCTGCGCTATCAGAGCTCGCGTACTATCTACGAAACTTTTTAGCTCGGCGGCTTTTTCTTTGCTTACCGATGAGTCAAGCCCGTTTATCTTGCCCCAGACGCTTATTTTATCGTCTCTCGTGTAGCCGCTTAGCGAAAATATCCTCCTCACGGCTACTGGCTCGTTCGGATTTAGGCTGAGCTCCTTACGCCATCCGTCCTCCAACTTATCAAACTCCATTTTCGCACCCAACCACATACTTAATTTTTTACCGGTTAGCTTCTCGGGATCAACGTTATCCGCCCAAATTTTGAGTTGGTCGTAGTCTAGTTCGTCGGGATTTACGGTATCGTAATCAATCCGTGCCGTTAAATTTGGTGCTAAATTCGCTACCTCTTTTTCCTCGCGCGCTTTTAAATTTTGCCCGCGAGCGCCGTTAAAATCGAAATTTGCATTTGCGTTAAATCCGTTTACGCCGCCTATCATTTAAAATCCTTTTAAAATTTAGCTTTTTAACGATATCGGCAAAATTTGAGGAAAATTTAGAGTAAAAGATTAAGAAGTGGTATCAAATTTACGGTCGGCCGCCAAGCCGCGTGGGCGCTGACGAGTCGCCGTAAATTCGTGCCGCATCGCTACCGACCGGCAAACGCTAGCAAAATTTATTTTTGCTCAAAGTCTTCCCAGGGATTTATGCAGTAGGTACCGCGGCCCGCGTGTTTAGCCCTATAAAGAGCATCGTCGGCGCGCTGAAGCAGCAGGTCAAACGAGCCGTGTCCGATCTGGCCTTCTGCGATACCCGCGCTCACGGATAGTCCGTTAAATAGCGGATTTTCTTGACAAATTTTAAAAAATCGGTCGATCAAAATTTGCACGCGAGGCGCTATGCTTTGCATATTCGCGCCGTCGGTAAATATCGAGATAAACTCGTCCCCGCCGATACGCACGTTCATAGCGTCGTTAAAAATCTCTTTTATCAGCTCCGAGATCGCGACCAGAGCCTTATCGCCCGCCTGATGTCCGTGCTCGTCGTTTACCTGCTTGAAGCGATCTAAATCCATATAAAGTATGCTCATATGCGTGGTTTTTAGATTGTCTAAAAATGCGTCCAGCTGATTGCGGTTAGCTAGCCCCGTGAGCTGGTCGTAGTGGGCTAGATGTTCGATATTTTGCAGATACTCGTACTCTTTCGTCACGTCGCGAGCGATGCCTACGGTACCGATGATCGTCTCGCCGTCAAATATCGGCGTTTTATACGTTTTTAGCTTGCTTAGATTGCCGTCTGCCTTCATCACCTCTTCGTCCAGCAGGCAGGTTTTGCGCGCGGCTACGACGTCGTCCTCGGTCTGGACGCAGACGTAGCCCGTTTGTTCGTATATCTCTTTTGGGATATTCCAGATATAGTAGTGATCTTTACCGCGAACGTCGTCTTTTTGCTTATCTACGACCTCGCAAAAGGCGTCGTTTACCTCTAGATGTAGTCCGCTCATATCCTTAAACCAGATCATATCGGGAGATGAGTTTATCGTCGTCTGCAACCACGTTTTTTGTAGCCACGCCTCTTTGCGCTCGGCGATCAAATTTAGCGCTTTTTCAAAGTAAAAGTCGTCTAAATTTGCGCTTTCTAGCCAAATTTCATCGGCGATTTGTTTTTGTTCGCCGGTTATCTTGTCCGCATCCCTCGCGTAAATCGCCAAAAAGCCGTTTTTGCCGATACGGTTTTTTAGCTCGGGTAAATTTAGTCCGCAGTTCTCGCTTGCGATGATGAGATATTGATTTTCGTCGGGTATGGGCGCAGGGATGTCGCTTGAGCTTTTTATAGTGCTAAATTCGTGCGTAAAGCGTAGCCTTGGCTGGATTTTTTCTAAAATTTCAAGCTTGTTTTTTAAATCCTCGCTTAAGCAAATATGCAGTTTAACGCTATACATAATCTCCCCTTTTTTATTTGCGAAAATTATACGACACTTTGGCTTTATTTGGGCTTTTGAGGTAAATTTAGCGCGGCATAATTTAAGGCGAGCGAGGCTTTAGCTAGGCCCGCTCGCAAAATTTATAAGTAGGTTAGTTTTTGTACATAAGATTAGGCAACCAAAGCGAAATCTCCGGGATATACGTCACTAAAATAAGCCCGATAAATAGCGTCAAAGTCCACGGCAAGCACGCGACGATGACGTCTTTTAGATTCATGCCCGTTAGGCCGCTAGCGACGAATAAATTTAGTCCGACAGGCGGCGTAATCATGCCGATTTCCATATTCACGATTAGCAGGATACCGAAGTGCACCGGATCCACGCCTAGCGCAGTCGCGATCGGTAGTAGCAGCGGCACCATGATCATAACGACCGATGACGGCTCCATAAACTGTCCCATGATGAAAAGCAGGATGTTTACGATGATTAAAAAGCCTATCTTGCCGATATTTGCGGCTAGGATGCTATCTGCTATCGTTTGCGGGATGTTTTCGCTAGTTAGCAGGTATGCGAACACGACCGCGTTTGCGATGATGAAAAATATCATCGCCGTCGTGATGGCAGACTCTAGGCAGATGTCCCACAGGTCTTTAAATTTGATATCTTTATAAACAAATAGCGAAATAATCAGCGCATATATCGCGCTCGCCGCCGCAGCCTCGGTCGGGGTGAAAATGCCGCCGTAGATACCGCCGATAACGACTACTACGATTAACAGCGCCCAAAACGCCTTGCCGAATTTTTTTACTCGCTCGCTCCAAGGCTCGGGCGTCGAGGCTTTAAATCCGAGTTTTTTCGCTCCGATATAAGTTTGAAGTATCATCATGCCGCCAAGCATCAGTCCAGGCACTACGCCCGCCATAAATAGCTGCGCGATACTGACCTCGGCCGTCACGCCGTAAACGATCATAACGACCGAAGGCGGGATGAGGATGCCTAGAGAGCCCGCGGTTGTGATGCCGCCCACGGCGTACTCTTTCGGATAGCCTGCTTCTTTAATCGCGACAAACATGATGGAGCCTATCGCTACGACCGTAGCGGGCGAGCTGCCAGAAACCGCGGCAAATATAACGCACGCAAATATCGCGCTCATCGGCAGGCCGCCCGGTAGATGTCCGACCATGGATTTAGCAAAATCTATAATGCGTCTAGCAGAGCCGCCCTTGCTCAGTAAATTTCCGGCTAAGATAAACATCGGGATCGCCATAAGGGCAAATTTATTGATACCGTCAAAGATAAGCTGAGGCATCGCCGCGACGTCAAGATCGGTAAAAAGCAGCATCGTTAAAACCGTACTAGCTCCAAGCGAAACGGCGACCGGAACGCCTATTAGCATGAGGCCAAACAGCGAGATAAATAAAAATGCGATGGTCATAGGCTCTCCTTAGCTTTTCTTGACCGAGTCGTGTATCATCTCGGCTTCGTTATTTACGATGACCTTATCGGCCGGCGTCATAGCGATCTGGAAAATTTTCTCTCCGGCGCGGTAGCTAGCTCCTAAAAAAGCGATCGGAAGCACCAGCATAGGTATCCACTGCGGCACGCCTAGATCCACGCTCATGAAATCAAGCTCGATCATCACCTGCAGATACTGCACGCTATAAACTACGATAAACATCAAAAATGCCGTCGTTAGTATATTTGCAAAGATGAGATAGGCCTTTGCAACGATAGGCGGAAATCTCTCGATCAAAATCGTAACCGAGATATGTATGCCTTTTCGAAAGCCGTATGCGGCGGCAAAAAACGCCGACCAGATAAAAAGGTAGTTCGTTAGCTCGCCCGCCCACGACCAGCCCGTGTTAAAGCAGTAGCGCATAACGACGTTAATGAAGGCTAGCAGCGTGCCTGCGGCGATGCCTAGCACCGCTACGGTTTTGTTTACCGAGGCGATGCCGACATCTAAAATCTCAAAAAATTTACCCATAAAAGCCTACTTCGTATTTATCGTTTTTTCTATCAAATCTTGACCGATCGCGTTGTAGAAATTTGGATAAATCGGCTTCATAGCTTCCGCCCATTTGCCCTTTTGATCGGCGTTTAGCTCGATGATCTCAAGCTTTTTGTTCTCGCTTGCGAATTTTTTAAGCTCGCTCAAAATGTGCTCTTCTTCTTTAGCCGTCTCTTCGCGCTCGAACGCCGTAGCCTCTTTTAGAGCTTGCGTTACGTGAGCCTTCATATCATCAGGCAAACCTTTCCAAAATTTCTCGCTCATAACGACTAAATATCCCAAATATCCGTGGCCTGATAGCGTTAAAGAGCTTTGCGCCTCGTAAAATTTGGAGTTATAGAAATTTGACAGCGGGTTTTCCGTCGCATCGACTACGCCTTGTTGAAGGGCCGGATAAACCTCTGAAAACGGCAATACTTGCGGGTTGCCGCCGACAGCTTTAATCTGCTCTTCAAGTACTTTTGAGCTTTGGATGCGGAATTTTTGTCCCTTAGCGTCCTCAGGCTCTACGATAGGCTTTTTGCTTGAGCTAAAGTGTTTAAATCCCGCGTCCCAAAAATCAAGCGCGATGAAGCCTTTTTTAGCGATCATATCTTTTAGAGCTTGTCCGACTTCGCCGTCTTGAACAGCGTAAAGATGAGCGTTGTCTCTAAAGATAAACGGCAGATCAAATAGCTGAAACTGCGGCACTATCGGCGTAAATTTAGAAAAACTACGCGCCGCCATTTGTACGTTACCCAGCTTTAGCGCAGCAAAAACTCTATCATCGTCCATTAGCGATGCGGCCGGATATACCTCGACTTTGATCGCTCCGCCACTAAGCTCGCCGACTCGTTTGGCAAAAAAGTCCGCAGCCTTGCCTTTTGGCGTAGAGGCGGCCACGACGTGGGCAAATTTGATCGTGTATGTTTTACCTGCGGCAAATGCGCTTCCGGCCAGCGCGCAAGAAAGAAGCAGTGCGGAAAGTAACTTAATTTTCATCTGTGATCCTTTTTAAAAGATTAGCTAAATCAGCTAGGTGCAATTATAATTCATAAAAAAGCGGCTGCGTGAAAATGTTTCGACTTTTTGCAATAAATTTCAAATTTATGTGTAAATATGTAACAATATCTCAAATTTGACCATCAAATTTGAGAGCAGGCCAAAGTAAAATATAACGCTAAAAAGACTAAATGTTACGAAAATACACATTATTTTTATCAAATTTGATCTTTTCGCGCGGCGAAACGAGTCAAATTTGATAAAACGGAAACATCGGCGCGTTTGTTTGTGCGTTAATAAATTAATTACTATTTTATTGCTATAATACGGATAAATTTTATTACAAAGGAAAAATTATGTTTGAACTTAGAAAACTGCCTTTCGATCCGAAAGCAAACGCCGTCGTAAGCGAGGAAACCTGTAGCTACCACCACGGCAAACACCACCAAACCTATATCAATAACCTAAATAATTTGATAAAAGGTACTGAGTTTGAGGGCGCTAGCCTCTTTGATATCTTAGTAAAAAGCTCGGGCGGCGTGTTTAACAACGCGGCTCAGGTCTATAACCACGACTTTTACTGGGATTGCATCGCGAAAAAAAGCCAAATGAGCGACGAGCTAAAGGCGCGCCTAGAAAAAGATATTCCAAATTTTAAAGAGGAGTTTTTAAAGGCTGCGACTACGCTTTTTGGCTCCGGCTGGGCGTGGCTAGTTTACAATCCAAAAGAGGATAAACTGCAAATCGTACAAACTAGCAACGCGCAAACTCCGGTAACGGACGGCCTCGTACCGCTTCTGGTCGCGGACGTTTGGGAGCACGCATACTACGTCGATCACAGAAACGCGCGCCCGGCGTATTTGGAGAAGCTGTTTGAAAACATCAACTGGGATTTCGTCTCAAGCGCTTATGAGTGGGCGTTAAAAGAGGGGCTAAATTCGGTTAAATTTTACGTTACCGAGCTTCACGGCGGTGCGAAATCTTGCTGCGGTTGCGGCTGCCATTAATGCCAAAAATTCGCTGGTTTCGCGAGTTTTTTAGGGTTGGCGATAAATTTGCGGCGGCTTATTTTCTAAATAAGCGTAAGTCCGCGAGTAAACTTAGCCTTGAGCAACGACTCCTTCTTGGCTAAGTTTACTTTATATAAACTATTTTGAAGTAATATTCGAATCTCATTTCACAAAAAAGGACGAAAATGAAGAAGTTTTTAGTTTCATCTTTGGCGGCTTTTGCTGCAGTTGCTATGCTTAGCGGTTGCCACGCGCACAAAAGCGAGAGCGCAAACAAAGCTCAGATCACCAAATCAGAAGCTGAAGTTATTAAATTTACGGGCGTAAACGACCCGAAATACGTCGTTAGACTAAGCTCTACCGATAAATTTAACACAGCCCTGCTAGAAGACAGCAAAGGTCACAAAATCAACCTTAAAAACGCAGTCACTGCAAGCGGCGTAAGACTAGCGAACGACGATATCGGTACAGAGATAACGTTTAAACGCGGCGAAGGCATCCTAAACCTTGCAAAAGGCGGCGAGGATATTTTCTTAAGATACGACGAATAAAAACTTTCCCGCCGAATTTTACGGCGGGGCTCTCTACTGCTCAAATTTACCAAATTTAACTCTCGCAAAATCTCGTCAAATTTGAACTTTCGCTTGTTTTTTAGCATTCTTTTAAATTTGCTCAAATTTAATATCACTTATCAAAAACAGCTTTGTATTAAATTTTAATAGCCCTTTATAAAATGCCCAAATATACGCGATTTAAAAGCTATTTTAAACTTAAAAATGACATTTTTAAAATGCCCGGAGAGCAAATTTCGGTCACTAAATTTTAAGCCAACTTTGCCTATACTTTCGTCAAATTTATCACCAAAATTTAACGTAAGGAATGAAATGAAATTTATCCTAAAACGCGACGGCACGAAGCAAGAATATCTCCCGTATAAAATCCAAGACGCCATCAAAAAAGCCTTTGAAAGCGAGTCTAAAGAGTACGATGACAAGGTCTTTTTAGACGTGATGGGGCACATGTTTGATAGCGAAGTTTTGAGCGTCGAGGACGTGCAAGACTACATCGAAAAGGCGCTTTTTAACGCGGGACACTTCGACGTGATGAAGAGCTTTATGCTCTACCGACACACACACAAGCTTCAGCGCGAGCAAATTTTAGGACTAAACGAAGACACCACCTACATCAACTCCACCCAAACCATCAGCGAGTACATCAACGGCACCGATTGGCGCATTCTGGCAAATTCAAACACCAGCTACTCAAACGCCGGCCTCATCAACAACACCGCGGGCAAGGTCATCGCTAACTACTGGCTAGATAAAGTATATAGCAAAGAAGAGGGCCTCGCACACCGAAATGGCGACTATCACATCCACGATCTTGACTGCCTCACGGGCTACTGCGCGGGCTGGAGCCTTAGGGCGCTACTAAACGAGGGCTTTAACGGCGTTCGCGGCAGGGTCGAGAGTAAGGCGCCAAAGCACTTTAGAGAGGCGCTTTATCAGATGGCAAATTTCCTAGGAATTTTACAAAGCGAGTGGGCGGGTGCGCAGGCGTTTAGTAGCTTTGACACTTACCTGGCGCCTTATGTTTTCCGTGACAAGTTAAGCGATAAAGAGATCAAAAAGGCGATAACTAGCTTTATCTTTAACCTAAACGTGCCGGCTCGCTGGGGTCAGAGTCCGTTTACCAACGTAACGATCGACATCACCTGCCCGTCCGATCTACGCGATCAGATACCTACGCGCGAGGATAGGCATATATTTAGCGACCTTGAGGACGATGAGCTAGCGCAGGAGGCTGCTAAGCGCGGCTTTAGCAAGCTAACGGATATGACTTACCGCGCCTTTGAGCCCGAGATGAACCGCATCGACAAGGCGTTTTACGAGATCATGACCGAGGGCGACAAGTGCTCGCAGCCGTTTACTTTCCCGATCCCTACCGTAAATATCACCGAGGATTTTGACTGGAACAGCGAGGTGGCGAAGGTGCTTTTTGAAAACACGGCAAAAATGGGCTCGAGCTATTTTCAAAATTTCGTCGGCAGTCAGTACACGATCGATGAAAACGGCAACCGCGTCGCAAACGACAAAGCCTATAAACCGGGTCACGTACGCTCGATGTGTTGCCGCTTACAGCTAGATTTACGCGAGCTGCTAAAGCGCGGCGGAGGGCTGTTTGGCAGTGCGGAGATGACCGGCAGCATCGGCGTCGTGACGCTAAATTTAGCTCGCTTGGGCTACCTATATAAAGGCGATAAAAAGGGGCTTTACACCCGCCTTGAGTATCTGCTAAATTTAGCCAAATCAACGCTAGAAAAAAAGCGCAAATTTATCCAGGAGATGTACGAACGCGGCCTGTATCCGTACACCGCGCGCTATCTAAAGCACTTTAATAATCACTTTAGCACCATCGGCATCAACGGTATGAACGAGCTTTTGCGAAATTTCACGAATGATAAAGAAAACATCGCGACTGATTTCGGGCGGGAGTTTGCAACCGAGATGATAGAGTTTTTACGCGGTAAAATCCGCGAATTTCAAGAGAGCACCGGCAACCTCTATAACCTCGAAGCCACGCCTGCCGAGGGCACTACGTATCGCTTTGCCAAAGAGGATAAAAAGCGCTATCCGGACATCATTCAGGCCGGTTTTGGCGAAAATATCTACTACACCAACTCCACGCAGCTACCGGCAAATTTCACCGACGACGCGTTCGAGGCGCTCGATCTGCAAGACGAACTGCAAAGCTCGTACACGGGCGGCACGGTGCTGCACCTATATATGAAGGAGCGCATCAGCTCGGCGCAGGCATGCAAAGATCTCGTGCGCGGCGTGATAAACAACTACAAGCTGCCCTACATCACGATAACGCCGGTCTTTAGCGTCTGCGCCAAGCACGGCTACATCAGCGGCGAGCACGAATACTGCCCGAAATGCGACGAGGAGCTTTTGGCTAAATTTAAGGCCGAAAATAGCGTAAAATAGGCTTAATTTGAGCGGCGAAGCTATATTTTGCTGCTTTTAAATTTGACTTCGTCTTTTATATAAAATCCAAATTTGAATATTTTTGAATAAGCTACCAAAATTTAACTAAATTTAACCCCGCCCAAGTCAAAATAGGCGGGGCAAATTTGATCATTTCTCACCTAGCGGCCAGTAGACGATCGGTTTGGCTCCGAGTCTTGCTTCGCCGTGATACATGCCGAGCTTATCTTTCGTCCACGCAAAGCCCGTGTGTCCGTGCTTGTCGATCGAGATGATGCCGCCGCTGCCGCCGAGCGCTTTGACCTGAGCTACTGCATCTTCGGCGGCTTTTTGCACGTCGGAGGTTTTGTATTTATACAGAGCCGAGACCTCGTGCGCGGCATTTACGCGCATGTAGATATCGCCCGTACCGGTGCAAGAAACCGCTACCGAGTCGTTGTCGGCGTAGGTTCCGGAGCCTATTATCGGGCTATCGCCGATGCGGCCGGTCATTTTGTTCGTCATGCCACCCGTGCTGGTCGCTGCGGCTAGGTTGCCGTTTTTATCCAGCGCGATCGCGCCCACAGTGCCAAGATACGGGCGCTCGTGTAAATTTAGCGACGTCTTTTTCGCCTTTTCGCTATCAAGTAGCAGCTTTTGTTTCTCTTTGGCCTTTTGTAGCGCGTCGTATCTAAACTGCGTGAAAAAATACTTCTGATCCACCATCTCTAGGCCGTTTTCTTTAGCGAGCTTGTCGGCTCCCTCGCCCGCAACCAGTGTATGCCACGTCTTATCCATCACGAGCCTGGCGCCTAGGATAGGGTTTTTGATATGCCTTGCCATTGCGACTGCGCCCGCTTTTTTGGTCGAGCCGTCCATGATCGAGGCGTCGAGCTCGTTAAATCCGTCGGCGGTAAATACCGCGCCCTTGCCCGCGTTGAAATTCGGATCGTCCTCGAGCACCATTATCGCCGCAGTTACCGCATCCATCGCGCTACCGCCCTTCTCAAGTACGGCTTGACCCGCCAAAAGCGCACGATTCATCGGCTCCTCGCGGATTTTAAATTCCTCCTTTGTTAGATCAAGCCCGCTGGTGCCGCCGTGAATGACGATGACTGGGGAAAATTTCTCCTGCGCATTCGCAGCCGTTAGCCCGAGCAGGGCCAAACTCGCCGCCATAAAAACGGCCTTTGAGAGTGAAAAGTGCTTCATGGAGTCTCCTTTGGGATAAAATTTAAAATAATATTATAATTTTATATCTTAAGAATAAGTTAAAGATTTTCTTGCCTAACTGATAACCTATATAAAATTTATGAAGTAATTTTGGCTATTTATTTTTATCGTTAAATGCTAAATACAGTATACAGCTCGCCTTACTGAGGCAAATTTGCTCCAAATTTGGCTTCATTGTCGGCGTGATCTGTATCGGTGCTAGAAGGCTGCAAATTTAAGCCCGCTAAGCGTCAAAATCGGCGCGCTGTCTGAAATTATTGGCAAGACGATTAAGGTGTAGTTTGTGATAATGCGCACGCGTCCTAGTCTATAGCATCAAATTTATTTAGCCCAACTTCTTGCCCAGTATCGTTAGGCTCTCGAGTTTGCCGCACATATCGCAGACTTCGGGTAGTTCGCCCCAGCGCGCGAAGCCAAATTTCGCAAATAAATTTAGGCTAGCGGCATTGCTCGAAAATATCAGCGCGACGATGTTTTTGATGCCGAATTCGGGCGCGCGTTCAAGCATAAAATTTACCAGCCGCCCGCCCAGTCCTTTGCCGCGAGCGCCCGGCGCGACGTAGACGCTGATCTCGGCCGTGATGCGGTAGCCCTCGCGCGGATGATAGTCGCTGAGGCTGCCCCAGGCTAAGATTTCGCCTTTTTGGTTTGCGGCGGCTATCTTTTGCGCGCCGAAATTTTCGTCCTTTGGGTCAAATTTTCTCTCGCAATAAGCTTCAAAGGTTTCGCCGTCTTCGCTCGTCAAATTTGCGTCGCAAAGCTCGCGTAGCACGTATATCGGACGATTTGCCGCCTCGTGCGCGTCAAACCACGCTTCGCGCTCCTCTATACTAACCGAGCGCAGCGTGGCCGTGGCGTTTCGCTCTAAAATGCTTGCGTTATAAATGCTCGTAATAGTGGCGAGATCAGCCTTGACGGCGCGCGAGATTTCGTATTTTGCGGTGGCGAGATTTTCTTGCATTTTGAGCCTTTTGTTTATTTTAACCGATTTTACGCCAAATTTGATTAAAAACTGCAACGAAAACGTCAAATTTGAACGTCGATAAAGGCGCGGGTCTAGCCGCCGCAAAAGGCCAAATTTACGTCCAAAGTCGAAATCGCCGTAAATTTGAGTTATAATCTCTTTTTAAATTTAACCTTGGATAAAGATTTGAAAATAGCGTTTTTTGACTCGGGTATCGGCGGGCTAAGCGTGCTTGCCGAGGCTTTGCGGCGGTTTAGCGGGGCGGATTTTTTGTATTTTGCCGACGAGGATCATGTCCCATACGGCACGAAAAGTAGGGCCCAGATCGTGCGGCTAAGCCTTAACGCGGTGGGGTTTTTGGTCTCGCGCGGCGCGGACGCGGTCGTCGTTGCTTGCAACACCGCCACGAGCGCGGCTATCTCGGAGCTTCGCGGCGCATTTAGCGTGCCGGTCATCGGCATGGAGCCCGCCGTCAAGCTCGCCGCGGATAGCTTCGGCGCGCGCCCGACGCTGCTCATCGCCACGCCGCTAACGATCGCGGGCGAAAAGCTAGCGCGCCTCGTGGGTCGGCTGGAGTGCGAGACGTGGAGCTTGCCGCTACCTCGTCTCGTGGAGTTTGCGCAGGATTTGGAGTTTGACTCGCCCGCGGTTCGGACCTATCTGCGCCAGGAACTGGCTAAATTCGAGCTCGCGCGCCTCGGTTCTCTAGTGCTTGGTTGCACGCATTTTAACTATTTCAAGGACGTTTTGCGCGAGATTTTGCCGTCTCACGTGCGTATCATCGACGGTATCGACGGCACACTAAACCGCCTGGCAAGCGAGCTGGGCGGAGGGCTAAAGCTCGCGCTCGGCGAGGATTTGCCCTCGCGGGCAGCTAAATTTAACGCCGAGGGCGACGTAAAATTTGGTGCGAATCCATCGGCGCAAGTCGGTAAATTTTACGCGGAAGGGAACGACGAAAGTGGCGGCGGACAGAGCATAATAAGTAAGAGCAAGCAGGGCTCGGAAGGGCGCAGCGGGGGCGAGCAAGGCAAGGAAGGTGGCGACGAAGGCGTTCGCAGCGAGCAGGACGCAGAAGGGTGCGACGAGCGCGGCGGCAAAATTTACTATCCAAACGGCAACAGCGTGGAGTATTTTTACTCGGGTAGGGCGCTAGATGCGGCGCAGCTGTGCAAAGTGGAACTGTTTTTAAAACGGCTTGATGCGATGCGAGGGATTGGTTAGCGATATATTTACGGCGTTTAACGGCGTAAATATACTATAAATTCGGTGCTGGTTGTTAAATTTGGCTAGAACAGCAAAGAAAAAATCATCCATGCGACGCCACGAAAAATCGGTACGGCCAAACAAGACGATGGCGTCAAATTTTCGCAGACGCAGCGATTTCTATGCAGAGTTTTGCGCAAGCCAAAATCAATTTGACATGGACGGCGATCGCAAATTTAACACCAACTATCGGCATGCGCGGGCAAATTCGACGCAAATTTATAAAAATTACTAACAAATTTGACTACCGAAAAAGACTAAAGCAAAAATCATAAGCAGAAATAAATTTGCCGCCTTTGGAGCAAATCAAAAACTTGGCGGCAAATTTAAAATAAGAGTTTAAATTTTTAACATGTGGCGGACATTATCTGAGCTTGTTGCACTCCTCTATCCGCCTTGCAAAATATATAAAACGCCAGCACGGCCGTCTCAAATAGCTGGCCGCAAGCGTTTTAAAAGAGCCGCTAAGCAAGCTAAATTTTACTTTTTAGCTTGCAGATACATCGATTCGAGCTTGGCTGCGACCTCGCGCAGATCGGCGATGCGGCTTTGGCTGGACGGGTGGGTGCTCAGTATCTCAGGCACGCTACCGCCGCTTTTTTGCGACATTTTGACCCAGACGTTTACCGCCTCCTTAGGATCGTAGCCCGCGCGCGCCATCAGCTCCGTGCCGATGTGGTCGGCCTCGCGCTCGTGCGAGCGAGAAAACGGCAACGAGATGGTGTACTGCGCGGCCATATTTATGGCGCCGGTAGCTAGATCGCCTAGTCCCGCAGCCTGCGAAACGGCGAAAATGCCTACGTTTTTGAGCATATCCGTACTGGCTTGCTCGCGGCTATGTTCACGCAGCGCATGCGCGATCTCGTGTCCCATGACTGCGGCTAGCTCGCCGTTTGTGAGCGAGAGATTTTTGATTATGCCGCTATAAACGACGATGCGGCCGCCAGGCATACACCACGCGTTTATCGTATTTTCGTCGATCACGTTTACTTCCCATTTCCACTTGAGCGCGTCCTCCCTAAATGCCCCAACCTGCGCGATCAGGCGCTTGGCGACGTCTTGCACTCTTTTTGTCATCACGGGATCGATGTTTAGCGCGCCTTTTTTACGCGCGCCGCTTAGCGTCTCTACGTAGGCTTTGGCTGCGGCCTCGTTCATCTCCTGTTCGCCGACTAAAAACATCTGGCGTCTGTTTTCACCCAGCGCTCCGCCGCTAGTGGAGCTAGTGAAGCAGCCCGTCAGCATTGTCGCGGTAAATACGGCGAGTAAAATAATTTTTCTTATCGTCATCTTTCATCCTTTGCGAGATTTTGGCGATTATACCTCTAAAACAGCTATAAATTCGTAAATAGGCGTTTAAATTTGGCTTAACGGCGTCAAATTTGTAAAGAAACGGCTGGTAAATTTGGGTTTTGGAAATTTGACAGTTTAAATTTGGCTTGGTTTTAGCGGCTTTAATGGATCTGCGTTAAATTTGTGCGGGTTAAATTTGACAAATTTTCATGCCTGAACCCGCTTTAGACGGCTCGGACGCGGCCATGCAAGCTCAAATTTAACTGCTTATTGCAAGTCGTCAAATTTGGCGTGCATCAAATTTAAATAAAGCTAAAAGTTCGTCAAATTTGCCGAATTTTCAGCCGAGTTAGCCGTCAAATTTGCGTCCGAAATGCTAAATTTGAGCGGCCGCTGGCGCGAGCGCGAGCGAAATAAACCCGAGTCGCCGCGCAAGCAAAAGCTAAATTTAAAAGAGCCTGATTTACGCCGGCTCGCTTTGTAAATTTTCATCCAGGCTAACGCGTTTATACTCGATATTTTTTTCAAATTCCTTAAGTCTTTTGTGGATAGATCGCAGCTCGGTGATGACCGTCCAGTTGTTCATAAACACTGCGAGCGATCCGCGCACTTGGCTAAAGGCATTTACGACTTGCATCATCACGCCCAGAGTTATAGTGCCTGCAAGAACGCTAGGGCCCATCGCGATGAGTGGGACGATGACCATGCTTTGACCAAACATATATCTCCAGATATCAAAGTATCCGTAGTGCAAAAATAACCTGTAATAATTTCGCTTTAAGTCGTTAAACAGCCCCTCTAGCTTCTCGGGCGCGCCGTAGTTTGCCTTGTCGTCCTCGGCGTAAACGAGCTCTTTTCTAAACGCGGCTTCTACTTTTTGGTTGTTGTACTCAAGGCCCGGCAACTTGATACCTACAAACCACGAGATCGCTAGTCCGCCGATACTAACCGTTAGCGCGATCCATACGAGCGAGCCCTCGCTTTTGCCCAGTAGCGGTATATCGACCTGCCCGCTAAGCGCCCAAAGTATCGGGATAAAGGCGATGAGAGTCATCACGGCGTCGGCTACTTGCGAGCCTAAATTTTCCACCACTTTAGCAAAGCGGTAGATGTCCTCTTGGATACGTTGCGAGCTACCTTCGATGTCGATTTTGACGTTTCGCCAGTACTTTATGTAATCAAACGTCATCGCCTCGCGCCACTTAAACGTCCAAAGGCGCGTGAAATAGTTTGTCATCGTCGCAAGCAGAACGTATGGGAAGGCGATCTTGGCAAATCTAAGCACGCAAGTCCAAAAATCCTCTATCGTGTGATCTTTGACGTTTTGCAAGATATCGTAAAAGTCCTTGTACCAGTTGTTTAGGAGCACTATCATCTGCACTTGCGCGTAGGTCGAGATTAGCAGCGCCGCGAGCCCGAAATACGCCCATGCGGCCCATTTTTTATTCACGAAAAACGACGAAAACATCTATTTGCCTTTAAATTTGAGATTTAGTCGCAAAGTATAGCAAAACCACGCTAAATTTACGCGCGTTAGATTGCTGTTATACGTATTACGTTAAAATCGGGCGAATTTTTTACAAAGGATGAAAATGAAAAAGGCTATTTTGGGATTTGCGCTATTTACGGCGCTTGCGTCGGCGGCTCTGGGAGGCGAGACGATCGAAGTTTATAAAAGCCCGGACTGCGGTTGTTGCGGAAAGTGGGGCGAGATAATGAAAAAAAACGGCTTTGAGATCGTAGAACACAAAACAAACGCGATAATCGAAACGAAAAACAAATATGGCGTTCCGCTGGAGCTATCTAGCTGCCACACCGGTATAGTCGGAGGTTACGCTATCGAGGGGCACGTGCCGGCCGAAGAGATAAAGGCGCTTTTGAGCGCTAAACCGGCTGACGTCGTAGGTATCTCGGTACCCGGCATGCCGCTGGGAAGCCCCGGCATGGAGCAGGGCGGTATCGTCGAGGACTACGATGTGATTGCGTTTAAAAAGGACGGTACGAGCGAAGTTTTTGCAAGCTATAAAAACGGCAAGAAGGTAAAATAATTTAGCGAGTTCGGCGTAAAATTTTCCAACGCCGCGGCCATCGTTTTACAGGGTTTCGCGGCGATTTTTACCTCGAGACTATTTTTTTTAAATTTGAGTGCCGCATCTCGTCAAATTTAGCGCAAAATCAAGCTAAATTTAACCGCCGCCGCTGTATCATTAAGATAAATTTACAAAGGAGCGGGCGTGGCGAGACTAATTTTTATCCTGTTTATTTTGGGTTTTCTTGCGTGGCTTTATATGGGCGGGACAACCAAAACGGTGGCTGATTACAAGGGTATGAGCCGCGAGGAGCTCGAGGCTTTGTGCCTTGAGAAAAAGGACAAAAAGGCCTGCCAAAAAATAGCGATTGACTTCGTAAACGGCGCGAAGGCAAACGGCGGCAAACCGCAGTTTTAGGACTTAATGCGTCAAATTTGACGGCGTAAGCTCGGTTTAAATTTTATAAATTTAACCGCTAGCATTTTTGCGGTGCGGGTCTAGGCGCGTCAAATTTGGACTTAAATTTAAATAATTTTTGTAAATTTAGACCAAAGGCCGCATAAAATAAGCAATATTTGTATTACAAGTTTAGCGCGGAGGTCAAATTTACGCTTAAATTTAAACGGCGAGCAGCGTGTGCACGCCGCCAAAAGCGCCAAAACGCGGCAAAATAGCCTCCGCGACTCTCGCCCGCTCCGGCGGCGACAAAAATGCGCTTTCAGTTTAAAATTCCCGATTTTCTGCTATAATCGCCGCATTTCATTTTAATTTTTTAAGGATTTTAATTGCACCCCAGTAGCGCCGACTCGCTTTTTATGATCGCTCTCGCGTTTTTCTTTGTATTTCTAAACGCTTTTTTCGTCTTATCAGAATTTTCCATAGTCAAAGTCCGCAAGACTCGCCTAGAGGAGCTTGCTAAGGACAAAGTGCCAAACGCGAAAACCGCGCTTGATATGTCAAACAACCTCGACACCTACCTCTCCGCCACACAGCTAGGCATCACGCTAAGCTCGCTAGCTCTTGGTTGGATCGGCGAGCCTGCGGTAGCTAGGCTGATAGAAGAACCGCTAAAAACATACTTTAATCTAAACGATATATTAGTCCATACCGTCGCGTTTGCGATCGCGTTTACGCTGATCACGCTCATGCACGTGGTGCTAGGCGAGCTAGTGCCAAAGTCCGTCGCCATCGCAAAATCAGAAAAAGCAGTCCTAGCCATCGCGCGTCCGCTACATGTATTTTGGGTAGTTTTCTCGCCGCTTATCAAGACTTTTGATTTCTTAGCCGGCGTTTCGCTTAAAATTTTGGGCATCAAACCAGCCAAAGAGAGCGAGCTAGCCCACTCCGAAGAAGAGATAAAAATCATCGTGGGCGAGAGCCTAAAGGGCGGCGTTTTAGATAGCTTTGAGACCGAGATCATCAAAAAAGCGGTCGATTTCTCCGACACGGTGGCTAAAGAGATCATGACTCCGCGCCGCGATATGGTCTGCATAAACAAGCAAAAAAGCTACGAAGAAAACATCAAAGTGATCTTTGACTCCAAATATACGCGCTATCCGTATATCGACGGTAGCAAGGACGCAATCCTTGGAATGATCCATATTAGAGATATTTTGCAAATCGATCTTGGTAACAAAAAGCGCGAATTTGACAGCATCGTGCGTAAATTCGTCATCGTACCCGAAAACCTCTCGATATCTAAAATCCTCGTGATGATGAACAAGCAGCAAATCTCCGCCGCTCTGGTTGTGGACGAATACGGCGGCACGGCGGGGCTGCTCACGATGGAAGACATCATGGAAGAGATTTTGGGCGACTTTAACGACGAGCACGACGACGCCGACCCGCACTACAAAAAGATCAACGAAAATATCTACGAGTTTCAGGGGCGCTTTGACTTAGAGAGCGTCGAGGAGCTGATGGGGATAAGCTTCGCTGATGAGACCGAGGAGCTAACGATCGGCGGATATGTCTTTAATCTCATCGGACGCTTGCCGGTCGTGGGCGACAAGATCGAGGACGAAAACTGCTACTACGAGGTGCGCAAGATGGACGGCGCTAGCATCTCAAGCGTCAAAGTGCGCAGAAAATTTGAGCAAAAAGAGGACGAGGACTAGGCAAATTTGCGCTTTGCCTTTGTGGGCGGGGCGTAAATTCGGTTTTAAATTTGAGATGCGGAAGCGGATTCTCAAATTTAAGTCGGTCTAAAATTTGAAAACGCAGCCACACCTGAAACCAGCACAAATTTAAGCCGTTTCGTCAAATTTGAGTTTGCGGTATTTGCGCTAAATTTATCGCCGTTTGACCGAGTCTTGCGGAATTGCCGTTAAATTTGCGCAAAGCATAAATTTAAATTTGCCTTGTTAAATTTAAGCCGATTTTTCTCTCAGACTCTCTCAAAATCCGCAAATTTAATCTAACTTTTTAGCTTATTTTGATAAACTTCGCGAAATTTAATAAGAGATAAAAATTAAATTCTATATTTTGAAATTTATAAAACAAATTTAACACAGGAGGACAGATGAGAGTAGTTCAAGCAGAAACGATCTCCAAAACCGTAAGCGAGCTTTGCAAGCAGGCCTGTTACGTCGTAACGCCCGACATGAGAGCGGCTTTTGAAAAAGCTAGAGAAAACGAGAGCTCGCCGATAGGCAAAGATATCCTAGGCAAGGTACTCCAAAATGCCGATCTAGCGCAGAAGCGCATCGCGCCGATCTGCCAAGACACGGGCATGGCGGTCGTGTTCGTAGATATCGGACAGGACGTGCATATCGAGGGCGGATTTTTAGAAGACGCGATAAACGAGGGCGTAAAAGACGGCTACGTGGGCGGCTACCTGCGCAAATCAGTCGTAAACGACCCGATCTTTGAGCGCAAAAACACGACGAACAACACCCCCGCCGTCATAAACGTAAGGATAGTAAGAGGCGATAAAATCCATATAAAAGTGGCTCCAAAAGGCTTTGGCAGCGAGAACAAATCGGCTCTAAAGATGCTAGTACCCGCAGACGGCCTAGAGGGCGTGAAAAAGGTATTTTTAGACACAGTTAAGCTAGCGGGTCCAAACGCCTGCCCTCCGATGGTGATCGGCATAGGCATAGGCGGCACGATGGATAAGGCCGCGCTAATGGCAAAATACGCAGCCGCTCGCGCCGCAGATAGCAAAAACCCAGATCCTAGATACGCCAAACTAGAAGAGGAGTTGCTAGAACTCGCCTGCAAAACGGGCGTTGGACCGCAAGGTTTAGGCGGCGACACGACCGCGGTAAAAGTAAACATCGAGTGGTACCCGACCCACATCGCGGGCCTACCTGTCGCTATCAACATCAACTGCCACGCCGCTCGCCACGCCGAAGCTGAAATTTAAGGAGAAAAGATGTCAGAAGTAAAAAAGATAACCGCGCCGTTTGACAAAGAGGTCGTAAAAAGCCTAAAAGCCGGCGATAACGTACTAATAAGCGGCACCATCATCGCAGCCCGCGACGCCGCACACAAGGCGCTAACCGAGACTTTGGCTCGCGGCGAGGCCTTGCCCGTAAATTTAGCCGGCGAGACGATCTACTATCTAGGACCAAGCCCAGCAAAACCGGGCGACGTTATAGGCGCTGCGGGACCGACTACCAGTGGACGCATGGACAAATACACTCCGACGATGATAAATGAAGTAGGTATCAACGGCATGATCGGTAAGGGCTACCGCTCTGAGGCTGTCGTCGAAGCGATGAAAAAATCAGGCTGCGTCTACATGGTCGCTATCGGAGGTGCGGGCGCGCTGATTAGTCAAAGTATTAAAAAGTACGAAGTACTAGCCTACCCTGAGCTTGGCCCTGAGGCGGTCGCGAGGCTTACGGTCGAGGATTTCCCCGCTATCGTAGCGATAGATAGCGAGGGTAATAACTTCTACGAAGTCGGACAAGCTCCGTATAAAAAAATATAAATTTATCGGCGCGGGCTATCGCTAGCTCGCGCCTTACTCTACGCGCCGCTTTTAGTTTGCGCGCTATTTGCGAAAGCGGGCAAATTTGAAACCAAACGGTGCGTTAAACTCTCAAATTTTACGCTTAGTCTTTAAAAATTTTGTCGTAATTGCTCGGATACGCCGCTTTTAGAGATTTCTTAATCTTAGCCTTTAACGAGCCTCCATCGCTAAGCTTTACGTCGTCGATCAGGCAATCTTTATCGCAAATTAGACGCAAAGTTATATCGCGTTTTTCGCCAAATAGCTCAAATTTTACTCGCACTTCGTTTTCCGAAACAGCTTTTGCGCTAAAGTTTTTGAGCTCTTCAATCTCCTGCGCATCTATAAAAGGATCGGCATCTAGATCGGACGATACGTGTTCTACGCCGCTCAGACGTCCGAGCGCGGAGCCGAACTGATCGTAAATGAGCCCGTCAAGCTCTGGAGTCAGCCACTCCGAGGTGATAGGCTGTATTTCCCCGTTGCCGTAGTTTGTTTCGTAAAACTCGTTTACCGTTTTTTCCATTAGCGAGGCTTTCGTCGTTTGAGCGCTTAGATTTGCGCCGCCAATACCGCAAAAAACTACAGCCAAAAGGCAAAATTTAGACACATTTTTCATGGCTTTCCTTTAAATTTAGGTGTTTGGTGATTTTAGCACTATTTGGGTTAAAATTTGAGAAGTTTAAGATATGCAAGTAACGGCGGTCTGCTTTGGCGCATTTGTCGGTTAAATTTAAAAACTATCGTTGATAAAATTTAGAGCGCAAATTTGACGTCGAGCTAAAATCGGGCCAAATTTAACCTCAAATTTGCACTAGCCAACGAGCCGTCAAATTTACACGGACGGCTCGTTAAATTTAGCAGAGATCACTCCATAGTGCTGTTTATGTAGCTGTTTTCGGAGATCTGTGTCCAGGCTCTAGCCTTTTTCATAAAGGCCTTTTGCGAGTCCAAAATCTCCTTAAACGTCGCGTCTTTGGCCGAGAGCTCGTCTAGGATCTCGTCCGTGGCTTTGCGCAGCGCGGCGATGACCTCGGGCGGAAACGAAGCGATTTTTACGTCCGGATACTCGCTTTTGATTTTATCAAGAACCAGCGAGTTTTGATAGACCGCCGACTCGTAAACATCGGCCGCTACGGCCTTGGTCGCAGTCTCTACGATAGCTTGAAGGTCGGCCGGTAGCTTGTCCCAGAGTTTTTTGTTGATATAAAATTCATTTTCGCTAGCGGGCTCCTGCCAGCCTGTGTAGTAAAATTTGGCCACCTTTTGAAAGCCGAAATTTATATCGATCGCAGGGCAGACCCACTCGACGGCGTCGATCGTGTTCATCTCCATCGCCATGTATAGCTCGCCGATCGGGATCGTGTTGATGTTTACGCCTAGCTTTGCCATTATCTCGCCGCCAAGCCCGGTCATGCGTAGTTTTAGACCCTTTAGATCGTCCGTACTCTTGATCTCTTTTTTAAACCAGCCGCCCATCTGTATGCCGAAATTTCCGCCGTGAAATGTCACGATGCCGTACTCGTTAAAGACCTTTTGCGCCAGCTCCTTGCCTCCGCCGTATGCGTACCAGGAGTCTTGCTCGGCCTTGTTCATACCAAAAGGCACGGTCGTAAAGAGCATGAGCTTGGCGTCCTTGCCCTTATAAAAGTAGCTCGCGGTGAAAGCCGCGTCGTACTGGGCGCTTTTGACCATATCAAGCAGCGCGAACGCCGCCTTGTGCTTGGACGGATAGTCGACGCGAACCTCGATACGGCCGTCGCTCATCTTTTCTACGAGCTCTTTAAATTTCTTTGGTGCGTCGCCTAGTACGGGCACGTTGCTCTCGTAGGTGGAGGCGAGCTTGATCTTGTATTTTTCCGCAGCCTGCGCGCTGATCATCATCGCAGCGCACAAAGCCAGCGCTGAAAATAGTTTCATTTTTTCTCCTTTCGGTTTTAAATTTACCGATTATAGGGTTTTGAATTATATCTTTTGATTAATTTTAAAATTTAAGCTGTAAAATTTTATAGCAGATGAGTAAAAATGTAAATAAATTTCAAAAATGTTACGAAAATTAATTTTTATGTTGCAGCGATCGGAGCGGTTTAAATTTGCAGAATAAATTCGGCGTAGTATTTTTTGGTGTTAAATTTGAGCGGGTTTTGCAGTCAAATTTAATAATACCCAAGACACATCGTCTCGGTTAGCTTTATGCGCTTTTCAAGCGGCGCAGGCGAGAAAAACGAGCACTTTTCGATGTAAATCCTGTAGTCGTAGTCAAGCCCGAAGTCGTCGTAAAATTTCTTTAAATTTATAAATTTTATCCCGCAAATTTCGCGTAGCTCGAAAAGCGGATAGAGTTTGGAGCCGTTTTTGACGACTAGATGCGAGGGTGCTAGCGTCGTAAAAGAGCAAAACGCCGACGTGAGCACGAGTCCGGCTAGATCGCTGCAGCGCGCGGCCGCCTCGCGAAATCGTGCGGGAATGCTTTTTTTGTGTAGAAAAACGATGCGCGAGTTTTCAAATTTAGCGCAGATCGCGCCGCTCCAAAACAGATACGCATTGCCCGAAATTTCGGCATTTCGCGCAAATTCGCAGCCCAGAACGTAATCGTCTAAAAACTCGTTTGGTGCAAGGGTGATTTTCATATTTTCCGTGCCTTTCTTGCGGGAAATTATAGCGAAATTTGCTTTTTTAGCTGTAAATTGGGTAATATGCGCCCAAATTTTACAAAGGACGAAAATGAAAAAGGTTATCTCTACAAAAGACGCTCCACAAGCGATCGGACCGTATTCGCAGGCGATCGAGGCAAACGGATTTCTGTTTATTTCAGGACAGCTTGGCGTTACGCCTGACGGCAAATTTGCGGGCGAGGACGTGAGGACTCAGGCGGAGCAGTCAATGCTAAATTTAAAGGCGATTTTGGCTCAGGCGGGGCTTGGCTTTGAAAACGCGGTAAAAACCACGATTTTTCTAGTAGACATCGAGGACTTTGCGGCCGTAAACGAAATCTACGCTAAATTTTTTAGCGAGCCGTATCCGGCTAGAAGTACGATCGCCGTTAAAACGCTGCCAAAAGGCGGTTTGGTCGAGATCGAACTCATCGCAGCGACGAAGTAAAATTTAAAATCAAGGAAAAAAATGAAAAAGGTTATATTTGCGCTTGCGGTCGTTTTGATCGCGGTTTTCGGAGTCGCGTTTTACGGCTCGTCTAAGGCCAAAGAGTCCTACGATCGAGGCGTGGCGAGGCTAACTAGCGAGACACTCAAGCTTGGATTTTTCAATATAAAAGCAAACGCGGTAGAAAACGACTACGACAAAGGGCTGTTTAGCTCGCGCGCGGTGCTAAAACTCGAGCTCACCGACGGCAACGATCCGGTCAAATTTGAAGCCAAAACGACGCTAAAGCACGGATTTGCCGAGCTATTTAGCGGATTTAAGGCTCATAGCGACGTAAAAGTGCTAACGCCCGAAGCCGCGCTCTATCTAAAGAAAATTTTCGGCACGGACGAGTTTTTGAGCATCGATGCGCTGATAAAATTTGATAAAACCCGCGACGTGACGCTAAATTTGGCCGATATCAGGACAAAGGAGCATGATTCTGATTTCGTCATATCAAAGCCTTTCGCAAAGGCGCAAATCAGAGAAAATAAGATAAAATCCCTAGAAATCGGCGTCGGTAAAATCGGCGGCGGCGATACGGACGGCGTGGATAAGGTCGATATAGAAAACGCCTCCGCGCTCATCGAACTTAACGACTTTAAGAGCTTTGACGATCTCATCTCGTTTATAAATATACAAACCGCCTACGAAAATATAGCTAAAATCGGGCTAAAGGCCGAGAAAATGAGCTTTAACAGCGCTAAGGGCTATGATTTTCCAAAATCGGTCGGCATTACTGGCATGTCGTTTTTAGCGCAGATAAAGCAAAACGCGGACGCAAATCTCCTCGACACGCTTACCGACGCGAGCCTAGGCGCGCTTGACGTAGACGGCAAAAAGGTGCTCACGCAGCTAAATTTGAGCCTAAACGAGAAAAACGTAAACAAAGAAGCCATGGCGATGTATGTCACCGACCCGAAAGAGTCGGCTCTTTATAAGATTTTGATGAGCAAAAACTACGTGATGGAGGTTAAAAATTTTAGCTTTAAAAACCCAAGCGGCAAGGAGCTTAAATTTAACGCCGTAGCCGATGCGTCGGGGCTTGGCGCGGAAAGCAAAACGCTACATGACGACGTAGATATCCAAATGGCGCTAAAAGCGGTCAAATTTGACGGCGAGATAAAGGTACAAGCTGCGTCTATAACGGAGTTTTTAAGCGCGTATAAGGGGCTAATGGCCGATAGCGACTTTAACCAGATGATGGATGGCATCAAGCCTTTTGAGGAGCGCGTAAATTCGCTTTTTGCCAAAGAGGGCGAGTATATGAGTGCGAAATTTAAACACGACGTTGGTAGCGACGACCTACTAGTAAACGATAAAATTTCACTCAAAGAATTTATAATGAGCCTGATGGCGAACTAAATTTTCCTTATTTTTAGCGGACGATAGCGCCAAATTTGCTACCTCGTCCGCTAAATGAATTTTATTTTTGCATATATATTAAAGTAAATTTCTGATAGATCAAATTTAACAAAACGCCCAACAAAAAATCTTTAAATTTTCTTCTCAACCCTCTCTTTCTTCAGCTTCTTTTAAGCATGTTGCTTGTATAATTCGAGCTCACGAATTGAGAAA
>CAUQHH010000009.1:0-23298 GCA_963517705.1 uncultured Campylobacter sp.
GTTTGCAGGTGTCTGGTGCGCACGACCTTAGCGCCCGTTAGCTTTGCGACGATCGCGCCGATGTTGCCGTCCTTGCCCGAGTGCGTTGCGATGATCGAGATGCCTTTTTCGCGCACGAAACGGCAAATTTTAAAAATTTCAAAAATATTATAAACCTTACTTAGGTTAAATTCCGCAAACTCGCAATCAATCGGCTTTTCAAAGCTTTTTGAGCCAGGATTTAGCGCGTAAAATACCTTAAATTTATCCTTATTTAGCCCGTTTATGACGCGCTGCGTGCGGTGCTCCTGACCGCCGAAACCCAGCGAGCTTTCAAGCTCTAAGATATTTATTTTATCTGTTTTTTTCATATATTTTTGACCGCCTCGTAGATTTCCTCGTCCACTACGTCCTGCGCCCTTTTGCTAGCGCTTTGCAGCACGGTGCACGGTGCTCCGCCGTAAATGGGAGCCCAGCGAGCGGCGTCTGTTTTGCCAAGCACGAGCACCGTTTTTACGCCAAGTGCCGGAGCTAGGTGCGCCACGCCTCCGTCAAGCGTGAGGACAAATTTAGCCGCCCGGATATAGCCGGCTAGCTCATCTAAATTTTTAGTCGAGGCAAACTCCACGCCCGCTTCTTGCGCTACTTTTTCGCCAAATTTTACTTCCTCCGCGCTAATGGCTATGTGCCTAAAATTTTGCTTTAAAAACGCCAGAATCCGCAAAATTTTAGCCTCGTCCATGCGGTTTTGCTCCACTCTCGAGGATACGTGAAAAAATACGAAATCCTTAAATTTCTCGCTTTTAAAACTCGGTACGTAAAGCGTCTTTTCTCCGTCAAATTTCGCCCCCAGAGGAGCTACTAGCTCATAGCAAAGTAGCACCTCGTGAGGCGGAGGATTAAAGTTTAGTTTATGTGTTATTAACGAACCGCCCTCGTTTTGCTTTGCTGCGCCTATCGTCGTTTTAGCTCCGGCGGCTCTGGCAAATATCGCGGCCGATGGCGAATAAGCGCTCCTAAAAATCACGGTTGCATCGTATTTTTCGCGGCGAATTTGAAGCAAAATTTTACATTTTCCCCAAAACGCCCGTACTTTTGCTGCCAGCCCTTTTACGTGCTTTGGTTTAGTGTAGATATATATTTTATTTAAAAAGGGATTGCCGCGAACGACGCATACGTTTAGGCTGTTTGCTACGATGTCGATCTGGGTGCGCGGATGAGCCTTTCGCAGCGCCTCTATCGCTGGCGTCGTGCAGATGAGATCGCCGATGTTATCGTTTCTAACGAGCAAAATTTTCACGATTTTCCTTTTTTTGCGCGATTATACCTATTTTACGCTTATACTTATTTACGCCCTCATCCCTTGCCCGCCAGGCATAACCTAAAATTCATCAAAAAACTTATAAAATACCGCTAAATTTTAAAAGGCGAACATGAAAAAAATAGTATTTTTAAGGCTCGATCTAGACGCTATCGGCGGGGCGCAGAGATATCTCTCAAGGCTCGTTAAAGCCCTAAAAGACTCGGGTGTTGCGTGCGAGACGCGCGGATTTAACGGTAGCAAAAAGCTAAGCTCGTGGATCAAAGCCCTGCTTTTTAACTCGCAAGCAAGGCAGCAAAAGGGCGCGGACGAGATTTATTTTAGCCTTGAGCGCATCACTTGCGCCGACATCTACCGCGCTGGCGACGGCGTGCACAAAGTCTATATGAAAACTAAACCGTTTTGGTTCACAAACCCCCTAAATTTCGTCATTCCCTACCTTGAAAAGCGCACTTTTAAAAACGCTAAAAAAATCATCGCCAACTCAAATTTCATAAAGCGCCAAATTTGCGAAACCTACGGCATCGTCCCTGAAAAGATCGCAGTCATATATAACGGCGTAAATTTGCCTACTCGCGTGCAAAAAGGCTCGGCAAAGCTCGCTCTTTGCGAGGAATTCGGGCTTGATTTTCACCTACCGACGTTGCTGTTTGTGGGAAGCGGCTTTAAACGCAAGGGCGCGGAGGAGTTTTTACGCATCGCGGCTCGTCTAAAAACGCGCGTAAACTGCCTAATCGTCGGCCGCGACAAAAACGCCGCCCGCTACAAAAATCTAGCCAAGGAACTCGCCCTAAACGCCGTATTTACGGGCGCGCAAAAAAGCGCGGCGAGATTTTACGAAGGTAGCGAGCTGTTTTTGTTTCCGACGGCGTACGAGCCGTTTTCAAACGTCGTTTTAGAGGCGCTTAGCTACGGCTGCGTCGCTATCACGACCGCTCAAAACGGCGCGGCGGAGATACTACCGGGGGAGTTTGTGATGAGCTCGCCGCAAGACTACGACATCTGCACTCTGATCGACGAGATCCTAAACGACGACGAGCGGCTAGCAATGCTACAAGAGCGAAATTTGGCGCTTGCTAGCGAATTTAGTATCGAAAAAAACGCGAACGCGACGCTGGAGATCATACGTGCGAATCTTGATTGAGCTGCCGACCTGGCTGGGCGACGCCGTGATGGCAAGCGCCGCGGTGGAGGCCATCGCAAAGCATGCGGAGGCGTTTGACGCGGGAAATTTGACGGGTAAATTTGAGGACCTGGGCGAGCGAGATTTTAGCTTTTTGTCGCAAATTTTCGGCCCCGTAACGCAAGAAATTCAAATTTTTACAAACGGCGCGGTAAATTTGAACGATAAATTTGAAGCTGACCGCGGCGTAAATTTGACGGCAAGCGAGCAAGAAAATCAAAATCCGCAAAATTTAAAAAAAGAGACGCAAGAGCCTGTCAAAATCGTATTTTTCGGCTCGTTTGCGGCGTGCGAGCTTTTTAAGGCTCACCCAAACTGCGAATGCACCATAGTGGACGATAGTAAAAAGGCCAAATTTAGACTTTGGCGGCTATTTTGCCAGGCAAGGGAGCTTGGCAAATTTGACGCGGCGTTTAGCTTTAGAAGCTCGTTTGCGAGTAAAATTTTGCTTTTCGGAGCGCGGGCGAGGCAAAAATTTATTTTCCAAAAGAACAACGATAGCGCACATCAGGTGCAAAAATACCTAAAATTCGTCAAATCCGCGTTAAATTTAAAACGCGCAGACGACGAACTAAAGCTGTACTTTGAGCCGCGTAAATTTGACGCGCCCGTGCTCGGGCTAAATCCGGGCGCTAGCTACGGAAGTGCCAAACGCTGGTATCCGGCCTACTTCGCGCAGGTGGCGCTGCACTTTAAAGATAAATTCAAGATTATGATTTTCGGCGGCGTGGGCGAGCGCGATATGTGCGAGCAGATCGAGCAAATTTTACGCGAAAACGGCGTAGCGTGCGAAAATCTAGCAGGCAAAACGAGCGTGCGCGAGCTTTGCGAAAATATCGGCGGCATAGGGCAAAGCGGCGGGATATTCGTCACGAACGACAGCGGCCCGATGCATATCGCTGCAGCCTACAAGACGCCTACGATCGCGCTTTTTGGGCCGACGAGATTTACGCAGACCTGCCCGTGGCGCAACAAAAACGCCCGTATCCTGCACCTAAATTTAGAGTGCATGCCGTGCATGAAGCGCGTCTGTCCGATAAAAACCCACGCCTGTATGAAGGATCTCTCGCCGCAAGCTGTCATAGAAACGATCGAGCGAGAAATTCTCGCCGAAGCGGCAAAAAACTAGAAATTTTAGCGCGTGGCTTTTTCTCAAACGGCTGCAAATCAGCAAAAACCCCGCTACGCATAATATTTTTGCAAACGGCGCACGACCAAATTTAACGCACGCAAAGCTAGCATTTGAGATAACGCAAGACCGATCAATCAAGGCAAATTTACTAAACCGATTTTTGGCGCACTTAGGATTGTGCCGTATTTTTAGCTATCAAGAAAAGTGCGGTCAAAGTAAAATTTGTGCCGTCCGTAGCGTCTCGCGCGCCGCAAAAAACCGCCCTCACGAAACAACCTCAACCGCGTAAATATCGTCAAATTTGACCCTCGTTTTTACCACAGTTAGGCTTTTATCTATCAAATTTACGTTTGAGACTAGGCCCTCTATGCTCACGTAGCCTTGCCCGTCGTGATAGGTGATTTTTACCTTGTCGGCGGGCTTTAGTTTGCTTATTTTATTTAGGATTTCTTCTATTTTTGATTCGTCCAGATCTAGCTTTTCGCTCTTTTCTCGCTCCTGCGCTTTTAGGGCTTTTTCTAGAGTGGAGAGGGGATTAAACGAGCTAAAGATTTTGGCTCTGTCCTTATTCACCGCTTTTGTGCCCTCCTATCTTTTTGTTTCTATCTCGTCCGGTGGCCTCCGGCAGCAGGTCGATGGCCCTTAGGATGGAGTTTTTGCCGTATTTTTCTTTTATCTTATTTAGGGTTTTTAGTACCGTTTTTTCTTTTGCATTTTCTTCTTCAAAGAGGCTTTTTTCGGTTTTGCTTTCCTTTACGACGTCGTTTGCCGATATGCCGATTTGCCTGATGAGGCCTGTGTTTTTTATCTTTTTTAGATATAGCTCCTGCGCTGCGTCCATGAGTACGCTGGCGATATTGCTAGGCGTTTTAAACCTTACCGTAGCTCTTTGTGCGGGCTCGTTTTTGCCCGCGAATTTGATATTTATCGTGAGCCCGCTAGCCCGCACTTCCTCGTTTATCATCTTTAGAGCCAGCCTATCGGTCATCTCTTTTAGCACGATTAGAGCCTCTAGCCTCTCGTAGTCTCTAGGTAAAATTTCCGAGCTAAAGTATGACCTAGTCGAGGGTTTATAGGCCTTGATGTCGGCTATAGTGGTGGGCTCGATACCATTTGCGTGATCTAGCGCGATGTAGGCGTCGATACCAAACACCTTTTCAAGCAGGTTAAATGGCGCGTTTGCCATATCTTTCATGCAAAATATCCCGTATCTCTCAAGCTTTGCCCTAGTTTGCTTGCCTATACGCCAAAAATCATTTAGCGGCTGATGCGTCCAGAGCTTTTCTTTATAGAGCGTTTCGTCCAAAAAGGCTATATTATCCTCGCTGTGCTTAGCTAGGATATCAAGGGCGATTTTAGCTAGATACAAATTCGTCCCCATACCGCAGGTCGGCGTTACGCCCGTGGTTTTTAGGATGTCGTCCATTATCATCTTTGCCATGGCTCTAGCTTCTAGTTTGTAAAATTCTAGATACGAGGTGAGGTCGATAAACGCCTCATCGATGGAGTAGACATAGATGTCCTCTTTGGCGACGTATTTTAGGTAGATGCCGTAAATTTTAGCCGCGTAGTCTATGTAAAACTGCATCCTGGGCGGCGCGATTATATATTTTATATTTTTAGGTATTTCAAATAGCCTGCATCTGTTTTTTACACCAAGCGCCTTTAGCGCGGGACTAACGGCCAGGCACACGCTGCCCTCGCCTCTAGTGGCGTCGGCGACGACTAAATTCGCCTCAAATGGATCAAGCCCTCGCTCCACGCACTCGACCGAGGCGTAGAAAGACTTTAGATCGATAACGGCGTAGGCGGGAGTTTGGGTTTTCATGGGTGATTAAATTTGCTTGCGCGCTAGGCGGAGTTAGAGAGCGGCTGGGCGAGCCAAATTTGACTCCGCCGCCGCAAATGCTTTTAAATTTAGCCTAAAACGCATCGTCGATAGCTTGGCAGATGATATGCCCTATCATTATGTGCATCTCTTGGATGCGCGGCGTGTCGTTTGACGGCACGACCAAATTTAGCTCGCAAAGCTCGTTCATCGCGCCTCCCGTGCGGCCGCTTAGCCCGATCGTTTTGATACCGATTTTTCGCGCTAGCTCGAGCGCTTTTACGACGTTGCCGCTGTTTCCGCTAGTAGAGATCGCGATGAGCAGATCGCCCTCGCGACCCAGAGCCTCCAGCTGACGCGAGAAAACGAACTCATATCCGTAGTCGTTGCCGATCGCCGTGAGCGCAGACGTATCGGTCGTTAGCGCAATGCCAGCTAGCGCGCCGCGCTCGGTTTTGTAGCGACCCGTTAGCTCGGCTGCGATATGCTGCGCGTCTGCAGCGCTACCGCCGTTTCCGCAAAGCAAAATTTTACCGCCCGTCTTTAGCGTCGCTACCGCCGTTTCGCAGGCTTTTTTGATATCAGCCTCCAGTGTAAATGTCGCTTTTATCGTGGCTAGATGTCCCTCTAGCTCGCTTTTTATCATATCTTCAGTCTTCATTTTTTATCCTTTTTATCGTCGCGCTCGTGCTTTTGCCGGCTACAAAATCCACTAGCCGCACGTCTTTTACTACGCTGCTGCCGACGACTTCTTTACCTTCGTAGTCCGCGCCCTTTACGAGCACGTCGGGACGCAGCTTTTCGATCAAATTTAAAGGCGTTAACTCGTCAAATATCGTCACGTAATCAACCGCTCCAAGCGCCGCCAGCACGGTAGCGCGGTCGGTCTGCGAATTTACGGGACGAGTGTCGCCTTTTAGCGCGCGCACCGAGGCGTCGGAGTTTAGCCCGACGACTAGTATATCGCCAAATTCCCGCGCCTTCGCTAGATAGCTCACGTGTCCCGCGTGCAAGATATCAAAGCAGCCGTTTGTAAAAACCAGCCGCTTTTCGCCGCGGTTTGCCAGCGTCGCGGCTAGTTCGTCCGCGCTTTTGATTTTCTCCTCGAAGCCGGCCGCGTTTTTACGGCGCACGAGTTCGTTTATCTCCTCAAAGCTAGCCGTCGCCGAGCCAACCTTAGCCACGACGACTGCGGCGGCTAAATTTGCCATCTCGATCGCCTTTTTGATACCTTCGCCGGCACCCAGCATCACACCCAGCGTCGCTAGCACCGTATCCCCCGCGCCAGTTACGTCAAAGACCTCTTTTGCTAGAGCTGGAAATTTAACCGCCTGAGCGTCCTCTAAAAGCGCGATGCCCTCCTCCGAGATCGTGATTAGCGAATGGGTCAAATTTAGCTCGTTTTTTAGCAAATTTAGTGCGGTAAAAAGCTGCTCGTCGTTTTCTATCTTAAAGCCCACGGCCTCGCCCGCTTCTTTTTTATTGGGCGTTAGTAGCGTGGCGCCCTTGTATTTCGAGTAGTCCGCGCCTTTTGGATCGATTAGCACGGGCTTGCCCGCATCTTCGCATGCCTTTATGAGTTTTTGGCACAGCGACGGCGTCAGCACGCCCTTGCCGTAATCAGATAGCAGCGCGACGTCGTAGCTCTCTAGTGCGCGGGCGAAATTTGCCGCCAGCTCGTCCTCGCACGTTACGGCTTCGACGCTTTCTTTATCTATGCGCACGACTTGCTGATGCGTCGCCATCACGCGGCTTTTTATCGAGCTCGTGCGTCCGATCTCGCGCTTGATAAACTCGGGCCTAGCACCCTGCTCGCACAGTATCCGCTCTATCTCGTCGCCCGTCTCGTCGTCGCCTAGCACGCTCATGACGCCGACTTTTGCGCCTAGAGAAAGCAGATTTAGCACTACGTTGCCCGCTCCGCCTAGGCGTTTGGTTTCGTTTTTTATCTTCACCACCTGCACGGGAGCTTCCGGCGAGATACGCTCGCAGCTGCCCCAGATATAGTGGTCGAGCATCAGATCGCCCGCGACTAAAGCACGTACTTCACGCATTTATCTCTTCCTCGTGTATCCTTTTTATCTCGGCCGCGTAGTCTTTTATGCCCTCTTCTAGGCTAAATTTAGGCTCGTATCCCAGCGCCTTTTTGGTCGGCTCGATGTCTGCTTGCGTATGGAACTGATACGAGCGCGCGTACGGGTTTGGGATGTATTCGCAAGGCAAATTTGACCCCAGCTCGCGCTGCAAGATATCCACGATCTCTTGAAAGCTTCTTGCCGTGCCGGTAGCTGCGTTATATACGCCGCTAGCAGCGTTTAGAGAGAGCAGGTTTGCCTGCACGATATCTTTTATATAGACGAAGTCGCGCTTGATTTTGTCGCTACCCTCAAAGAGGCGCGGGTTTTTCCCGCTTAAAATTTGCAGACCAAACTGCAGCACCATCGAGGCGGTTTTGTTTTTATAAAACTCCCTAGCACCATAGACGTTAAAGTATCTCAGCCCCACGACCGCTACGCCTTTTTTGGCGTATTTTCGGCCCAGATCGTCCATTTTTAGCTTTGAAAAGCCGTAAACGTTATTTGGCGCTTCGCATTCGCCGACTCTTTGCGGGCTTTTTGCGTTGCCGTACGTGGCGCCCGAACTTGCGTATATCATGCGCGCGCCCGTTTTTTCGCAGATATCCAGCAGATCTTTAAAGCTATTTAGATTCGTCCTCATTAGCTCGCCTTGCTCGGTCACCGTGGTATCCGAGATCGCCGCCTCGTGAAAGATCGCTTCGGGAGCGAATTTCTCGATCATGGCTAGCGTTTTAGCGCAGTTTATGTCGCCCTCGTAAATTTCGCCCGAAAAGCCGAGCAAATTTTTAAAATGCCCGAAGCTTTTTAGATTACCGTTGCTAAATTTCTCGTCGCTTCTAAATTTATCCACGGCGAGCACTTCTACGTCTTTTAAATTTTCGTCAAAATAGTGCGCCAAATTTGAGCCGATGAAGCCCGCAGCGCCCGTTATTACGACCCTTTTTATATCTTTCATATTTTTCCTTCTTTTTTTAAAAACTCCAGCGCCTCAGCCACGCTTTTTAGCCGGTCGCCGAGCTTTAAATTTACCCCGACGCCGGCACTCTGTCCAGCCTGCACGTCGCTATCCTTATCGCCTATCATGATTGAGCGCGCAAGGTCGATGTTTAGCTCGTTTGCGGCCTTTATCAGCATGCCGTGCTTTGGTTTACGGCAACCGCAAAGAGCTTCCGGCGCGTGCGGACAAAAGTAAATTTTCTCTATCTTTACACCCTCTTTTTCAAACTCGCCCAGCATAAACCTGCAAAGCTCATCAAACTGCTCCAGCGTGTAGTAGCCTCGCCCGATGCCTGATTGATTCGTCACTACAACTAGCGCGTAGCCTGCCTGCGCAAATTCCCTCAAAGCGGCAAAAATGCCCTCTTTAAAAACGAAATCCTCGCGCCTATAAACATAGCCCGCATCCTCGTTTATCACGCCGTCGCGATCGAGGAATAGCGCCTTTTTGGGCGCTGCTTTAAACACTGTTTTATCCATGGCGAAAATTATACAGAAAAAAGCTAAATTTAACCGAAAATCGCCGCCCGCGCCGTGCTAGAAACTAATGTAAAAAAATAATGTAAAATTTAGCTTTTAAGACTATAATATGCCTACAATTTTATCAAAAAGGATTGAAAATGAAAAAGCTTATCATTGTTTCAGGTGCAGCCGCATTGCTAGCGGGTAGCCTATTTGCCGCTGACGGCGCGACTCTTTACAAAAAATGCGCGGCCTGTCACGGACCGAAAGCGGAAAAAGTGTATCTAAACAAAGTTCCTGCGCTTAACACGCTTTCAAAAGAAGAGATCGCCGAGAGCCTAAAAGGCTATAAAGCAGGCACTCTAGATAAATTTAAAAGCGCAGCTATGATGAAACCTATCGCAAAACCTCTTAGCGACGATGACATCGCGGCTCTATCAGAGTACATCCCTACTCTAAAATAACCCTTTTCGGCGGAGTTTTTCCGCCGATTTTTCTCTACTTTTTATTTCGCGCTTCATTTTAGTAACTTTTTTATAAAATTTCTTTTCTTTTAAGCTTTTAGGGTTATAATCTCGTCTAAATTTCTATCAAAAAGGACGAAAGATGAAAATCTATCACATTGCAACCGCCGTTTTGGCGCTAAATTTATCTCTACTTGCGGCCGACGGCGCAGCTATTTACAAAAAATGCGCAGCCTGTCACGGCGAAAAAGCGGACGTAAAATACGCAAACAAAGTGCCTGCGCTAGCTAGCATCAGCAAAGAAGACCGCATAAAAGCGCTACAAAGCTACAAAGACGGCTCAAACAACAACTTCGGCATGGGTAAGGTCATGCAACTACATGCCAAAAACCTAAGCGACGAGGATATGGCGGCTGTTAGCGAGTATATCGATAGCTTGAAATAATACCTGCGATTTTAACATAAAAAATATCGGCGGTCGACGAGATGAACTACGAAGCGACCGCGTCAATCTTGCACATAGACTTTACTCGTTCGCAATGCTTAAATCATACTTTGAGCGCGGCGATTTCGAGCAAAATTATTATATACGCCAGCGCCGACTAGCTAAAAACCGGGCTGGCGACTTCGCTTAAAATCACGAGCTTGTAACTACAGGCGGCAAAACTAAATTTGATACTCGTTAGGACTTAGCTCTCCTCGTAAAAGCTTGCCAAAGCGCGCGGCTGCGGCGTCTACGGCATCGTCGCCAAACTCGCCGGGCTCAAATCCGCTACTGATAAACGGCACGGCAAAGTCCATCCCGCAGTAGTTTGCCGCGATCTTAAGCGGCGTTAAAATTTCATCCAAGCTAAAGCCGATTGCGCCTTGTTTAGAGTATTCGCCAAGCGGGGTGCTGACGCTTAGCGCAAGCTGCAAGACCTTGCCTTTAAGCGCGCCGGAACCCACCAGCTCGTGCGAAAAGACGATGTCGATATAGGCTTTTAGCATAGGCGGCACGTTTAGCCAGTGCATCGGGTACAAAAATACGATGCGCTCGGCAGCCGCTAGCGCGTCTTGCTCTGCGCGGGCGTCTATGCGCGCGATATCTAGGCCGTAAAGCCCCTCCAAATGCCGCACCTTAGCGTCCGCAGCGGCCTTTGCTACCTGCGACAAGGCTTTGTTTACGCGCGATGCGGCGAGATTTGGGTGCGATAAAATCACAAGAGTTTTCATGTTGTTTCCTTTGTTTAAATTTGCGGAATCATATCGCTAAAAAGCTAAAAGTAGATTAAAAATGCTTGCCAGAGCGAAGCTTTTACAAGCAAGAAAGCAAAAAATTATTAGGACTAAGCCACGCCCGCTCGGCGATTGCAGCGATTAAATTTAAACGGCTCCGGACCGCCTAAACTCCAAGCAGGCGGCATACCCGGCTGGTGCGTCAAGCGGCAATCTTGATTTGATTGCGAGGCATCGCTAGACTGAGTAAATTTGGCCAACGAGAGGCTGAATTTGCCGACGACCCGTTTTTGCTAGCAAAGGACGGCCGATTTTTACTCTGCCGGCTTATGCTTACGCGTTTTTGCTATTTTGCACGCTAAATTTAACATCCAAAACATCAAAATCCAATGCTCAAATTTTTGTCCGTCATTACGCCATAGTTAGTCGAAATTTAACGACATTTAACCGCAACGGATTAAATTTACGGTCCAAATTCGAGTCCGAAATCCTCGCCGTCAAATTTAAAACGCAAATCCCGCCCACGCTCAAAATCAAATTTCGCGGCAAATTTTACGACCCAAAATAACCGAATTTTAGCGGCAAAGTCTCGAAAAATTTGCCATAAATTTAAACCTCAATCCGGCGACTTATACCCCTTTTCTTTACGGCGCAGCTCTAGCTCATAGGCATCGTTTAGCGCATCTTCGTCGTCAAATTTCGTCCCGTCCAAAAACTTTCGCTCGTCGTCAAACTGCCTGGTTTTAAGCCCCCACAGCAGCGCCGCCAGCCCGCACGCGCCAAGCAGTGTAGAAACCCCGATCATCATCGCCACGACCGCCCCGCTCATCGCTCGCTCCTAGCCCGTAGCGCGTTTAACACGACCGCAACCGAGCTTAGCGACATCGAGAGCGCGGCCACTGCGGGCGCTACGTAGCCGGCCATAGCTAACGGTATCGTCACGGCGTTATAAACGAGCGAAAAGGCCAAATTTTGCCGCACGATGCGGTAGGTTTTACGCGCGAGCGCTACCGCAGCCGCGAGCGAGCCGGGATCATCTCTCATCAGCACGACGTCGCTTTTTGCGATACTCACGGCCGCTCCGCTACCCATACACACGGCCACGCTTGAGAGCGCGAGCGCGGCGGCGTCGTTGATCCCGTCGCCTACCATCAGCACGTTTCGGCCCTGCTGCGCCAGTCTCTCTACGTAAGCGGCCTTGTCAGTGGGCAGAGCGTTTGCGACCGTTTCGCCCACGCCTAGCTCCTTTGCCACGCGCTTTGCGGCGTATTCGTTATCGCCCGTTAGCATCGCCACGCGCATGCCCGCGTTTTTTAGCGCGTCCACGCACTCTTTGGCGCTATCTTTTAGACTCTCCTCTAGCTCAAATGCCGCCGCGATCTCCCCGTCCTCGGCGAAAAAATAGCTAGTGCCGCGCACGGCTGCGCCGTCATAAAGCCCTAGCTCTCGCATAAATTTCTCGCTCCCGCCGGCTAGATTTATGTCGCCAAATTTAGCCCTTACTCCGCGCGCTGCGATGTTTTCAAAGCCGCTTAGCTCTAAAATCTTTAAATCCCTAAAATTTGCGCGCAGATACTCGCCCACCGCGCGGCTAACGGGATGATCCGAGCCGCTAACTAGCGAAAAAAGCGCGCTTGCGTCAAATTTGCCCGCGTGCGTAAAATTACTCACTTTAAGCCGTCCCGACGTGAGCGTGCCGGTCTTATCAAACACGGCCGTATCGCATTTGGCAAGGCTTTCGATGATGCGCGCCTCTTTAAAAAGTATCCCGCGCCTAAAGCCCGCTCCAAGCGCGACGAGCGTGCTAACCGGCGTAGCAAGCCCCAGCGCGCAGGGGCACGAGATCACCACGACCGAGATCGCGACGATGAGCGCGGCGGAGAGCTCGCTCGTGCGCCAGAACCAAAACGCAAACGTCGCTAGCGCCAGCGCCGTGATAGCGGCCGAAAACCTCGCCGCTATGGCGTCTGCGAGTGTCTGAATTTTAGGCTTTTTGGCTGCGGCGGTTTCGAGCAGGTTTATGATACGGGCTAGCACCGACTCGCTAAAGACGGCGCCGACCTTATAAACCAGCGTGCCGTCCAAGCAAACCGAGCCGCTTTTTATCTCGTTTTCGCCATCTTTTGCGCTAAGATACGCAGGCGTGCTCTCGCCGCTAAGGCTAGATAGATCAAAGCTCGCCGAGCCGCTGATGGCGACGCCGTCAAGTAGCACGCGCTCGCCGACTCGCACGACTACGAGTTCGCCCACACGCACCTCCTGCGCGTTTTTTAGGATTATTTCGTCGCCGTTTTTGACGCTAACGGAGTTTAAATTTAGCGAGTTTAGATTATCAAGCGTGTCGGCGGCCTTTTTCTTACTCAAGATTTCCAAATATTTACCGATAAATACGAAAGTGATTATCATCGCAACCGAGTCGAAATATACCTCGCCGCGCCTTGAAAACATCGCGTAGATCGAGAAAATGTAAGCCGCGAGCGTGCCCGTGACGATGAGGCTATCCATGTTTTGCGTTTTGTTTTTTAGCGCGCCCCAAGCACCCCTAAAAAACCCGCTTCCCGTGTAAAAAAGCACCGGCGTAGCAAGGATAAATTCGGCGAAATTTATGATAGAGCGCACATCCTGGCGCATGCCCGTGAAGTAGCCGCCGTACTGCGCGACGGCCAGCCACATGATGTTCATCGTGCAAAATATCCCGACAAGCAGCCGCGCGTAAAACTCTCGCCTCTGCCCCGCGAGCCTGTGCTCCTGGGCCTGTGCGTCGTATGGGTAGGGTTCGTAGCCGATAGAGCGGATGAGAGCGAAAATTTGGGCCAAATTTACCTCGTTTTCATCCCAGACAATGAGGGCTTTATTGTTAACCGAGTTTATATTTACCTCTAAAATTCCCTTCTGCGCAAATAAAACCTTCTCGTTTAGCCAGACGCAAGCCGAGCAGTGGATGCCCTCGATGATGAGCGAGATTTTGTTAAATCCGTTCTCGTTTTTGACGTAGTTTTGATAAATAGCCGCGAGGTCTTCCTGCGACTTTTGCGCCGCGTTTTTTGCGCCCCAGACGGGATTTAGCGTAGTTTTACCAAGCCTTTCGTAAAACTCGCCCAGCCCGCTTGCGTTAAGTATCTCGTAAACTCCCGCGCACCCCTCGCAGCAAAACAGCTCCCCGCCGCGCTCTATCAGCGCCTCGCGCTCAAATTCGCCCCTGCAATGCGCGCACTTAAATTTGCCCATCGATTACTTTTTTCTTTCGTTTTAAGATTTTAGATTATACGAAAAATTCCTAAAGCCTCGCTTGACTTTGCAAGCTTTGGCGTGGATTTCGCTTGCGCCTGAATTTGACGGCAAATTTGAGAAGTTTTGCTCACGCATAGACGTAACCGTAAATTTGATCAGATTTAGCCAAAACTCGCATCTTGAAAACGCCGGCAAATTTACGAGAGAATTTTTAATGCTTGCAAAATTTGATGAGCCGCAAGTTTAAATAAAATTCGACTCGTCAAATTTCATCCTTAATGACAAAAAGCAAATTTGAGGCGAATAGCCCGCCAAATCAATCGTTTCTTACGCACCTAACAAAACGATGCTCGGACATGTCGCGCCAAGAATCTAATCCCGTATTCAAGTGCACAACCCACGCTTCAGACAAATTTTCAATACTTTTCGTGGAGCTCCAGTGCCATTTTAGAGCCGCATATTTAAAAGCAGGGTTTATTGCCGACCCAGATCTATTTTTGTCGGCAATGCTTAACAGTTCGTCTGCGGCGGGCAACCTCCAGTCCTCAAACCCTGCAAATTTAAGCTGTTCACAATATTCCTTCGCCTGCTCCCAAGTACCCTGAAAATCTTGCTCCTCATCATGCCACATTAATTTACCAAGCTTCACTTCACTACATACAACTACGTTTTTATCACTATCTCGGTGACAAGTTGGGCTTAACGCTTCGGCATTAAGTAATCCGCAAAGCAACAGCGTAGCGGCCATATATTTTTTCATCTTTTTATCCTTTTACTCTCTAATTTTAGAGCCAATAACTTCTCACGCACCGCACAAAGCAAGTATCAGACTCGCAACTAGATTTACCACAACTAATACCGACGCCGTAATTGAAATTTATACGCCAAATAGAAGGCGGAGCGTAAGATATTTCGGTATAACTCCAATATATAAGATATCCATCGTTTGCCGCATGTTTAAAAGCCGAATTTATAGCAGGAGCAAATTTGCTTTTGTCCGTTATGCTGATTAGCTCGTTTACCCTTGGTAACCGCCAGTCGTCATATCCTGCAAAACTTAAATTTTCGCAGTACTTTACCGCCTCATCGTAAGTTCCCTTAAATATCTCCTCGCCGTCTTGCCACATTAGCTTATAGATACTGTCCGTGACGACATTTTTGGCATCGTCTCTGCTAAAACCGGCCGTAAATCCCGGCGCGTCCGCCCCAAACGCCGCACCGCAATAAAGCGCGCAAGCCAGCGAAGCGAAAATAAATTTGTTCATACTTTATCCTTTAAATTTTTATGATTATAGCGTAATCACCGCTCGAATTTGGCTCCAACCATCACGCAAACTCCCTATCTATCACGATGAAAATTTTATATCCGGGAAAGCTTAGCGCCGTTTCGCGTTCGATCGCGGCGCGTAGCCGGCTTAGATTTTTCTCGGCAAAATCGACCACCACGTCAAACCTCACGCTCTTTTTCTTAGTATCTATAAAAAATGCGTGAAATCCGCGCACGCTGCTAAAGCGCGAGAGCAAATTCGCCACACAGGCGCGACTCTCGTCCTGCCCCAAATTTACGCCATAAACACCAAAAACCAGATAAATCCTGTAAATTTTATAAATCTCAATCTAAAGCTCGTTTAGCCTCTGCGAAACCTCGCTAAGGGGCAAATGCTCTTCTATTTCGACGTTTACCGAGCCGACGTATCGCTGCGCGCCGTAGTTATGAAGGATCAAATCGTATGCGCCGCGCACGATCTCGCAGCGATTTACGGCGGCGTAAATTTCGTCGCTGATCTCCTTTTCGACGCGCTGGCCGATGATTTTATCGAAAGTTTCTTTTATCAAAAGCACGCCGTTTATGATAATAAAAAGCGACGCCAAAGCGCCAGCATATCCGTCTATCTGGATATCGGCGAAGTACGACAGCCCGGCGGTGATGAGGATCACGCACGAGATGATCGCATCGCCTAGAGCCTCCTGCGAGGCGGCTCTAGGCGAGATAGATTTGGTTTATTTGCCGATCTTTTTGCAGTAAAAGCCTAGCGCAAATTTGACGAATATCGCGCAGAACAAAAACGCTAAAAAACGGCATCGTAAAACTAGTGGGCTCGGGCGCGAAGATGTTTTCTACGGAGGTTTTTAGAAACTGAAATCCAAGCATCAGTACGATAACCGAAACAATGAGACCGCCGATATACTCGGTCCTGCCGTAGCCGTAGGGGTGGTCTTTGTCGGGCATCTTGCTAGCTAGTTTTGAGCCGAAAATCGTGATGATACTTGAGCCTGCATCGCTAAGGTTATTTACAGCGTCTGATATCAGAGCGACCGAGTTTGAGACCATGGCGATAAAAATTTTCGCCGCGGCTAAGAAAAAATTTGTAACTATGCCAATAAGCGCGGTTTTTATGATCGTTTTTTCGCGCTTACCGTCTTTAAAATCCATCATTTTGATATTCCTTTTCATTTTTGGTGAGATTATATCACTTCTTGACATCAAAGCCAAAATTTTATAAAATGTGACTTTCAAAAACTTCTTTTGAAACTTAAATTTATCTACAAAATTATTCCGTAATTTTAAAGAGGACACGATGGAAAATAACGTAACCCAGCCTGCAAATTCGGCGCAGGAAAATCAAAAAACAACCAAAAAATATCCAAACTCGCGCACTCATATCCCCGTCGACGGCCACAAAATCGAAGAACTAAGAATCCTAAGCTTAGACGAGCTAGTGCAGATCGCAAACAGCGTCGGCGTCGAAAATCCGCGCGAATTTCGCAGGCAGGATTTGATATTTGAGATACTAAAAGCCCAAACCAAACAAGGCGGATTTATACTTTTTACGGGCATTTTAGAGATTATGCCCGACGGCTACGGCTTTTTAAGAGCCGTGGACGCAAACATCAGCGACAGCTCAAACGACGCCTACGTCTCAAACTCTCAAATTCGCAAATTTGCCCTGCGCGTGGGCGACATCGTGACGGGTCAAGTGCGCGAGCCAAAAGATCAGGAAAAATACTACGCCCTGCTAAAAATCGAAGCGCTAAACTATATGCCGCTAATCGAGGCTAAGGAGCGCCCGCTATTTGACAACCTAACTCCGCTTTTCCCGACGGAAAAACTTCGCCTCGAATATGATCCAATGAAGCTAACGGGCCGCGTGCTCGATCTCTTTACGCCTCTTGGCAAGGGTCAGCGCGGCCTCATCGTCGCCCCGCCTAGAAGCGGTAAAACCGAGCTCATGAAAGAGCTAGCCCACGGCATCGCACGCAACCACCCAGAGTCGCATCTCATGGTCTTGCTCGTGGACGAGCGTCCCGAGGAGGTCACCGACATGCAGCGCTGCGTAAAGGGCGAGGTATTTAGCTCGACGTTTGACCTACCTGCGATGAACCACGTGCGCGTCGCCGAGCTCGTCATCGAAAAAGCCAAACGCCTCGTAGAAATGGGCAAGGACGTCATCATCCTGCTTGATAGCATCACCCGCCTAGCGCGCGCGTATAACACCGTAACTCCGCCAAGCGGCAAGGTACTAACCGGCGGCGTGGACGCAAACGCCTTGCACAAACCTAAGCGCTTTTTCGGTGCGGCTCGAAACATCGAACACGGCGGCAGCCTCACTATCATTGCTACCGCACTCATCGACACGGGTTCGCGTATGGACGAGGTGATTTTCGAGGAGTTTAAAGGCACGGGCAATAGCGAGATCGTACTAGATCGCAACATCTCCGACCGCCGTATTTACCCGGCCATCAACGTACTAAAATCAGGCACCAGAAAAGAGGAGCTACTACAAAAACCGGACGAACTGCAAAAGATCTGGGCTATCCGCTCGGCGATCGCGACGATGGACGACGTAGAGGCGCTTAAGTTTTTATACGCCAAGATGCTAAAAACCAAGGACAACAAAGAGCTTCTATCGATACTAAACGAATAGTGAAGTTGCATTTTTAGATAAATTTAACCCTTGCGCGAGTCGTTTCGGCTCGCCGACCTACTTTAAAATACTCTAAATTTTATAAATTTACAAACCGTCGCCTAATTTTAAACTTGCTACGCCTTTAAAGCTCGATCTTGCCGCGACTCGGTTAAATTTTTCTTTAAATTCGGCATGTCGAGGCTTTCTAAGCCTTACGTTAAATTTGCAAATTTAGCTTTGTTTTTTATTGTCCCATTAAATTTGGTTTTAAATTTTTCATACGCCTGGCTTTCGTCAATGCAGCAAATTCGCCGTATTTACCATCAGTGCCTTGCACTAAATCTACAGGATTTATCGCCTTGAGCACGCTATTTTGCTTAAATTTGAACGCACCGCCTCCATTTAGCTTTTATTGCTGCGACAAATTTGCAAATTTTACCGCTAGCTTTGCGGCGATTGCAGATTTAATTTCTCTTTTATCGCAGCTATTCGCTCCTCGCGAGTGCCGCCCCATTTAGCGCCGGCATTTACGTTACCGCCGCCTCCGCTAGCTCCTCCGCCTTGACCTTGAGGCGCCGCTATAAAAGCTTTGCCGTCTTTTTGCGCCCATTCGCTCACAAACTCGCTTATAGGCTTATCCGCGATATACGCTTTTAGCTCGCCCTTTTCATCTTTTAGGCTAGCATTGCCGCGCAGTAGCGCCTTAGCCGCTTCTAAAAACTCCGCCTTTACGCCCGCTTTTGCGAGATTATCGCTTAGCCCCGCGTCGATTAGATACTTATTTAGCGAGCCGTTAGCATTAGCTAGATCGGCGTTTAGCTTTTTCGTATCGGTATCGTATTTCTTAGCGAGCTTGTCGTTCTCTGCTTTTAGCTCGTCGTATTTAGCTTCAAGCTCGGCGTATTTCTCGGCATCCACCGCGTCGGCATTTTTAGCTTTTACCTTTTTAACTTCCGCCAAAAGCTCTTTATTTTTGGCCTCCATTCTCTCTTTTTCTGCTTGCAAATCACTGACTTGCTTTTTTAGCTCCTCAATATCCATTTCGTCCTCCACAAGAGTTAAATTTAAGGCACTGCCTTTGATAGAATAGTAACTTAAATTTTAAATGGGGTTGGTTTGGTAAAAATATGGTATAATAAGAGTATCAAAGCGATAATGCCTCAGTGGGTCAGAGGAGGAGGCGTAAGCCTCGTTATGATTGGGTTCGACTCCCTTTTATCGCTTTGTATCTTTTTATCGTCTATGCGTTTGTTTCTAAGCTAATGTAGTGAAAATATGGTATAATTACGATACAGTTAAGGCGAAAGGGTTGAGCGAAAGTGAAATACCCCAGCTTCTTAGCAAAGCATTACCGCCCCGTTCGGCGCGTAGTTTTATGCTGCGTTGTTCGTCCGTGTGAGGGTGTGGGTGGTCTCACCGCCTTATCTGTTTTTCTGAAATGCTTTCATATCACTATCCCAACGCTTCTTATTTACGTGAAAAATTACGCCGCTGTCAGGATAAATGCCAATATCTATCATTCTGTTTTTATCGCCGTTTAAAGCTTTGGCTATAATAAAGCCGCCATTCTTTTTTGAGGGTTTGATATAATCGTAATTTTTTAGAGCGTCGGCAATGATAGCTTTTACCTCGTTTTCATCTTTAAACATCCCGTCATCTTTATGGTGCTCGTATAGATATTTAATCGAGCCTCTGATTTTGTCGGTGCTTAAATTTAACTGCCTTTTTAATTCTCTAGGCACTTCAAAATGCCTAATATTTTCCTTTGAATATTCCCAAATTTTCTTTTTCTTGGCTAATTCGCTCAAATCAAGCACGCGCCCCTGCTGCGTTATCAAATCTCGCATCGTGATCTTGCCTTGCATAAATAGCTCGGCTCTACCTTTTCCTAGCGTCTTTTCTATCGTTTCGGGGCTTTGGGTTTTTAGCCAGTCATTAAATGTCATATCCTGCGGCACGTAGCCGTTCATACTTGACCTCGTGCGACCGCTTACTTCATCCATTCCCTCGACGCCTAGTTCATCCCAGCTTTTGGTTACCGGTATTATGGTACTACGGCAGTTAAAATGAGTATTTACGCGGGGTTTGCGAAACGGAAAATCGTGCCCGATAGGTTTGTAGTCTTTATCCCATATTAGCCCGTCGTAGGCTCTACATAGCTCGGACGTGCGAGTATCTAGCGTAGCTTGATATTTGTAGCATTTTATGACGTCGTCGTTTGCCTCAAAAAAGGCTTGACGGATCTCGCTTACTATCGCGCCCGCTCCGGTTAATGCTATCGCCGTCGCGTCGCGTTTGTTTTTTTGTAAAGCCTGCGCTATTCTTTGCGCCAACATCGGCGTAGTTTCGCCTAAACTCACGCCTATTTTTAGCTCGCGTTCAAGGCGCTTTTTTTGATCGGCGTTTAGTCCGTTGTTCCACGCTTTGACGGTCGCGCCCTGCCAAAAATAGCAAAACGGTATGCAAATTTAACGAGCTAAATCAAACGCCTCAAATTTCTAAAATTTCAGGCTCTCCAAATAGTCGCTTGGCTTCTTTTAAAACCGCTTGATTTTTTGCTACTTTGGGATCGGTTTGGGTTTTTGCGGCCAAATTTGGCGCAGGATTTTGAGCGTTTAAATTTGCCTCGCTTAAAAACGAGTCGTCAAAATTTGCTTCGCTTTGAAACTCATCGCCGCTTAAATTTGACGTATCCAAATTTTGCCTTGCGTCGGCGCTTGTAGACTCACTTGCGTCTTGCTCAAAAAGGCCATCGTCATACTCGGCCGCCTCGCTAAACATCTCGCTCACATCATCAGGATCAAACGGCGACTCGCCAAAGCTTGCCGTTTGCGGCGCATAGTTTTGGTTAAATTTAGCGGCGCTGCTTGGTATTTGCTCCGTTTTCGCGGCATTTTGACTCTCTAGTCGTCTTAGCTCATCATCTAAAAACGCCAGATCCGCTCCCGCTAGAGCGCCGTCATCGGTCTTAAATTTTAGCGAATATGCCTCGTGAAAATCGTGCGTGTCGTCGCGCATACTCTCAAAATCAGGCGCAAATTTAGGCTCGGTCGGTTGATTTAAACCTGCCTGCATTTGCGAGTTTTGTGTCAAATTTGCCGCGTTTTCGTTTAAATTTAAGGACGCGGTTTCGTCGCGCAACGAGTCGCTATTAGCTTGCGTGCTCGGAGCCGCGTCATTTACATCCGTTTGCGTTTGCTGCGTCAAATTTTGCGTTTGCTCGCCCTGCTCGCCGCTTTCAAATTTGGCGTCTAAATTTTGCTCCGAGGACGTAACTACACTATCCTCGCTACCGTCTGAAAACAAATTTCCGGTCAAATTTGAGGGATCTTGCGCTTGGGCGTTTTGGCTGAAATTTTCTTGCGCGACGTCCGCGTCAAATTTGCCACTCTCATGGCTTGAAACAGTTTTGGCGTCATCAGATTTTGCCGCACCACCGCGCTCGTCATCCAAATTTGCCGCGTCCTTTTGCTCTTGTGCCCCTATTTCTGGGCTTTGCCTGGGAGTTATCTTTATCTTTGCGCTCTCGCCAAAAAGACTGCGCAAGATCTGCAAAATCACCTTCGAGCCATCGCGAAGCCGTTTCTGATCGTTGCCCGCCGCACTTGAAGCCAGACTCATACAGCCGCTTGAGAAATCCAAAAACTCGATGCAGTTTTTAAAGCACTCGCCAAGATCAAAGCTGCGGTCGTAAATTTTGGCTAAAAACGCTTCGTAGGCTGGGCTTGGGGTTTTCGCGGCGCCGATTTGGCTGCCTGGCTCCTGCGGCGCCTGTGCGCTCAAATTTGCCGAGCTATCCAAGGCCTGTGCGCTCAAATTTCGCACCTCAGTCGCGCCGTTTTGCGAGGCGAGTTTAGCCCCGTTTGCACCCGTCAAATTTGACCCGTCTGCAGAGGGTGAAATTTGACCCGTCTGCGCAGGAGCCGTAAATTTAGCCACCTCGCTTCGTCCGCCCGTGAAATTTGAAACCGCGCGAGCCTGCGAATCCGCAAATTTTTCTCTCGTGTCCACGGCTATCATCTCGTCGATCGATTTTAGATTTATCGCCTCGATCATCATAAAAAGCATCACGCCAAGCACGAATCCGCCGTCGCTGCTAACGCTTAGCATCGAGCGCGCCTGCGAGAGGATCCTAAAAAATCTCTCGTACAAAAGCAGCGAGTATTTCGGACTCTGCGCGAGAAAATTCGCCTTGAGATTTGCCGTTATCTCATCTATCACCATCTCGGCGTCGTAGCTCTCCAGCTGCGCTACCGCCGCGCTTACGGCCGATTTGTCGCCGCTCATAACTAGCGCCAAGATCTCCTCTATGCGCTGCGGATCAAGTAGTCCAAGCATCTGCGCGACGGCGCTTTGCGTTAGCTCGCCCTTGGCATAGATGATGGCCTGATCTAGCAGCGTGAGAGTGTCGCGCAGCGAGCCCGCGCCGCTACGAGCGAGGATCTCGAGAGCCTCTTTTTCGTGCGGGACGTTTTCGCGGTTTAGGATAAAGTCAAGATGCGCGACGACGTCCGGGCGCGAGATCTGGCGAAATCTAAAATGCTGCGTGCGCGATAGTACGGTGGCCGGGAGCTTAAGCGGATCGGTCGTGGCCAGGATAAATTTGACGTAGGGCGGCGGCTCCTCGAGCGTCTTTAGCAGCGCGTTAAACGCGGGCGTGGAGAGCATGTGCACCTCGTCGATGATAAAAATCTTAAAGCGAGCGATCGCCGGAGCGTACTTGGTCTGCTCGATGAGCCCCTTTATATCGTCGATACCGCGGTGGCTGGCAGCGTCCATCTCGATGATGTCGATGTGGCGGCCTTCGTTTGCGGCGATGCAGTTGGCGCACTCCTCGCATGGCTGGCTAGTCGGGCCGTGATCGCAAACCAGCGCTTTTGAAAATATCCTCGCGCTCGATGTTTTGCCGCTGCCGCGAAGCCCCGAAAAAAGGTAGGCGTGGGTGAGGCGACTCTCGTCCAGAGCGTGCGTGAGGCTGGTGCTGACGGCCTCCTGGCCTACGAGCTCGCTAAAATTTCGCGGTCTATATCTAAGCGCTAATGCTTGCAACACGGATTTTTCCTTAAATTTAAGATGAGATATTCTACTTTTTTTTGGATAAAAATTTAATATATTATGACTCGAGGCGTCGCAAGACGAGTCGGCGGGTGGGACAAATTTGGGCTAATAAATTTGTCTGCGAGTGCGGATCTGTCGCATGTGGGGGACCTGGCAAATTTGACGTATATACTGCTCGGTTCTTGCAAAACTGCTACAAATTTGATGCAAAATTGTCTAGCCAAAACGCCGTCAAATTTAGTCGCGGATATTTTGGCAATTTGGCTAAATTTGCTATAATCGCGCGAAAATGAAATTCAAAAAAGGTAGAAAATGAGAAAAGTTATATTAAGCGCGCTTGTTTTGATGTTTGCGCTTTTGGCTACGGGCTGCGAGAGGAACGACTATCAGCACCCGATGTACCGCTCTACTAAAAATAAATAACCTAAAATTTGGCGGTT
>CAUQHH010000010.1:0-22100 GCA_963517705.1 uncultured Campylobacter sp.
GGGAGTTTTGCGTGAAAGAGAGCAAGCTCGTGAAAAAGGGATTTTTTGAGTGAAATTTGAAGCAATGCTGTTTTCTTAAATCTGGCGGGTTCTAAATTTGACAAATAATCTTGCTCGCGACCTTTGCGGTCATCTCATCTTTGCGGCGTAAAATTTAACTGCACCGACGCTTGAATTATATTAAATTTAGCTTTAATTCAGTTATTTTTAAATATAATCCAAGCTTCAATTCACACACACCAGTCCTAAAATTTGGTTGCGTTTGTCAAAAAACAAATGTTAATGGGTGTGGAGGAGAAACCTAAATTTCGGGGCAACCCACAAGGAGAAAACTCATGGTAACAATGAGAGATTTGCTAGAGTGCGGCGTTCATTTCGGACACCAAACACGCAGATGGAATCCGAAGATGAAAAAATTCATTTTCGGCGAGAGAAAAGGTATCTATATCATAGATCTACAAAAAACTATCCGCTACTTCCGCTACACTTATAACGTCGTTCGCGACGCGGCTGCAGAGGGTAAAACTATACTTTTCGTAGGTACTAAAAAGCAAGCCGGCGCAACTTTAAAAGAGTATGCTGAAAAATGCGACATGCCGTACGTAAATCACCGCTGGCTAGGTGGCATGATGACGAACTTCGGTACTATCCGCCAATCTATCCGCAAACTCGAAGTAATCGAGGCTATGGAAGAAGACGGCTCTATAAATTTATTAACTAAAAAAGAAGCGCTAATGCTTCGCCGCAAAAAAGAGAAGCTTCTAGCGTCTCTAGGCGGTATCAGAAACCTAAAAACCGTGCCTGATATGATTTTCGTCATCGATACGGTAAAAGAGAAAATCGCCGTACAAGAGGCTAACCGCCTAAAAATACCTGTCGTAGCTCCGATCGATACAAACTGTGATCCTGACGTTATCGACTTCCCGATCCCTGGCAACGACGACGCGATCCGCTCGGTTCAGCTTTTCTGCCAAGAGATGGCCGAGGCTATCATCGAGGGACGCTCTCAGCTTGAAAAAGACGGCGGCGAGCTAGAAGAAGGCAAAGAGGCCGTAAGCCAAGCCGAAAAAGACGCAGTCGTAAATGAGGCTGTAAACGAAGACTTCTCCGAGGACTTCAGCGAGGACGAAGAGTAATGGAAATCAGCGCACAAATGGTAAAAGAGCTCCGCGAATCAACCGGAGCTGGAATGATGGACTGCAAAAAGGCGCTAGCCGAGGCTAACGGCGATATGGAAAAAGCCGTCGATATCCTTCGCGAAAAAGGTCTAGGTCAAGCCGCTAAAAAGGCTGACCGCCTAGCCAGCGAGGGTCTTGTGAGCGTTGTCGTTTGCGACCACTGCAAAACCGCAACTATCAGCGAAATAAACTCTGAGACAGACTTCGTCGCTAAAAACGCTCAGTTTCAAAATTTGACCAAAGACACTACGGCTCACATCCAAACGAATTTGATAAAAGACGTAGAGAGCCTAAACGCAAGCGTTATCAACGGCGTTAAATTTGAGGATTATTTTAAAACCCAGATCGCTACTATCGGCGAAAATTTGGTCGTTCGCCGCTTTGAGACTATAAAAGCGGACGACAAAGGCGTAGTAAACGGCTATGTTCACTCAAACGGCCGCGTAGGGGTACTAATCGGCCTAGCTTGCCAAAGCGCAGAAATCGCTAACAAAGCAGCTGAATTTGCAAGAAATTTGTGCATGCACGCAGCCGCTATGAAGCCAAGCGTTATAAGCTACAAGGACCTTGACAAAGAGTTTGTCGAGAAGGAATTTATCGCGCTTCGCGCCGAGCTTGAAAAAGATAACGAAGAGCTAAAACGCCTAGGCAAGCCGCTTCATCACATCCCAGAGTATGCTAGCCGCTGCCAGATAGGCGATGCCGAGCTTGCAAAAGCTACAAAAGCGATCGAAGAAGAGCTAAAAGCCGAGGGCAAACCTGAGAAAATTTGGGATAAGATCATCCCTGGTAAGATCGAGAGATTTTACGCCGACAACACCGTTTTAGATCAGCGCCTTACGCTGCTTGGGCAGTTTTACGTAATGGACGATAAAAAAACTATCGAGCAAGTAGTTGAAGAAAAGAGCAAAGAGCTAGGCGGCAAGATCGAAGTAGTAAAATACGTGCGCTTCGAGCTTGGCGAAGGCTTAGAGAAGAAAAACGAAGACTTTGCAGCCGAGGTTGCGGCTCAAATAGGCTAAATTTATGGAAATCTTAAAGGGCGTAAATCTAGGCTTTGCGTATGATTATACGCTCTTTGAGGATGTAAATTTAAGCGTAAATGCCGGCGGCAGCTGCGCCATAACTGGCGTTAGCGGCTGCGGCAAATCAACCATACTCCACATACTTTCCACTCTTTTGCGACCAAAAAACGGCGAAGTTATCTACGGCGGCAAGTCGCTTTACGACCTATCGGCAAACGAGCTTTTACGCATTCGTAGATTTGATTTTGGTATTATTTTCCAGGCGCACTATCTTTTTAAAGGCTTTAGCGCGCACGAAAATATCGAGCTAGCCTCCGTTTTATCCGCGCAAAAGATTGACGATGAAATTTTGGCAAATTTAAAAATAGACGGCGTAATGAACCAAAAAGTAGGCGAGCTAAGCGGCGGGCAGCAGCAACGCGTCTCGATCGCTAGAGTGCTTTGCAAAAAGCCGCGCGTGATATTTGCCGATGAGCCGACCGGAAATTTAGACAAACAGACCGCAAACGAAGTGATGCAAACGCTGTTTAACTACATCAAAGCAAACGATGCGGCGCTGGTTTTAGTCACGCACGACAACGAGCTTGCGCAAAGATGCGACGAGGTTTATCGCCTCGAAGATAAAAAATTCTCTTTAATTTCTCCCGAGCTTATTTAAATATTTTTACAGCAACGATTTGCCAAATTTATGGCTTAAAATTTAAGCTCAAATTTGTGAGCTATTTCCGAGACTAAAATCGTCGTAAAGCGTGGTGATTTGTTAAATTTGTTACGGCAAATCTAGTTGAGACTTTGGCAATCGACAAAACTAACGCCCATATCTCGTCGCCATACAAAACTCCAATTTAACCCAAAACAAAAATTTAAATCGCCCAAATTTTAAAAAGCAACAACGGCACGAATAAAATTTGGCAGACAAAACGGTATTTTGTAGCCCTTGATTACGCCCAAATTTCCGCACATTTTCATCTGTCTTTCAAATTTACCGAATTTTCAAGGATTTAACCCTAAAATAACGGCATTTAAATTTAAAACGAAAGAGTCAGGTGGAGCTAGTCGAGTTTTTTGCGCCCGAGCGCGTCATCACCTTTATGCTACTGTTTGCGCGTATCGGCGGGCTGATGCTATTTTTCCCGTTTTACGGGCACGAGCAGATCCCTATGAGCGTCAAGACCGCATTTTCGTTTTTGCTCACGCTATTTTTGTTTCCGCTTGCCAGTATCAAAAGCGGCGAGATTTACTATCTAGCCGTAGAGATCGTGAGCGAGGCGGCGCTGGGGGTTTGTGCAGGACTGCTACTTCACATCGTTTTTGCCAGTTTGCAGCTAGCAGGCGAGCAGATATCGATGATCATGGGTTTTTCGATGGCTTCGGTGCTGGACCCGCAGACTGGCCTTAGCTCGCCAGTGATCTCAAATATCATAAATTTCCTCGCACTCATGACATTTTTGGCCTTCGACGGGCATCATCTTATCCTGCTTTTTATCTCAAATTCGCTTACGCACGTTCCGTTAGGCGGCTTTTACCCGAGCCCAGATATCGTGCAGTACGCCTCAAAGTCGATGATAAATTTGTTCACTTTCGGTTTTATCATTTCCTTCCCGATTTTGGCACTCTCGCTACTTTCGGATCTGATTTTTGGTATGCTGATGAAAACGATGCCGCAATTTAATCTATTAGTCGTTGGCTATCCGATCAAGATCACGATCGGCTTTGCCGTGCTGATCGCGATACTAGCTGGTATGATGGAGCTTTTTAGGCAGCTAGTGCTTCGCGTTATCAACGATCTTCCGTCGCTATTTTTCTAAAACTAAGCTTGAAGTAATGGAAAATGTTTTAAAATACGTTTTTTAGGTTTTAAAAGGAGAATTCGTGAAAATCGTTCTTGTAAACGCCAATCCCGCAGTATCGCGTTTGGCGACGCTGGCTCTTAGCAAAATGGGTTATGAATACGTCGAGATCGGCGATGTAGGCGAGCTTGGCGGCGTTTTTGACGTGCTTATCTTGGATAGCGATATTGATGTAAAAGAGACGAACCTAAAAGAATTCGCAAATAAAATTTTATATCTTTCTTCTAAAAATTCTCCGACCTTTGAATATGCCGACAGGATACTACCAAAGCCGTTTTTGCCGACGGAATTTATCACTATCGTGGAGGATCTGGCGAGCAAAACAAAGAGCGCCGAGCAGCCTGCTGCGACAAATAATAATGAAACCGCTGAAGTGTCGGTCGAGGGATTTGAGTTTATAGATGATCCAACCGGGGATGTATTTGAAGACGAGATTATGGAAGCGGATGCAAGCGAGTTTAAGCTAGATGACGAGTTTGAGGATGATTTGCAAGGGACGTTAGTCAAAGATAGCGCCTTTGACGAGCTAAACGAGATCGTAAAAGCAATCGACGATATGGACGAGCTAAGCGAGAAGCTCGAAGGCAATGAGCTGGATTTAGACGATGCAAACGATGAGCCGACGGAGTTTGAAATCGCTGCGAAAGACGATAAATTTGATGAGCTTTCTACTGATTTGGATATGCCGGATGAGCTTCTTGGTGGCAAATTGGAGATAGCCGACGAGCCTGAACTCGGCGCAGCAGAGCTTGTTGCAGATGGCGAAGATAAGCATGAAGAGACTCAAGATAAATTTGAGCTTGATTTTGACGGTAGTATCGAGGATATAAAACATCAAATCGACGAAATAGATAAGATGGACGAACTATCTGAAAATTTAGATACTGGCGACGAGCCTTTGGATACTAAATTTGAGGCGGCGAACGAGCCTGATATAGCCGAGTTTGTTGATATGGATAGCGCGGGCGAGCCCGAAGCTGTGCAAAGCCTTGAGCAAGCGGAAAATGACGATAAATTTGCAATAGAAGAAGCTGAGGAGCAAGAGGATATCTTCGCCGATATGGATATGAAATCCGACGAGCCAGACGAGCAAGAGGTGCAGGTCAAAAATAGCGCTTTGGGCGATGAGTTTTTGCTAGACGATATGGATGTAGCGAGCGAGGCGGAGAAAGAGGATTTTGCGAGCGAGAAAAATTTAGCACAAGATATTTTGGACGATGAGCTAGCGGATGATATTTTTGCCGCAGAAGAGCAAGGCGAGACGGAAATAAGCTCCGAGCAAGAAGAACAAGAAATCGGCGAGCCTGAAACAGAGCCGCAGCTTGATCCGAGCGAATATGGCGACATCGAGCAAATCAGCGAAAAAGATATTGCATTAGCGCTTAATGAGGGCGGATTTGATAGCGGCGAGGCGGCGGATTTAGGCTCGCACAAATCTCAAACGGCCTCAAAAATAGACGAGCTTAAGGCTCAAATTTCAGACGCCGTGGCTAAAAATCTAGAAAATTCGTTACAAGACGGCGAGCTCCGAGAGGCGCTAAAAAATCTCAACATAAAAATCAATATAAGCTTTGAGGAAAAGTAGTTGAAGGGGCAAATTTTAATTATCTCCGGCCCCAGCGGTAGCGGAAAAAGCACGCTTTTAAACCGTCTTTTAAAAGAAGAAAACGATCTTTATTTTTCGATATCAAGCACAACAAGAGCGCCGAGGCAAGGCGAGACCGATGGTGTGAATTATTATTTTACAAGCGAAGACGAGTTTAAAAAAGGGATAGATGCGGATGAGTTTTTAGAGTGGGCGTGCGTGCACGGCAACTACTACGGCACCTCGCTAAAGCCCGTTTTAAAGGCGCTTGAAGAGGGCAAAATTGCGATTTTTGACATCGACGTGCAGGGTTTTAATATCGCAAAATCAAAATTTGCCAAAAATATCACCTCCGTTTTTATCACGACTGCTAGCAAAAACGAACTAAAATCAAGGCTGCAAAATCGTGGCACCGATAGCGTGGAAACTATCGAAAAACGGCTGATAAATGCGGTAGGTGAGATGGAGCATATCTTAGAGTATGATTTTTTTTTGATAAACGACGATCTGCAAAGCTGCTATGAAAATTTGCGCGGGATTTTGCGCTCTATGCGCCTAAAAACGTCAAATTTAGACGCAAAAGAGATTATTAACAAATGGAATAATTGATAAAATTATGCTAATATAACGAAAATCAAAAGGAGAAAAAATGGGTCCAAGCGTCCAACAATTGCTTATTATTTTACTTATCGTGGTCTTGCTTTTTGGAGCGAAAAAGATCCCCGAGCTCGCAAAAGGCCTAGGTAAGGGCATAAAAAGCTTTAAATCAGAAATGGAAGACGATAAAAAAGCTGAGAACGTAGAAAAAGTAGAAGAGAAAAAAGAAGAAACCGCAACCGTCGCAAAGACTGAAGATACAGCTAAAAACGCGTAAGGAAAGGCGTTGAAAAAAAGCGTAATAAACGAAATAAAAGGCGCCGTGGACTTTGAATTTGCGCTGGAAAAGCCAAAAGATAAGGGCTTGGCGCACTACGCGATGCCTACTTTTAGTCTAGCAAAACAGTTCAAAAAATCCCCCGTCGCTATTGCCGCCGAGCTAGCGTCTAAATTTGAAAATAGCGAAGTTTTTGAGGCTACGGCGCTAAACGGCTATATAAATTTTAAACTAAAGCCCGCATTTTTGGATAAATTTGCTTCGGCTAGCCTTGCAAACCCGAGCGAATTTGCAAAAGGCGGCGGAACTAGCGGCGAGAAAATTTTGCTCGAATACGTCAGCGCAAACCCGACCGGTCCACTTCATATCGGGCACGTTAGGGGCGCGGTTTTCGGCGATACGCTAGCTCGCGTCGGACTTCACATCGGCGAAAATATCGCAACCGAATACTACATCAACGACGCAGGCAATCAAATCGAGCTTCTAGGCACGTCCATATCGCTTTGGGCGCGTGAAAATCTGTTTGGCGAGAGCGTGACGTATCCGGAGAAATTTTACCGCGGCGACTATATCGAGCCTATCGCAAAAGAAGCACTTGAAGAATTCGGCAAAGAGATATTTTACGACGAGGGTCGAAATCTCGAACTTGCCGAGTTTGGCAAGGATAGAGTGCTGGTTTTGATCAAGCAAAATTTAGCCGATGCGCAAATTTTCATCGAAAACTGGGCTAGCGAAAAGAGCTACTATGACAAGCTCCCTCTGACGTTAGATCGCCTAAAAAACGAGAATGGCATCTACGAGAGCGAGGGTAAAATCTGGCTAAAATCAAGCGAAGTGGGCGACGAAAAAGACCGCGTCATCGTGCGCGAGGACGGTCGCGGCACCTATCTAGCCGGCGACGTGGTTTATCATGACGATAAATTTAGGCGCGGATTTGACCGCTGCATCAACATCTGGGGTGCCGATCACCACGGCTATATCGCGCGCATGAAGGCGGCGCTGCATCTGCTTGGATACGACGAAAATCGCTTAGAGATCATACTTTCGCAGATGGTGAGCCTGCTAAAAGACGGCGAAGCCTACAAGATGAGCAAGCGCGCGGGCAACGTCGTACTGATGAGCGACGTGGTTGAGGAGATCGGCTACGAGGCGCTTAGATTTATATTCCTTAGCAAGCGCTGCGACACGCACCTAGAGTTTGACGTGGACGAGCTAAAGCGCGAGGATAGCTCAAACCCGATATTTTATATCAACTACGCGCACGCCAGGATCAATCAAATTTTCGCAAAAGCTGGCAAAAACGTCGCCGATGTCGCGGGCGTGAAATTTGCAAATTTGAACGAAGATAGCAAGAATTTGCTATTTGAGGCGCTCACGCTAAACGATATCTTAGTCGATAGTTTTAACACGCGCTCGATGAATAAAATTTGCGACTACCTAAAGAGCTTGGCGGCGAATTTTCATAAATTTTACAACGAAAATCGCGTCGTAGGCAGCGAAAACGAAGACGAGCTTTTAAAGCTTTTCGCCGTCGTTGCGCTCTCGATAAAAACGGCTCTAGGGCTGATGGGCGTCGCCGCAAAAGATAAGATGTAGAATAAAATTAGTAAATTTAGAAGCGCTTAAAACGGCGCTTCTAGTTTAAAACACCCCCTTAAAATCCATGAATCTTTCCAAAATTTCCACCGCATTTTTCTTTGTATTTTTAATAGCGATAGAGTATCTAGCTCTCACATCATTGCAGATAAAACTCATCGAAAACAGCTGGGATAAGGCAAATCATTTTTTCGCTTTTTCGGCACTTTACGTTACTTTGCACTTTGGCTTTTATAGGTTAAATTTGGGCGCAAAGGTTGCTATTTTGCTAGCTTATGGTATCCAGATAGAGATCATGCAGTCGTTTGTGCCAAATCGCTATTTTAGCCTGCTAGATATCGTCGCAGACGGCATCGGTATAGTTTTTGGGATCTTAGCGGTGAGAATTTTGTAGCGAATTTTGAATCGATTTTGGAGTAGATTTTAAGCCAAATTTGACTGATTCGAACTTTTTGCGCCTCACTACATTACCTGCTTTAAGTATAAATTCACCATCAAATTTGCCGCATTTCACTCACTCAAATTTACGGATATCAAATTTGAGCTAGCTAGCATGCTTAAAGCGATAAATTTATAAATAGTCGCTACAATATGCCCTAAATTTAGCGCCAAGCGACAAGAAAACAGCACAACTCGCGACTAAATTTAAAAGAAAAATCCAAAATGAAAGAGTAAAAATGAAATGGCAAGACAGCAGACGAAGCGACAACGTCGAGGATAGAAGGCAAAACAGTGTAAACAGCATGAGCTCGCTGGGCGCACTCATACCGATTATCAGATTTTTGCTGGGCTCAAACATCGGTCGCGTGGTTTTGGTTATCGGCGCGGTCGCGTATTTTATGGGCTTTAACCCTCTCGCGCTACTTGATGGCGGCGGCGCGAGCACTCAAAGAGCGGCGCTAGATAGCCCGCAGGAGAAAGAAAAAGTCGCCTTCGTTTCAGCCGTGCTGGCACAGACCGAGGACGTATGGAGCAGGGTGTTTAAGGCGGGCGGCGCGCAGTACAAGGAGCCTAGTTTGGTGCTTTTTAGAGACGCGGTCTCTAGCGCGTGTGGCATGGCGAGCTCGCAGACGGGGCCTTTTTACTGCCTCGCAGACAAAAAAGTCTATCTCGATCTTAGCTTTTTTGAAGAACTAGAGGCCAAATACAAGGCCGCGGGCGACTTTGCGCAGGCATACGTGATCGCTCACGAGGTCGGACACCACGTGCAAAATTTGCTAGGCACGCTCGGTAAAGTAAACGAGCTAAAATCGCGTACGAAAAGCCCTGTAGAGCAAAACGCGCTGCAGGTCAAGGTCGAGCTGCAGGCCGACTGCTATGCGGGCGTTTGGGCGCACTACATGGGGCGCTACAAGGTGCTAGAAGACGGCGATATCGAGGAGGCGCTAAACGCCGCGAGCGCGATAGGCGACGATGCGCTACAGAAAAAATACCAAGGCCGCGTAACGCCCGACTCGTTCACGCACGGCTCGTCAAAGCAGCGCATGACGTGGTTTAAAAAGGGATTTGAGGGCGGACAGCCAAGCTCCTGCGCGTTTGAGATCTGAATTTGACTTTTTATCCCTGGACTCCGTTTGGTGAGCATAAATTTCTACTCGGCCGCATTTAGATAAAATTTAAATCTAAGTGCGGCTTTTTCGGACCTCGTTTTGTGGAATCAAATTTAAATTTTCGCAATTTTAAGCAAATTTGGGCGCGACGGCGCCGTTTGATTTGCAAATTTAATTTAGCCAAGCAATCGGTAAAATCAAAAGTGGAGCGAAAATGAAAAGAAGGGACTTCATAAAGGGCGCGGCGACCTGCGCGGCTGGGTTTGCTGTGGGAGTTAATTTGTTTGCCCAGCAGACTGGCGAAACTAGTGCGGCAAATTTGACGGACGGCGTAGATCTAAGCGGCGCGAAAAATCTCGGTGAGAGGCTTGCCGCGATGACTCCATATCTCACGCTAAATAATAGAATTTTGATGCCGATCGTCGGACTTAGCGCGAGTAAATTTGATGATTTGAAAGACAAAAATGCGCTGGGGGCGGCTCTTGGGCTAGGTTACCGCCTGATCGATACGGACGGAGACGAGGAGGGTGCAACAGTTGCATTTGCGGCTAGCGGCTTAGAGCGCGGACAGCTATTTATCCAAAGCTCGCTCGGTGCTCAAAACGGCGATGAAAGCGGCATGATAAAAAGCTTTGAACGCTCGCTAAAAAAATTAAATACCGACTACGTCGATCTACTTTTGCTGCGTACGGGGGCGGGCGATGTTAGCCTTGCTTGGCGCGTTTTGCAGCGTCTTTACCGTGAGGGACTTGCGGCGTCGATCGGCATTTGCGATTACAATGGAGAATTTGGGGCCGAAAATTTAGCCAAAATCGCGCAAGGTAGCGAAGTTAATCCCGCGGTTTATCAGACGCGCTCTCGCTCCTATCTACGGCACTTTGCTGCACACGGCAAGGTTACCGACCATGACGTGCAAGTGCAACTGCTATATGAACCAGGCGAAGAGCTAAAGGAGCCCGCACTCGCGCAAATCAGCGAGAAATACGGTAAAACGCAGTCACAAATCATCTTGCGCTGGCTTGTGCAGCACGGAGCCTGCGTGATAGTAAACGCCGGCAGTAAAGAGCGATTGCTTGAAAATATCGATATTTTCGGATTTGAGCTAGCACGCGAGGATGCCGCGCGGGTAGAAAAACTCTGGCGGAGTTAGCAGGCGAGATAGATCGCCGCGCTATAAATTTGCTAGTTTGATGGACGTTAAATTTGGCTATAAAACCTCGCTAATCGTACCAAAAAGCGAGATAACACACCTAAGGAAAATCAATGAAAAACTTGGACTACGGGGCGCTTAAGGCGGAGTGGCAGAAAGAGTGGAATGAAAAGGGCGAGAAATACGCCAAAGAGGTAAACGATATGGTGGCGTTTGCGGAGGTCCACGGCTGGGACGACTACAAGGGCGAAGATCCGGTCGATGAGCGCGATGGTATGACGCAGCTTTGCGAAGCGGTTTTTGAGCTGCTAAAGGAGGCCAACGAGCGGAGCGAGACGGAGAAGTTTAGGGCCGATTTTCCGCCCTCAAACGTCATTTTCAGTGGCGAAAACGAAAAATTTAAAAACAAGCTAAGAGACATCGATCAAATTTGCCCTCTTGGCGGCGAGAACGTCCTTTTTGTCGTCTCGCAAAGCTATCCTGAAGGCTGGCGTAAGAAGCTATACCTGCTAGAAGGCGAGCGCGTGAGCGAGGTGGCAAAGGGCGTCATCGCCGTGGGCAAGTCCAAGCGAAACGAAATTTACGCCCTGCTTAGGAGAGGCGAGATAGAGCTCGTAAAAGGCTACGACGGCAAGGGCGGCGGCGAGCCTATCGCGAAATTTAGCCACGACGTGGAGCTAACATACGACGAGGCTGAAATTTTACCTTTTAACGACGGTAGCAAGGCGCTTTTGAGCTGCCACGACGGGATATTTTTGATCTCGCAAAGCGGCGCGAAGCTTATCCATCCGATCTACGAGGATGAGGACGATGACGGCAATGCTGCACTCTATATCGATATGGCCAACGCGACCCTCTCAAACGACAACGCTCTCATCGTCGCCGGCGAGCAGTGCGACGACCACATCCTGATGGATAGCGAGGGCGAGCGACTGGGCGATATCGGCGCGCAGAGCTCCTATCCGCACTTTTGCCTCTTTAGCGCGGACGATACGCAGCTCATAACAAACTCCTGCCACCTCTACAACGGCGTTACGATCGGCGTGGATAGGGCTTTGCTAAAGCGCGGGCTGGAGATTGAGGCTTATTCGTATGACGAAGAGGGCGAGAAAAATTTCACGCTGATCGACGATGCGATGAGGGTTTATGCTGGCGTGGCGACACTGGACTTTTACATCCTCGGCGACGCATACGGCTACATCAAGGCAGTCGGCAAGGACGGGCGTAAAATTTGGCGTCATTATCTAGGCGGTACGATAAAGTCTATGGCGCTAAGCGAGGACGGCAGCGTGCTATTCGTCGGTACATACGGCGGCAGGCTGCATAAACTACGCCTCGGCGCGGGCCAAGACAGCCACACGATCGGCAACGGCAACCACAAAGAGGAGTTTAGACTGATCGCTTACGAGGATAAAATTTATCGGTGGTAAGAGGCGCGCGGCATAGCGGCTCAAATTTTAACGTTTTTAAAATGCCGGTCTTGACAAATAAAATGTGGAGCTAAGATTTGGTTAATTTGACTCAAATTTTGAATGCTAAAATTTAAAACAAATTTACCAAATTTGAATACAAAAATCTAAAGCGAAGTATTTTGCCGCGAGACCGCTAAAATTCGGCTCAAATTTTACGCATCGACAAAAAGCGCGGCGACAAAATTTATGGACCTCATCGCCGCAAATTTATCAGTTGTTAGTCACCGACCGTATCGGTGTCAAACGTGCCTTCAAGTATGCTTTTGATAAAAGAAACGGTCGCAAAGCGCGCGGCGGGCAAATTTATGAGCGTGTGCGGAGCATTAGGCAAGAGTAAAACTATCGCGTTTTTCTTGTCGCCGTAGGTTGCGGCGCAGTTTCCGGCGGCGTTTTCGTTGCCTAGATAGCTATTTTTTTGAGAAAAATATTTATCCTGATCGCTTATTAAATTTAAAACCGGCGTATCGTTAAGCGCCGTTTTATGCTCTTTTACAAAGTAATTCTCCTCGCACGACCAAGAGTTTATAATCTTGCCCAAAAAGTACTTGCCATCGTATCTGGCTACAGCCACTGCGCCTTCGCTGGTGCCGGCTAAAAACAGCTTGCTCGTATCTGCCCACTCCGTGCTTCTTAGTGCATTCAGGGCGACTTTGATTTCGCTAGAGCGTAGCGAATGGACTTTTTCGTAAATCTCCTTATCCGCCGGAGATTTATATGTTATCCTGTTTTCCAGAGCCATACTATCAAACATAAAGCTTGCTATACCCTCTTTTGCGAGCCACTCTTGCCATTTGTCAAGGCCTATTTTGTTGTTGATACCGGACGAGCCGTGTAGGAAAACTACGACCGGCGCTTTGGCCTGCGTCTTTGGGGCGTCTTTAAAAAGTCCGACGTAAATATCGCCGCCCGTGACGTTTTTTGGAAGCGCGATTTGAGCCTGCGCTATGCCCTTTCTGGCTGACTCGCTCGTGTGCAAGTACGCGTCGCCCGCAAACAAATGCGCCGCAAAGAGCGCAATCAATAAAGCAAAAGTTTTTCTAAACATAAGTATCCTTTATCTTGACTTTGGTTGATTATATAAAAATTAGATTTAAGATGGCCTTTTGATTTATAAAATAATCGCTAAAAACGCAGGAAAAACTCATGGTAGTCGGCTTTTAAATTTCGGCGCCAAAACTGCCTTGACCGTAGCGCGCTAAAATCGGTTACTTTTTCGTATTAAAAAGTTCAAATTTAGCTCCTTTTTGCCCGTTTTTGTAAAACCAAAGCGCGGTAAAACGCGTCTAATTAGTGCTTTACATCCCCGCTTGCCATCCGCTTTTTGCCAAATTCTTGGGCTAAATTTAAGGTCACGCCTCCTACCTTTTTTACCGACTTGGAGAGCCAAATTTGACCGCAAACTTCCCTTCTTGATCGCCAGCCTCAAAGTCAAATTTTGTAAGATGGTTTTTGATTTTATTTAGCGTTTGGATTTTTGCCGCGAGAGATTTTGCTGAGAGGAAAAATCTAGCGTAAATTTTTAGTTCCATTTTTTGTTCCGTGGATTAAATTTGAGGGCTTTGCGCTCGCTGCTAGCAAGAAGCCGCCTAGCGGAATCGCGTCCAAAAATAGCTTTCTAAAATCGGTCAAATTTAAATAAGAGTAGAAGTCTATATGTCGGCTTTTGGCTCAAATATTCAAACGCGCAGCCTTGCGAGATCAAGCAAATTTTACCGTTTATAGCAGCGGCGGCTTTGGTCAAATTTGCCGCCCTTGCATGCTTTAGGCAAATTTGACGCTACCGGCGCGGCGGGCTAAATTTGACTTAGACTTTCGCCTCTTTTAGCTTGCTTAAAAACTCTTCGATGTTGTATTTGGCGCGGTACTGCGCGCTCATGAGGTGGATGAGTATGTCGCCAAGATCGATCACGACCCAGTCGCCGGAGCTTTCGATGCCTAAAAACTGCTCGCCCTCGTCCTTTAGTCCTTCTTTTAGGTCGTCCGTTAGCGAGTAGGCGTGGCGCTCGCCCATCGTGGTGGCGATGATGACGCATTTTGCGATGTATTCGCGCCCGCTCATGTCGATAGCCTCGATGGCTTCGGCCTTTTTGGCGTCTAGGATTTTGATGATTCGTTCGATTCTTTCTTGCATGTTTTTCCTTGATAAAATTTCGCCGCCTCGTCCGCTATACACGGTATCATCAGGCTTTTGTCCAAATTTTGCCTGATTTGCGAGGACGAAACGGGCGCGTTTATGTTTAAAATTTTAAAATTTCCAGGCACGGCTACGTTGCCGCGGCTAGCTACGACGAAGGTTGCGAGCTTAAAGAGCTCGTCTATCTCGTGCCATTTATCCAGGCTGGCTAGGTGATCGGCGCCGATGATGAGATAAAGCTGGCTCACAGCGTAAATTTGCCGTATGTGTCGCACGCTTTCTATCGTCGGTACGGGGCGATTTTGCGCGATCTCGTAGTCGCTCACGCAGACTTTTGTCAGCGCGCCCCAAGCCTCATTCGCCCACTTTAGCCGAAGCAGCGGCGGAGCGGAAAACTCGCTCTTAAACGGGCTGATAAAGGTTGGCATGATGATGAGCTTATCCGCGTCTAGCCGCTCTAGCGCGGCTCTGATGGCGGCGTCGTGCCCGAGATGAGGCGGGTCGAAACTACCGCCAAAAAGCGCGATTTTCATAAATTTGCCTTTAAAATTTCGGTGCAGTTTATCGAATTTGAAGTGAATTTCGGTTGAAAATCAAAAAATTCGCCGATAAAGCGCAAATTAAATGGAGATTTTGTAAAATTTGGGGATTTTTGGGCTTTGACGGGCTTGCTTTTGGCGTCCGTGCAGGGCTAAATTTGCAAAAGGTGGGCTTTGGGGCGGCTTAAAGTTACGCGCTTAGCGACGAGCAAAGGCGGGTAAATTTAACGCGCAAAAAGCTAAAAGTACGAAAATAACCTTTCTGGGTGCCCTAAAGCGGCCAGAAAATCTAGCACAAGGAGCTAAACATGGTAAAAATCGCGATCAACGGTTTTGGACGTATCGGCAGGTGCGCTGCTCGTATTATTTTAGAGCGAAAGGGCGTTGAGCTTGTCGCTATCAACGACACGGCGACACGCGACATGACGCGCTATCTGCTCAAATACGACAGCGTGCACGGCGAATTTAAGCAAGACGTTAAGGTGATAAGCGACGATTTTATAGAAGTAAACGGCAAAAAGATAAGAGTTTTTTCAACAAGAGATCTAAACGAGCTTAGCTACGCAGACTACGGCGCAGACGTGGTTTTGGAGTGCACGGGCAAGTTTTTGACCACTGAAAAATGCGAGCCCTATCTAGCTCGCGGCATCAAAAAAGTCGTCATGAGCGCTCCGGCAAAAGACGACACGGCGACGTTTGTAGTCGGCGTAAACGACGATAAATACGCAGGCGAAGCTATCGTCTCAAACGCAAGCTGCACCACAAACGGCCTAGCGCCCGTCGCAAAGGTGCTAAACGATAAATTCGGCATCGTAAAAGGGCTCATGACCACGATCCACGCCTACACCAACGGGCAGAGCCTAGTAGACGTGAAGGCCAAAGACTTCCGCCGCTCGCGCGCTGCGGCTCTAAATATCGGGCCTACGACCACCGGAGCCGCAAAAGCGATCGCAAAAGTACTTCCCGAGCTAAACGGCAAGATGCACGGACAAAGCGTGCGCGTACCGGTCGCTAACGTCTCTATGGTCGATCTAACGGCGGTTTTAAAAAGACCTGCTATCAAAGAGGAGATAAACGAAGCGTTTAGAGCGGCTGCGGAGTCGAATTTAAAGGGAATTTTATTTGTCGATGACGATTATAGAGTTAGTAGCGACTTTTGCACGAGCGCATACAGCAGCATCGTAGCGAGCGACACGACGCAGGTTATTGCGGGTGATATGGTGAAGGTCTTTGCATGGTACGACAACGAGTGGGGCTACTCGACAAGACTCGTAGATCTAGCTAAGATTGTAGCTACAAAGTAAATTTAAAGGGCTAAAAATGAGTGAAATTTTATCGATCAACGACCTTGAGCTGGGCGGCGCGAAGGTATTTGTCAGGTGCGATTTTAACGTGCCGATGGACGAGTTTTTAAACATCACCGACGACCGCCGTATCCGCTCGGCGATCCCTACTATCCGCTACTGCCTGGATAACGGCTGCAGCGTGGTTTTGGCCAGCCACTTAGGACGTCCCAAAAACGGCTTTGAGGAGAAATTTTCGCTACGAGGCGTGGCAAAGAGGCTTTCTAGGCTGCTTGATAGAGACGTGATATTTGCCGAGGACGTCATCGGCGCCGATGCCAAAGCTAAAGCCGCCGCGCTAAAGCCTGGCGAAATTTTACTTCTTGAAAATTTGCGTTTTGAAAAGGGCGAGACCAAAAACGACGAGGCGCTAGCCGCCGAGCTCGCTAAATACGGCGAGTTTTACATAAACGACGCGTTTGGCGTCTGCCACAGGGCTCACAGTTCGGTCGAGGCGATCACTAAATTTTACGACGAGAAGCACAAAGCGGCGGGATTTTTGCTGCAAAAGGAGATAAATTTCGCCCAAAATCTCATCAAGCACCCTGCACGCCCATTCGTCGCGGTCGTTGGCGGTAGTAAGGTTAGCGGCAAGCTGCAAGCCCTACACAATCTGCTTCCACGCGTGGATAAGCTGATAATCGGCGGCGGCATGGCGTTTACGTTTTTAAAATCAATGGGTGAAAATATCGGAAATTCGCTGCTTGAAGAAGATCTCATCGAGGACGCGCGCGAAATTTTACGCAAGGGCAGGGAGCTTGGCGTTAAAATTTACCTGCCGGTAGACGTCGTCGCGGCTCAGACGTTTTCGGCAGAAAGCGCCGTGAAATTTGTCCCCGCTCAAGAAATACCTAGCGGCTGGATGGGGCTAGACATCGGACCGGCGTCGATTAGGCTCTTTAAAGAGGTCATAGCCGACGCGCAAACCATCTGGTGGAACGGGCCGATGGGCGTTTTTGAGATGGATAAATTTAGCAAAGGCAGCATCAAAATGAGCCACGCCATCATCGACACTCACGCAACTACGGTCGTGGGCGGCGGCGACACGGCCGACGTCGTCGAGCGCGCCGGGGATGCCGACGAGATGACCTTTATCTCGACCGGCGGAGGTGCGAGTTTAGAGCTCATCGAGGGCAAGGAGCTACCCGGCATAAAACCGCTTAGAAAGGCTGCGGAGTGAGATTTTTAGCAAATTTAAAGTGCAATCACACGAGAGCGAGCTTTGCTAAATACGCTCAAATTTTAGATGCAAATTTAAGCTCAAACGACGATGTGACGGTGTTTCCGCCCTTTAGCGCGTTTGATGGCGCAAGTCATAAATTTAAACTCGGCGCGCAAAATTTCTACCCGTGCGAAAGTGGCGCTCACACCGGCGAGATCGGTAAGGTGATGCTGGACGAGTTTGGCGTAAAAAGCGTGCTGATCGGACACTCCGAACGGCGCGAGCTAGGCGAGAGCGAGGAGCTTTTGCGCGCTAAATTCGACTTTGCCGTAAAGGCGGGCTGGCAGATCGTCTACTGCATCGGCGAAAATTTGAGCGTGAACGAAGCTGGCGGCACGAAGGAGTTTTTGGCCGAGCAGCTAAAAAATATCGACCTTAGCTACGAGCGGCTGCTGATCGCCTATGAGCCAATCTGGGCGATAGGCACGGGCAAAAGTGCTGGCACGGAGCAGATAGAGGAGATTTTAAATTTCATCCGCGAGCAGACGAGAGCGCCGCTACTTTACGGCGGCAGCGTAAATATCGCAAATATCGGCGGGATAGCGGGTATAGCGAACTGTGACGGAGTATTAGTAGGTACTGCGAGCTGGGACGCATCGAAGTTTTTGGAGCTTATACGCGCCCACTCGCATCGCTATACTTCGTTGTCTTAAAATTTTGCTCGGTCATTACCTAATATGGTAACTCCCGTCGCAAAATTTTAAGCCGCCTAGTCTAGCTTCGCGATACTGCCGCTATTGAATTTGGCGTTTTGTCGAATTTTGTAAATTTATAAATTTCAAATTGCAAAGGATTTTGAGATGATTTTTTGGGGCTTTGCAGTTAAAATTTTGCGTAGGCTAGACGGATGGTCTGCTGAGCAAAATTTTAACAAAATCGCCAAAAAGCGCTTAAAAGCCAAGCAAATTTTAAAGGAGAAATAATGATTTTAAAAGGAAAAAAGGGCCTCATCGTCGGCGTCGCTAACGCCAAATCTATCGCTTACGGCATCGCCGAAGCTTGTCACGCGCAGGGTGCGCAGATGGCGTTTACCTACCTAAACGACGCGCTAAAAAAACGCGTAGAGCCGATCGCAGAGGAGTTTGGCAGTAAATTCGTCTATGAGCTTGACGTAAACAACCAAGCTCATTTAGATGGCCTTGCGGATCGCATTAAAGCGGATCTTGGCGAGATAGATTTCGTCGTGCACGCAGTGGCCTATGCGCCAAAAGAAGCACTAGAGGGCGAGTTTGTAAACACGAGCAAAGAAGCCTTTGATATCGCGATGGGTACGAGCGTGTATTCGCTACTGAGCCTCACGCGCGCGGTGCTGCCGGTGCTAAAAGAGGGCGGCGCTGTGCTAACTCTTACATATCTTGGCGGACCAAAGTTCGTGCCTCACTACAACGTCATGGGCGTCGCAAAAGCAGCACTTGAAAGCTCGGTGCGCTATCTCGCTCACGATCTTGGCGCGCGAGGTATCCGCGTAAACGCCATCAGCGCGGGCCCAATCAAAACGCTTGCGGCAAGCGGAATAGGCGACTTTAGGATGATTTTACGTTACAACGAAGTAAATAGCCCGCTAAAACGCAACGTCACGACTCAAGACGTAGGCAACAGCGCGATGTATCTGCTTAGCGACCTAGCTAGCGGCGTGACCGGCGAGGTGCACTACGTCGACTGCGGCTACAACATCATGGGCATGGGCGACGTGGCCACCGACGCCGAGGGCAACACGATCCTAGCTTGGGACGCAAAATAATCTACTGATATAAATTTGGCGGGGCGACTCGCCAAATCCTTCTTTTAAATTTCATCAAATTTGACCCAAAGGGCGCGCGATGAGGGCTTTAGGCGAGCTTATAGACACAAATGAGCCGGGCTGGGAGTTGGTCGAATAGCGGCTAAATAAGCTAAGAACGAGTAAAGTTTTACCGCGTGATGAGAGCAGGGTGCAAAGCGAGCTTTTGGGGTTTCAGGTCACTACACTCGCTCGCCGATGGGCGCGCTTGCTTATGACTGCAACAGCATCGTGATTGAGGGCGGTTGACTGCGCGTGCTTGGTTCTGGCTGTGAGCGGATGAGGCGCGGAATTTACAGTTTCAATCTTGGCAAAAGTTTTAGCGAGGCTGAACAGATTCCTAGTTATTTGCTCGTGGCGGACGATATTTTGGGCGGATTTTTCGCGATAAACGGCGGCGCATTTGATGGCAAAGCCGGCAACATCTTTTACTATGCACCAGATAGCGGCTAATGGGAAGGTACGCAGCTTGACTACTCGCGTTTTTTACCGGGCGCTTTGCGGCGATATCTAAATTTTACGAGCTTTACCACTGGGATGGCTGGCGCGATGAGATGAGTAAATTTAACCTTGATAGGGTGATGTTTGCCTTGCCGCCACTACTTTGGCAAGACGCCGACGTAAAACTAAGGCTAAAAGAGATGAAAAAAAGACGGCGTGGACATAGACGAGTACTTTGTTTCTATTTTTAGCGGTGGCGAGTAAATTTTCAAATTTGATGGAAATAAAATAAAGGCCGTTGCAGCTCGTTAGCCTTACTGCGCGCGCCTGTCGGCTACTGAAATTTGCCGCTCAACTAAATAAATTTAAACAAATATCCTAAAATAACCGCAAATAATCTTTAAAGGATTTCTCATGCAAAGCTTGCTTTTTACGCCGCTAAAAATCGGCGATCTGCAGATCAAAAACCGCGTCGTCATGCCGCCGATGTGTATGTATAAGGCCAAAAACGAGAACGGCTGCCCTAGGTGCTTTCACCGCTTGCACTACGCCGCTCGCGCGCTAGGAGGTGTCGGGCTCATCATCGTCGAGGCCACGGCGGTAGAGCCTAGAGGCAGGATCACGAGCCGCGATCTGGGGCTATGGAACGACGAACAGCAGGAGGCACACGCCAGACTGGTCAAAGAGTGCGTCAAATACGGCGCCGCAATGGTCGTCCAGCTCGCGCATGCCGGTAGAAAAAGCGAGTGCGAGGGTCTGATCGCGCCTAGCGCGGTAAAATTTAGCGAGAGCTACAAAACGCCGAGGCAAATGAGCGCGGATGACATCGTCTCGGTCAAGCAAAGCTTCGTCCAAGCAGCAATCAGAGCCGAGCGCGCAGGATACTTCGCGACCGAGATCCATGCCGCGCACGGTTATCTAATCAGCGAATTTCTCTCGCCCGGGATTAACCTGCGAGACGACGAATACGGCGGGAGCTTCGAAAATCGCACGAGATTTCTAAAAGAAATTTTAAGCGAGATAAAAGCCGCGGTGCAAATCCCCGTCGGCATGCGCATAAGCGCGGATAGCTGGGTGAAGGGCGACTGGAGCCTAGAGGATAGCGTACGGCTGGCAAAAGAGCTCGAGGCTTTGGGTGCGGCGTTTATCCACGTCTCGGCGGGCGGATTTTTTGAGCGCACGGATAGCGCGCCCGCGTTTACTCCGCTGTATCAGGCCCGCTATGCTAAGGCCCTAAAGCAGGCCGTTAGTATCCCAGTGATCGCGGTCGGACTCATCACAAAGGCATCTGAGGGCGAGGCGCTGCTACTAGGCGGCGTTTGCGACGCGGTGGCCTACGGTAGAGAGCTGCTTCGAAATCCAAATTTTGCGCAGGCTGCCATGAGCGAGTTAGGGTGCTCTGAGCTGATAGAAAACTCATACAAAAGGGCGTTTAAGTAAAATTTGGCAAGATCGCTAGGCATAAATTTAACTTATCGGCGTCGGCTAAATTTGGCGCGAATTTGATCGGTCGCTTGGGCAAACCGTTTGGCGAATTTATTTAAAATTTCGGGCTATAAATTTGGCAAATTTTGATTCCTGCTGCGGCGTCAAATTTGATTTGATTACAACTGATTTATCAGCGCTAAATTTATAACTAGAACGGTTTATTTTTGCGTCAAATTTGTAGAATAAAGGTAGAAATTTAAGCCGCAAAAACGGCTTAAATTTACGTGAGCTTGTAGCTAACCGGTATTTTTATGACGTAGTCGCGATCAAGCATCGGAAAATCGGGCGCGGCGCGGTTTATGAGCTCGACTGCGGCCTCGTCTAGCGTCTCAAAGCCTGAGCTTTTTATCACTTTTACGTCGCGGACGCTGCCGTCTTTTTTATACAAAAAGCTAACCTCTACGATGCCCTGATGGCGCATTTTTTGCGCGCGTTTAGGGTATTTGTGGTGCTTTTGTATCGCCTTTTGGATTTTAGAAAATCTCTCGTCGCCGGCTGATGTCGCGAAGTTAAATTCCCCAACTGTTTCCGCTCCGCTAGGCGGTAAATTTGATTTTACATTCGAGCTTGGAGCGCTGCTTGGCTGTGCCGCGGGCGGCGTAGGAGTAGGCGGCGACGGCTGTGTGAGCGGCGTTACTTGCGCAACTTGCTGTTCCGGTTCAGGCTCAGGCGTTTTAACCGGTTTTGGCGTAGGTTTTGGCTTTGGCTTCGGTTTTTCCACAGGCTTTTCTATCGGTTTTGGTTTCTCCACTGGTTTTGGCTTTTCTATCGGCTTAGGCGGCTCGACCGGTTTTGGCGGTTCCGGCGGAGTGACGACCGGTTCAGGCGGAGGAGGCGCAGGCGGTGCCGGAGGCGGCGGGGCAGGCGGAGTTG